>NZ_JACJSM010000001.1:301183-602367 GCF_014698145.1 Oscillatoria sp. FACHB-1406 | reverse complement strand
GGGGGAATTCATCTTTGAGTGGTCAATAAGCTACAGTGCCATGATTTCATTTTCCCTCATCAGGGGACTTGACTCCTACTCCCTCTCACCTGTCGCACAGAGCAACTACTTTTTGTCGTGCGGAATGTGGGTTGTATACAACGTCTCTACAGTTCTTAAAAAAAGGTCGATCGATAGTCTTTCAATGCAGAAATGATGTTTTTTTGTTAAAGCGCGATCGCATTGCCTTTAAATTATGTGTCCTCTTCTTCTTCTAATAATTCGCTCAAATATAACCGCACAAATAATTCCGCTGCTTCCGGATTTAGCTTTCGCAACGCTCGCACGATTTGCGCGATCGTATCGCCCGTCGGATCGACTTGCTCGTGAAACCAACGATAAACAACCGAACCTCGAACATCTAACGCGATCGCAAGTTTATTTTGACTGATTTTGTACTCTATTAGCACCTGCTTGAGGGCTTTACCGGCTCGTCCCATAACCCTAATCCTTTGACGGCTCCTCGCCCTAAAGATGCGAGGATTCTTGGATCGTAGGGAGTCTAATGACTTTACCCTCACCAAAATTCACGGCGATGCGCCCCACCGCTGTATGAGAAAATTCTTTCTGCTCCCTTGGAGCCAAAACTTTCCCAGGAAATTACGCCCATTGCGAGACAGGTTCCTCCGCTCTTGGCGCGAGTCTCTGACTGTGTGGCGGATGCCTTTATCCTACCATCAGGCATCCGCCCTAGAAGGGCGTAGCTCTGTATCCCATTATTTTCGGTCAGAGGACGGCTAAGGCGTAAATCACTACATAAATGCGGTTATGAGTTATCATGGATTCACTACATAAATGTAGTTACCCTTGAAGAGCTATTTAACCGCCATGACGATCGGCTTTTTAACCCAACCGCCCGCAACCACTGCGACTCCTAGCAGCGATACGACGTTTGTCCCCTTACCCCAACGCGAAACCGTCAAAACCATCCTTATCGGTTCTCCCGCAGGCGTAACCCACACCATCCACAAGCTGCATCGTTTGGGATTTGCACCAGCGAGCGATTGGAGTCCCCTGCAACCTAGCACTCAACCCGGAGAAGTCGTTAGCATTCTGATTCGGCGGTTCGTGCTGCGTTGAATGGGCGTAGGGCATAGCAGTGCTATACCCTACAATTGTGGTACACACTCTTAGGAAAAATTAAGGTCGAATTGTTCTCGACCAAATTCGCTAAATTAAAAGCATCGTCGTGCGATTTAGCGCAAGCTACGTTACCGCGATCGAAACTATTAGCACAATATTTGTCTTGAAAAACAGGAGGATTGAAATGGATGTTCTGATTCCAAAAGATATTGTTGCAGCTACAAAAATGTCACCAGCAGAACTCGCTCTGGAAATAGCAATTATGCTTTACAAGCAAGAAAAAATCAGTAGCGGGCGAGCTTGTCAATGGTTGGGAATGAATCTTATTGAATTTCGTCGAGAACTCGGCAAACGCGGTTTAACGATTAACTATGATGTCGAAGATTTTGAGTCCGATCTGAAAACGCTAAGAGAGCTTGGAAGATTATGATTGTTGTCAGCGATACTTCACCAATTACAAGTTTAGCAGGTATCGGTCAGCTAGATATTCTTCGACAACTCTATGGTAGAGTAATTATTCCCCAAGCCGTTTATCGTGAAATGGTCTGTATCGAGCGAACAGTACCGGGTGCATCTGAAGTTCAAAGCTTAGCGTGGATTGAGACTCAGCAAGTTTACGATCTTCGTCAAGTTGAAGCCCTTCGCTCGGAATTAGATGCCGGGGAGGCAGAAGCAATTATTTTGGCGATGGAATTAAAAGCAGACTTTTTAATTATAGATGAACGCTTTGGCAGAAAGATTGCAAGCCAGTATGGGATTAATTTAACTGGTGTTTTAGGAGTTCTATTGGAGGCGAAGAGAAAAGGCTTAATTTTAGCAATTAAGCCTTTAATGGATCGATTAATTAATGAAGTTGAGTTTAGAGTTAGCGAGCAATTATACAACTTTGTCTTGAATGCGGCAGGCGAGTAGGAGTTCAGTAGAAGCGTAAAAGAAAGCGGTACTATCTCTTCCTATTATACAGTTTTTATTCCTAAAACCATGCACCGAATTGCTGCCACGCCGGGAGGTTGGAACCCCAATGCAGAAGGCGTTATTTTTATCGAACAAACTGCCGCACCGATTGTATTTCTGACGGCGGCGGATACGGATATTCAAACTTTGGCGGCGGCAATTTCTCATCTTCCTGAAGGGTTTCCTGCGATTCGCTGTGCCAATCTTTTACAACTTCAGCAGCAACTCAGCATCGATACTTATGCAGAGACGGTTTTAAGCAAGGCAAAGGTTATTATTTTGCGCTTGTTGGGGGGACGTTCTTATTGGTCGTATGGGTTGGAAGTGGTGAAGGAAGTTGCGGCGGAAACAGGCGCGGCTTTATTGATTTTGCCGGGGGACGATCGCGCGGATCCGACTTTGATGAGTCATTCTACCTTAGCGCTGGCGAAGTGCGATCGCGTTTGGCAGTATTTGGTGGAAGGCGGAGTTGAAAACTATACCGCTATGCTGCAATTTGTTACCGATCTTTGTTTGAATACGAGCTACAATCCGCCGTCTCCCCAAGAAGTGCCTCGCATTGGCTTTTATCGTTACGCACGATCGGAACGTCAGGATGCACCCGACCGGGGTAAGGTCGGTTTACTATTTTATCGCGCTCATTATTTAGCAGGTAACATTACACCTATTGAGGGGCTTTGTCAAGCTTTAATAGAGCAAAATTTGGAACCGATTCCGGTGTTTGTTTCTTCATTACGCGATCGCGAGATTCAAAGGGAACTTTCTTCTTACTTAAACGGGATTGAATTACTCCTCAATACAACGAGCTTTTCTCTATTGCAAATCGATACTGAAGAACAGCCGCAACTTTGGCAGCAGATAAATATTCCGGTGCTGCAAGTAATTTTAAGTGGCGGAACGGAGGAACAGTGGGCAGAGAGTTTTCAGGGGTTAAGTCCGAGGGATATGGCGATGAATGTGGCGCTGCCGGAAGTAGATGGACGAGTCATTACGCGAGCGATTTCTTTTAAGTCAGTTCAAGTTTGGAATGCAGCGTTAGAGACGGAGGTTGTAACGTATCAGCCGAGAAGCGATCGCGTAAATTTTGTTGCCGAACTTGCGGCGAGTTGGGTACAGTTAAAACAAACTTCGGTTCGCGATCGCAAGGTTGCGCTTATCCTTGCTAATTATCCGAATAAAGATGCTCGTTTGGCGAATGGGGTAGGCTTGGATACGCCGGAAAGTTGCGTGCAAATTCTTCAGGAAATGCAAGCAGCCGGATATACAATCGATCGCGTTCCGGCGACAGGCGATGAATTGATTGCTTGGCTGACTGCCGGACGAACGAATGATTTGGAGGGGCAAGAATTGCGTCCAGTTTGGCAGGAATTAAGGGGGGAAGAATTTGGGGAGTATTTTAGGGTGTTACCCGTAACTGTTCGTCAACGTATTGAGGAACGTTGGGGGCAGTTAAAGGAGGGGGAGAATTTTGCGATCGCGGGAATTCAATTGGGCAATATTTTCGTCGGAATTCAACCGTCACGCGGTTACGATCGCGATCCATCTTTAAATTACCACGCACCGGACTTGGAACCGACACCGGATTATTTAGCGTTTTATCATTGGTTGCGATCGCAGTTTCACGCCCAGGCGATCGTTCATGTGGGAAAACACGGTAATTTAGAATGGTTGCCGGGAAAAAGTATTGCGCTGTCGGAAAATTGCTTCCCGGAAGTGGCGTTGGGTGCAATTCCTCACTTTTACCCTTTTATTGTCAACGATCCGGGGGAAGGTTCGCAAGCGAAGCGTCGTGCTGCTGCGGTAATTTTAGATCATTTAACGCCGCCGTTAACGCGGGCAGAGTTATATGGTTCTTTGCAAAAGTTGGAGGGGTTAATCGATGAGTATTATGAGGCGCAAACGCTGGATCCGTCGCGGTTAAAATTAATTGGCGATCGCATTATCAAACTGGCGCGCCAGGAAAATATCGATCGCGATTTGGGAGCCGATAATCTTGAAGGCGATACCCTGACTCGCTTTTTAAGCGTTGCCGACGGCTATCTTTGCGAATTGAAAGAAGCCCAAATTCGCGACGGGCTACATATATTTGGCGTTTGTCCAGAAGGGCGGCAATTGCGAGATTTAATTGTCGCGATCGCGCGCCATCCCGGACAAAATCGTTTGGGACTAACGCGGGCGCTGGCTGCCGATTTTAATCTCGATTTTGACCCATTAACTGCAAATTATAGCCATAGCGCCGTTCTTCCAGAATTTCTTGCAGTCGAGAGGTTTCACCAACTATCCCAGCCCTCAACACCAGCAGAATTTTTCCAATCGTTCTGCGCTAAAAACGAGCATAAACCGAGAACTTGGGGCGATGTCGTCGAAATCATCGAGCAAATCGCCGCTTACCTCGTTGAAACTCTTCTTCTTTCCGAAAATTCTCCATTATCCATTATCCATTCTCCATTATCTCTTCTCCCCCTCTCCCACAAAGAACTCACCTGGATTCAAACGACTCTCCTCCCGGCCCTGCAACAAACGCCCCAAGAAATAACCAACTTGCTACGCGGACTCGAAGGGCAATATATCCCCAGTGGGCCATCGGGAGCGCCGACGCGGGGACGAGCAGAAGTTCTCCCCACCGGGCGCAACTTCTACTCCGTCGATATCCGCGCTATTCCTACCGAAACGGCTTGGGATACGGGTAGAAAAGCCGCCGAAGCCGCGATCGAACGCTACGCCCAAGAGAACGGCGAATACCCCCAAACCCTCGCCCTCTCTGTCTGGGGAACCTCGACGATGAGAACGGGGGGAGATGATGTCGCGCAAGTGCTTGCTTTGCTCGGTACGAAGCCGATTTGGGATGGTTTATCGCGGCGGGTGGTAGACTTTGAAATCCTTACGCTGTCTGCGTTGGGGCGGCCTCGAGTCGATGTGACGTTGCGGGTTTCGGGCTTTTTTAGAGATAGTTTCCCCAATTTAATTAAATTAGTGTACGACGCGATCGCCGCCGTGTCAAGTTTAAACGAGCCGCCAGAGCAAAATCCCCTTGCCGCCAAAGTCAAGCAGGATAAGGAATTCTGGCTTGAGAAGGGGTTAGAAACTCGAGAAGCCGAAAAACGCGCTTTATATCGAATCTTTGGCTCGAAACCCGGTGCTTATGGTGCGGGATTGCAGGGCTTAATCGAAGCGCAAAATTGGGAAACGGATGAAGATTTAGCTCGTGCTTATCTCAACTGGAGCAGTTATGCTTATACGGCTTCTGCCAGTACGGGAAGAATTAAAAGTACCGCCGCTCCCGAATCTTTTTCGAGACGCTTGCAACAACTCCAAATTGTCCTCCACAACCAAGATAATCGCGAACACGACCTCCTCGATTCCGACGATTACTATCAATTCCAAGGCGGATTGACCGCTGCGGTGCGATCGCTGACTGGGAAAAATCCGACGACGTACTTCGGCGATAATTCCATTCCCACTCATCCCCGCGTTCGCCATTTAAAAGAAGAAGTTGCTCGCGTTTATCGTTCTCGCGTCGTTAACCCAAAGTGGATTGCAGGAGTGATGCGTCACGGTTATAAAGGAGCGTTTGAAATGGCGGCAACGGTGGATTATTTATTTGCTTACGATGCAACGGCGCGCTGCGTTGAGGATTTTATGTATGAGGGCGTTGCTAAGGCGTATTTATTCGATCCGGAGGTACAAAATTTTATTCAACAAAAGAATCCTTGGGCGTTGCGGGATATGGCAGAACGACTTATAGAAGCCCATCAGCGCAAGTTATGGTCTTCTGCTTCCCCAGCGCTATTGGAGCAGTTACGAGGGTTGGTTCATGAGGCCGAAGGCGTGATTGAGACAATGGATAATTGATGATGAATGATGAATAATGAATAGTAATACCAGATTGATGTGAAGCTGCATAGAATGAAAAGTAGGGTGTGGAGCGCGAAGCGTAACACACCGTTATCCTGAGAATTTAGGAGAGTTTCTTCTAGGCAACGCAATCTTAAATTGGTATAAGGTTAGATATTTCGTAGGGTGGGCAGCGCCCACCAGCTTTAAGTCAGTGCCATTCGATAATGGATGATGAATAAGGAATCGTGATGTTATTAAGCTTTAAGACTGAAGTACGATTCGTTTGCTAAAAACTAGAACTTCCAATAGTGCTGAGGATTAGCCGCAAGGCATGGGTAAGTCTTATATAACGGTTAAAAAGGTTAGTTAACTGAGGCGAAGAATGGGGATTTTTTTTGAAAAATGGGGCTTGCTTTTTCTGGTGAATTAGGATATATTTATTGGATAATGGAAATCTGTGCCAAAATTTTGAAAAAGTTAATATTTCCATTATCTAAAATATACCCCAAAACTGAAAGAAAAACAAGAAAAATTTTAAAAAAAACCGCGATTTTTATGAAGTAAAGTAACAAATAGGAATGGAGTAAGATCGAGGAAGCAATTTCCTTCAAACCGTAGAACAATGTTTAAACTATCCTCTTCCCTCCTCCTTTCCATTGTTTTAGTCAGTTGCGCGTCAGTAACGCCTCCAACCTCTGAAAATGGGGCTTCCACTTCGCCAGCGATCGCATCAAGTCCCTCGCCGAGAGAAACTCCTCCAACTCCAGCGATCGCAAAAGAATATCTAATTTCCCCTCAAGGCATTGGCGAAGCTCGCTTGGGCATGAAACTAAGCGAACTCAAACAAAAACTCGCCGGTAAAGCTGAATTTGGCGAAGACGAACCCTTCATGGTCGATATCAACGCCATTCCCGTGCGCCAAAAAGGAGAAGTGCAATACTATATCCTGCATTTAAGTTCCGAACCGCTAACAGATGCCGATCCAATTCCACTGCTAATGACAGACAATTCAAAGTATCGTACCGCCGAAGGCATCGGAGCGGGAAGCGCGATCTCGCTAGCAGAGAAAGTTTACGGCAAAGCAACCCTCAGTTACAACACCGACAACGAATCGAGAGAATACGTCCGCTTCGCAAATTTCCCAGCAACCAATATCAGTTTTCGCACCAACGGGACTCCAGGGAACTTTGCCGGAACTTACGCTTCCTCTCAATCGGGAAGTGCTTACGAAACGCAAGACTATCGTAAAGATACCGCTGCAATCGCATCGGTTCTCATTGATGGCTATCGTCCTTAACAGGGATAATGCGTTTCGCCTCTAGAAAAGAATAATTATTATTAGGATTGAGTCCTCGTTTCATACGCTCGCAATGCTCAACCTCACCCGTTACGAACAGACGCACCCTAAGCAATGGTGTGCGATCGCACGGCTACGGAAACGGCTACCGCACTCTGGAAAGCCTTACAAGAAGGATTAATCGTTCCCATCTCCGAAATCTACAAATTTTATCAAGCTCGAGAATTAGAAACAGAGCAACCCGAACTTGCCGTCTCCTATCAATTTCTCCACGATCGCATTCAACAAGCCGCCTATTCGCTCATTAGAAGCTATTGCGAACGAACTTACAGCCAGATTTTATCTGGATGGGGGAAAGGCAAAAAGTGCGCTTGGATATATAACCTTTTCGAGGGCAGATACAAACTCTCCAACCCTCGCCAATCTTCACGAAGGACTCGATAGCGCCCTGTTAATTTTGAAGTATCGTCTTAAGGCTAACGATTCTCGCCACAGCTTCGGTATAATAAAAAACTCGAATAACCCTTACCGCCCTCTCCCACAACCGTGACTGTAACTCCGATTCAATCGTCTCAACCTCAAGTTCCCGATCCCCTAGGACGCTTCGGTCAATTCGGCGGCAAATACGTTCCCGAAACGCTCATGCCCGCCCTCAGCGAACTGGAAGCAGCTTACGAAAAATATCGGCGCGATCGCGATTTTCAAGACGAACTGCAAGGATTGTTGCGAGATTACGTCGGACGGCCGAGTCCCCTCTACTTTGCCGAACGCTTGAGCGTGCAGTATGCAAAACCCGATGGTTCCGGACCGCAAATTTACCTCAAACGCGAAGATTTAAACCATACCGGCGCGCACAAAATTAACAACGCCCTCGCCCAAATCCTGCTTGCCAAACGCATGGGCAAACAGCGCATCATTGCCGAAACCGGGGCGGGACAGCACGGTGTAGCCACAGCAACCGTCTGCGCGCGCTTTGGGATGGAATGCGTCATTTACATGGGCATTCAGGATATGGCACGCCAAGCGTTGAACGTCTTTCGGATGCGTTTACTCGGTGCAACGGTACAACCCGTAGAAGCGGGAACGGGAACGCTCAAAGATGCCACCTCCGAAGCGATTCGCGATTGGGTAACGAATGTCGGCACAACCCATTATATCCTCGGTTCGGTGGCAGGCCCGCACCCTTACCCAATGATGGTGCGCGATTTTCACGCCGTTATCGGTACGGAAACGCGCCAGCAATGTCAGGAAAAATGGCAGGGTTTGCCCGATATTTTAGTGGCTTGCGTCGGCGGAGGTTCCAATGCAATGGGCTTATTTTACGAGTTTATCAATGAACCGTCGGTACGGTTGATTGGTGTGGAAGCAGCGGGCGAAGGGACGGATACCGACAAGCACGCGGCGACGCTGACGAAAGGCAGTCCGGGGGTGTTGCACGGGGCAATGAGCTACCTGTTGCAGGATAATGAGGGTCAAGTGATTGAGGCGCATTCAATTAGTGCGGGGTTGGATTATCCTGGAGTCGGCCCGGAACACAGCTATTTGATGGAGACGAAGCGCGCAGAGTATTATAGCGTTACGGATACCGAAGCGATCGCAGCCTTCCAGCGCGTCGCTCAACTCGAAGGGATTATTCCAGCGTTGGAAACTGCCCATGCCTTTGCTTATTTAGAGTTTCTCTGCCCGCAATTAACCGGCAGTCCTCGGATTGTGATTAATTGTTCCGGGCGCGGCGATAAGGACGTGAATGCGGTGGAGAAGTATCTGAAAAAAAAGTAGAGGCTTTAATTAAATCGGGCGAAAATAAAATAGATTTCTCTTGATTTTAAGTTCAGGAAATGGTGCGTTACGCTCCGCTAACGCACCCTACTTTCTGTTTTATTAAGCGCAAGCGTTATTGAGAATTAAGGCAATAAAAACTCAACGATTTATTCCTCTTCAACGCAATTTTGCAACACGCAGAATTCCTAAAGAGCCGGTCAACTACTCGGCATTGACAAAATTACTATACACATTAAGCGTGTAATGTGCTATCTTGTAAATACGCGTAAAATGTGTAAAAGTTCCGTGAATAAAATAAAAGAATTGCGTCAAGCCCATAATTTGACCCAAATTGCTCTTGCTGAAAAATTGAAGACAACTCAGCAAACCGTCCAACGTTGGGAGTCCGGTAAAACGAATATTCCCTCAAGCGGGCTTAAGGATTTAGCGATAATTCTCAACTGTTCTGTCGATGAAATCCTGGGCTTATCGGAAATTTCTAGAACTTTTTACCCAGCCGCATTTGTCGCTCTCCGCAAGAACGCTGAAGAGATCGTTGCTCATCATGGCGGAGTCATTTTAAAGCTTAAGGGAATCTCCCGACAGTTTGATTACCCCATTGATACGGTAGCTTGTGAAAAAATTCATAGTTCTTTGCCCGAAATTAGCGACAATCCTACTTCATTCTCCTGGATGAACTTCGAGGCACTGAATAATTATAAATTATTCATAAATCTCAAGTTTTTAAAGTCCCTTAATCTTTACTCTGATGACTATAGTGATGCTCCAATTTTCTTTAATCCCGAAGTTTATCGAATTCTAACTGACTGGGATTTAGTCAGTTCCGATTCAACCCTTTCACAAATTTCAAATTTATTTGAGATTTCTGAAACTCTGGCAAAAGCTTCAAAAGAAATTGTTGAAAAATATCAAGAAAATGACGGAGATTGGGATTCTTATAGTTATTTTCAGACTTGTAAAATTTACTGGAGCGACGGCGAAATCACTTCACACTATTTAGAGCGAAAACTTTATTTCAGTTTAGAGGAGCTAAGAATTGCGTCTGATGACCCAGATATTTATCCAGAAGCTCATTTAGGGGAACGATTCATTATTGAAGAGGATGAGGACGGGTATTTTGAGTTTCTTAACCTCAACCAGATTGCTGCAATCGAAGTTCCAGCGATTCAGTATTGGCAGGTTGCTTGTGAAGTCCAGCCAGAGCTTTTAAACGCTCGCAATCTCTCAATTTATATGCCACCTGCCCTCTCTCAAGTAGAAATTGCTCGAGAGGATTAAACAGATTGGGATATCATGAATGTAAAGGCTGGTCGTCGTTTGGCTGTATTGAGTTATGACATTAACATCTCGTGTTGTTCATAGCGACCCCGATATTCTGGGAGGAACTCCGGTTTTTGTGGGAACTCGCGTGCCGATCCGAACCTTACTGGATTATCTTGAAGCCGGTGATTCATTAGAAGTATTTCTCGATCACTTTCCTAGTGTGAGTCGGGAACAGACGATCTCGGCGCTTGAATTAGCGAAGGAAATGTTGAGCGCCTATGCGAATCCTGCTTGATGAATGCGTTCCGCGACCTTTAAAGCGCGAATTTGTTCCTCGTGAAATACGCACAGTTGTGGAGATGGGATGGTCGGGAAAGAAGAATGGTGAATTGTTGAAGCTCATGATTCAAGAGGGTTTTACCCTTCTTCTGACGACCGATCGCAACTTGCGATACGAACAAAATCTACAGCTTGCTGGAGTCGCTGTCGTCGTTCTTGTCGCACCGAGCAATAAGCTTTCCGACTTGCTTCCATTACTCCCAAATACTCGTAAAGTTTTGGATACTATTGCGGCGGGGGAAGTCATTGAAGTTAGCAGCTAGTAATGGAAACAGTAATGTCGAGGATGCTCTATATCTTTTTAATTCTATTTCCGATTTTTTCCCAAGTCTGCCAAGCTTCAATTAAATGCCCCTGCATCAGTGCAGAAACGCCGTTTAAGGCTTGGATTTCGAGACTGTTGGGTTGCAGCACGATCGCGGGTTTTAAGGCGTTTTGTGCGGCTTTCCCCCGCCAACTGTAGAGGTAAACAAAGGCGAGATAAGCATGGGCGTAAGGATTCTGCGGATCGAGACGAACCACATTTTGCAACGCCGCGATCGCACCCTCCGCATCTTCCTGCAAGACTTGCGATAATGCTAGCGCATAAGCCCACTCCCCATTGTTCGGATCTTGCTGCAAGCGTGCTTTTAAAGAAATCTCGGCTTGCTGCGTATAATCTTGTACGGGGTCATATTGATTAATACGCCCAATGTCATCGAAAACGGGGTCTAGGGCAGTAATTCCTTGGGGAAGTTTTTGGGCTAAGTTGCGGAGTTGGGTAACAAGATCGAGTTCGGGGGCGGGAGTTGGGGGCGCATTCGAGTCAACCCGTATATTAACTGAAGGAACGGCAATCGGGTAACGTTCCCCCGTCTCGCGGTTTAAATAAGTCGCTTCAAGTCGATAGGTTCCCGGTGCTAAGCTTGTCGGCGGTAACATCGCCGTCCGTTCCACCACTTCAAACGATTGTTGCTGTTGCGCGGCGGTTAAATTGCCCGAAAAGAGTTGCCCGTTGCCGATCGCGCGATCGTGAATCCAACCGCCGGAATTCGGGGCAAACGTCGGCTGCCAACTCAATAAAACTATCCCAGAACGCAACTGCTGCAAACCCCCAGACCAAGTATAAGTTACGGGAACGGGTTGTCCCGGCGGCACGACCGCAGGCGCGATCGCGCTGTCCAAACGCACTCTCAGTATTTCTCCGGATAGCGTCCGTACTTGCACGGAGGGGACGAGGCGATGGTATAACTTCGTGAGGCTGCCATCGGGTAGCTGCCAAGTTTTTTGCAGTTTAAAATCGTTGCTACTTTCAACGCGCCGTACCAACTCCAGCGTTGAAGGTTTATCCGTCCCCAAATCACCATTTTTAGTAATAAACCAATCCAGCGATCGCAAATCCCGTTCGACGCGGCGATCTCTAACGCCGACTTCGCGCCCATAAACCTGAAAATTCGCTAAAGCCCCATAATAATTAAAATTATTATGATTGAACGGCGGCGTAACCGGCATTACGCCTACCGTTGCTTGCAATTGCGGTGTCGTGCGGATAATCTCTGCAACGATTGCTTGTTGGGGCAGATCGATACCTGTATAAGGATAGGAAGGATTGGACAGCGAAAACGCGCGCAACCCCGAACCTATCGCCGCGCCGCCTAGGGGAAATAAATTAAGGATCGCCAGTAACGCCCCCAGCCCCAAAACGCCCCAGCGCGCGCCTCCCCAGCGTTTCGGTAACAACGTCAACCCCCAAGCCAGCACCACCGCCAACGCCGGAAGCATCGGCACAATATAGCGTGCGTCCTTATTCACCAATGCCGAACAGAGTAAGTAGGAAGAAGCGATAAACAACGCCAACCATCGCAGCGAAACCAAGCTAGGATGCGCGCCGCGAAGCGAATCCCTACGAGATCGCGCCGCAATAAATTTCCGCCCCGCCGCTAACAGTAAAGCAACAATTGGCACGATCGACAACGGCCAAGAGAAGGCAGCCGGAAACAGCTTAAAATAGTACGTCCAAGCGGCGAGGGTATTGAGGGGCGGATCCCCTTCCCGAACGGCAGCAGAAGCAATGCCGCTTTGAAAATTGCCGATGAAATAAATCCAATTCGTACTATACCAAGGAAAAGCGATCGCGCCCGCTAAGATAAAGGCAAGCAGTAATTGCAGCAATCTTCCCCAAGCCCGCCGCCACAAATTTTGCGCTACCACCCAAACCGAAGGAACGAATAAAAAGAAGATAACGGACTGCTTAGTCAGCATTGCCAGTCCGAGAAAGAAGCCAAATCCTAACGCATTGAGGAGAGACGGGGGGAGGGGGAGACGGGGAGAGGGGGAGACGGGGGGAGGGGGAGATGGATTACTTACTGTTTGCCAGCGCGTCAGGCAATAGAAACTGGCGGTAACGAGGGCAGCTAGGGGATAATCGACGAGGTACTGGAGCCGATTTAGGTACATTGCCGGCATAATTGCAACCATGCAGGCGGCTATCAGTCCAACTTGGCGGTTGAAAAGATATTTTCCTAAAGCATAGGTGCAAGCGAGCAAAAGGGCGCTCCAAAGTAGCATCACCAGCATCGCGGAATCTTGCCCGCGCCCGAATAGCTGTTGGAAGGGGGCAGTCGCGATGTAAGGAAGGGGCGGATTTTTTGATGAAAGCATCCACAAACTACGCCACCAGTTGAGGGAGAACCATTGCGCGTGCTGGAAGGCGTTGAGGTAGTTCAGAGTGCCGGTGAGGTGGTTGGTTTGATCCCAAGCGGGAATCGCGCGATCGCACTTTAGCCAAATGCGATCGCAAAGCGCGATCTCCAGCCAGATCCCTGCTAAAATCCATCCATCTCGTTGCATCGCTCTTTTGAGGGGATTGGATGGCAGCGCTTTTCTCACGGACATTGACCTCGATTACTGGCAAATAAGCCATCAGTTTACCCCTTCGCCGCCAACACTTCAGCGATGGATTTAGGGATAGAACTCGATCGCTCCCGAAAATAATTTGTATACTTAAGGATCCCTAAGTTGCTCGAGGTCGCGCTGGCTATGAACAATCCCAAAAAAGACCCCAACGAGATTAATATCGATCCGGGAACGTTACTGTTCGTTGCGATCGCCATTCTACTCGTTCCTCTACTGTTATCGGGCTTTTTCTCCCAGTAGCCCGAACCAAGGCAAAAAAATGTAGGGACATTATACTAAATGCCCCTACGGCGAGTCAGGAATTAGAGGTTAAAGGATTCTACACGAAGCGATCGCGCGATTCCGCAAAAATATCAAGCAACATTTTTTTGCCGGAGCGAACTCCGCCTACTTCCCGAGTTCGAGCTTTTGAAGCGTATCAAAGCAAGGCTAGCTCTCCACTTTACCAGACAGACTACGAGGGCGGCGCAACTTCCCGATCGCGAAGGGCAGTAAGAGCAGGAGAAGTTTTACCGGCCAGGGGGCAAAGAAAAGGGTTAAAAACGAACAAAGAACTGCGACAAAGCCAGCCGCTACTCGAACGATTTCTTCGGGGGTATTGAGAGCTAGGTAGAGTGCTACTGCTGCAACTCCTAAGTTAACGAATAAAGGTGCATACATGATATACAAATGCTTAGCGGGCGTGACTGTATTGCTAGGGGAAAGCTTGCGTTCCTTCAGCACGTAATCGCTTACTTCCGTCTCGTCACTGGCTGAATCGTCTGTGGCAAGATGAACGAATCAAATCCGTGTTTTTCTGTGTCTTCGTTAGGATAGCTCCACTCCTAACGACTGTCAACACCTATCGAGCTAGAATCCACGAGCTTTTGGTTAGCGCTTCAGTGTTTATACGCAGGTCGTGCGTTGATTTTGAGTCATGTAAGCGGACGGAGAATTTCAGGAAAATTAAGATCGAGATCGCGGGGATCGAGTGTTTTGCATCACATATAGACGCGATCGTATTCACATCCGAAAATGGGGATCGGTCACGAACAAGGTAAGAAAAATCAGGCACACTTAGAAGAATCAAAGTTCGTCACGCAAAAATGATGCAGTCTACCCCTAAACTTCTCCCCGATGCGATCGCAGATATTTTTGTATCCGCTAGCAAAACGAGATTACTGGCAGAAACAGACTGCTGGGGGCTACAAGTCGCAGTATCCGATGGAAGCCTCGACGAACAAACGAAACTAGCGATCGCGCGTTTATTCCGTGCCGTGCGCCGGGGAAAAATCCAACTCGCTGCTGCATAAATTCGCTGCCCTTAATTCCGGAATCTCGTCCAAACAAACTGAAGTCCTATCTTCAAGCGCTAATAAAAATAAATTTCAATCCCAATAGTGCCACCTCCCTCTTTATTTTTAACCCATGTCTCCCATTTCTAACCAATTTATAAACTTCCTCCAAGACGAATTAGCGATTCCCTCTGAATCGATTGCCACTGCCTTACGTCGCGGCGAAGCCAACACCAGCATCAGTCAACTGCCCATGATCCTTTGGCAATATGGATTAGTGACGCTTCAGCAACTCGATTTAATTTTTGACTGGTTAGAAGCCGCCTAGGTTTAACTGAGTTTTTGTCCGTGCGGAATGGAAATCCAACTCATAAAACCGTCTTTAACCTTATGAAATATGACCCCACTCTTAAAGAAGAGGCACTACCGAGCTATCGTGTAGTGCTTCTTGATTTAGGGAGCAAATTTAATTCAAACCGTTCGCCCGGTTCGGGTTCGATAAGGCGAGTTTCCAGTTGATGCTGAGCCAAGACAGCGCGAAATTCCTCCGCACTTCCCTTCTCGCGCAGCAAGGCTTCTAAAAGACCGTCATAAACGACTTCTCCCCCGGCGGCAGTAGGTAAAATAACTTGGGGCTGCAACATCTGACACATTTGTAAGGCACTATCCCAGCCTTGGATGATAGGCCCTGCTAGGGGCAATTCCAAGTTTTGAACGGGCGCAATCGCGACATCGATAGGGGCGCTACTCTGGACTTGGGGAGAATGATAGCCGTGCGGTTCGTAATAGAGGCGCAGCCCGCTTTCTAGCGCTTCTAATAAATAGCCATTTTCCGTGAGAAATGGCCCAATTGGAGCGCCGGGAAAGGCTTGAATGCGAACGCAATCCTTAAGGGTATAGGTTTCGCCGTGCGCGATCGCAGTGACACTTTGATAGCCTAATTTTTGCACGACTTTAGCAGCATTGGGAGAAGCAACTACGGGAATGCTGCGATCTAATTGCTCCAATGTTGGCGGGTGGGCGTGATCTTCCAGCCCTTGAGACAGCAGAATTAAGTCAATATTTTCTGGAATCGGACGAGAAGCGTCCCGTTGTCCTCGGAATAACCAAGGAGAATTGCTGAAAACGAGCGAACCGACAAGCCAAGGATCCAGCAGGATTCTCTGCGTGCCGAGTTCAATAAGCCAGGAGTTACTATCGAGCCAAGTGAGATACATTTTTCAGTTATCGGCGATCGGTAAACAGTTATATTCATATTGGGAGTTGCTTGCTCTTTACTGTAAAGCGCTGTACGGCAAAACCCGCAGTACCTCTTCGACAGTCGTAATACCCGCCGTGACTTTTTCGATCGCGGCGACCTTAAAAGAGGCAAAATTACTTTGGCGCAAATATCGATGCAGTTGCGTCATTGTACCGTCGTAGATGATTTCGCGGACGGTTTGGTCAACATCGAGCAGTTCGACGATCGCTTCTCGTCCCAAGTAACCGGAGTTAAAGCACATTTTACAACCTCGTCCCTTTTGCCAGCGATCGGTGGGGATTTTATTCGCATCGACGCGCAGATGGCGAAAGTCTTGTTCGGTGGGCTGGTAAGGTTCGCTACAGTGAGGGCAGTTGCGCCGCACCAAGCGTTGAGCGACAATGCCGAGGAGGGCATCGCTGATCAACCCGGGATCCGGCCCGATATCTTTAATACGGGGAATCGCACCGGCTGCATCGTTGGTGTGAAGGGTACTGAAAACGAGGTGTCCGGTAAGCGCGGCTCTCACGCCGGTTTCTGCGGTTTCGCGATCGCGAATCTCCCCGACCATAATAATATCGGGATCTTGACGCAAAATCGCCCGCATCCCCGCCGCAAACGTCATTCCCGCCGGTTCGTTAACTTGAGTTTGGGTGATGCGCGGCAGAATGTATTCGACGGGATCTTCAATCGTAACGATATTGACATTTTCCGCCGCGATCGCCTGCAAAGTGGTATAGAGCGTACTCGTTTTCCCCGAACCCGTCGGCCCGGTATAAATAATCATACCTTGGGGTTGGCGAATCCAATATTGGTACTGGGCGAGTGTCCGTTTGGAAAACCCGAGATCGTTGATGGTTTTAAACGGATTCTTGCGAGGAAGCAAACGCACTACGGCTTTTTCGCCGCACACGCAGGGAAGCGTACTCACCCGCATATCCATCCCTAACTCTTCGTCGCCCGTCACGTACTGTTCTCCTATCCGTCCGTCTTGGGGGCGGCGACTTTCGGCGATATCGATTTGGGACATGACTTTGAGCGCGACAATCGTTCGCCGACTCAGTTCCAGCGGCAACATGGTAATATCGCGCAGCACGCCGTCGATACGATAGCGAACTCTCAATCCGTCTTGGGTAGGTTCGAGGTGAATATCGCTAGCGCGGTTGCGGAGCGCGCCGGAAATTAGGGTTTTAATTCTGCCGATTTGATCGACGGCTTTGGAGAGATACAGTTCGGTTGTTTCGCTGATATTCTCCTGCTCGAGTTGTCCGGTAATTGGGTTGACGAGGGGAGCCGAGGTGATGCTGTGGGGGTTGTAGTTGGAGGAATGATACCAGTGGTTGTAGCTTTTTTCGCTGATGGGAACGATCGCGATGTCGGTGAAGGTGCGATCGCTAATTGCCCGCCGCTGTTCGGGGCTAATCGGAACCGGACTGCCGAGATAGAAGCAGTTTTGCCACAGCAGGAGGGGAATAACGGGAGGAAGGAGGTTGCGATCGGGAAATTCTCTGAAAAAGCGCGCGCTAACTTCGCGATCGAGCGCATTTAAATTGAGCAGTCCTTCTTCATTGACTAAAAGTTGTAAGGCCGTTTCGCAAGCAATGAGGCGATTTCGCAATTGCTGCCAAGCGGATAAATGTTGCACGAGTTCTTGCATACTGAAGAGCTACGAGTTTTAAACCCTTCCAAGCTAACACTTCCCTTCTTCGATCCGCCTCCTCATACAAAAACAGAGGCATAGATTGATGCCCCTGTCAAGTCTATTTAGCAATACTCAATCCAAAAAATCGAGCTAAAATCTTGCTGTGACGTAGCTTAGTACAGTTCTTCTTCTTGGTGCGTCATAATCGTGCAATCGGAACTGGGGTAAGCCACGCAGGTCAAAACGTAGCCAGCTTCGATTTGATCGTCATCCAAGAAAGACTGGTCGGATTGATCGACAGTACCTTCGGTGATTTTACCAGCGCAGGTCGAGCAAGCACCAGCGCGGCAAGAATAGGGGAGATCCAGTCCTGCTTCTTCTGCTGCGTCGAGAATATATTCGTCGTCGGGAACTTCGAGAGTTTGGTTAATTCCTTCGGCTTCGTTGATTAAGGTAACTTTATACGTTGCCATATGTATACGATCCTCTTCATTAAAAATTGAACGGCAGTCTTTACTTACCAATCGGCAAGCTCAAAGTTTGCTTTCTCAGTAAGCTCAATTTCGATACTACGCAAAAAAGTTACCCTGTTATTGCTGCATTAGTAATGAAATTCTTAAACAAACTTAAAATAAGTTACTCTTATACTTGCGAAGTGAGGAGCTAAGCGTTTATAGACCGATCGAGGTATCGTCCGTAACATAGAATCGCCCTAGGTTTTTCCCGATTGCGTTCTAGTCTGTCTTCCCAGGAGTTCTCGATTTTGCTAAATTAATTAAAATTATCAGAAAAACGGATTCGATCGCGAAACGGTAATCAGTGGATCGAGGGTGAAGGCTGAATGATGAGGGCTAAGAAGGAGGACAATAAAGCAACGCGAATGAATCAAAAACAACCTTTACGAGTGGGATTAGTCGGGACGGGATTTGTGGCAGCGCGCCGCACTGAAGCATTGTTGGCAGACGATCGCACCGAACTGATTGCCGTTGCCGGACGCGATCGCGCGCGAACGGAGGTTTTTTGTCAGCGATACGGATGTACTGTCTGCGAGGCTTGGGATGAGTTAGTGAAGGAACCCAGTTTAGATTTAGTCATCATTTCCAGTATCAATCGCGATCGCGCTGCAATGGTTCGCGCTGCTTTGGAAGCTGGGAAGCACGTTATTACGGAATATCCCCTCGCCCTCGATCCCGAGGAAGCCGAAAATCTCATTGAATTCGCGAAAGTTCGCGGGCTATTGTTGCACGTCGAACATATCGAACTTTTGGGCGGGTTGCATTTAGCCATTCGGCGATCGCTACCCGAAATTGGCAACGTTTTTTACGCCCGCTACGTCACAATTTCGCCGCAGCGTCCCGTCGAACGTCGCTGGAGTTACCATCGCGAACTAGCGGGTTTTCCCCTCGTTGCTGCCCTCTCGCGCATCCATCGGTTCACCGATTTATTTGGCGAGGTGGAAACTGTCGATTGTAAATCCCGGTTTTGGGATGCTGAGGATAACTACTACACCGCCTGTCTGTGCGCCGCCCGCCTGCAATTTCGTAATGGTTTAATGGCTGAAGTTACTTACGGCAAGGGTGAAGTTTTTTGGAAGGGCGAACGCACATTTGAATTGCACGGCGATCGCGGAACGTTGGTATTTGAGGGCGACGCGGGTTGGTTAGTGCGAGGGGAAGAAAAAACCGCGATCGAAGTCGGCGGGCGACGAGGACTGTTCGCGAAAGATACTCGCAGCGCGATCGATTTTTTGGTTGAAGGAACGCCCCTTTATGTTTCTCCTGAAGCTAGTCTTTACGCACTTCAAATTGCCGATGCTGCCCGCGCAGATTCAAACTTTCCCGCAGCGATCGCTCGTTGAATGGTTAAAAAAGAAATAGAAAAAACTTAAAGTTTTTGTCCTCAAGTTATGCAAAAATAATGTTAATAAACGATCTCCTATTCTTGAATCACTTGAATCGTTTTGAGGGTGGAATCGCTGCATCCGGTAATACAGCCGCCGAGGGCAAGAATTTGTTGCAGAAAATCGATCGCGTCCTTCGTTACAATTTCTCCTGGTAGCAAGACGGGGATTCCGGGAGGATACGGACAGATGAGTTCTGCACTGATGCGTCCTGCTGCATCTTCTAGGGGCAGGGTTTCGCGCGGGGCAAAAAAGGCTTTGCGGGGTGTCATAACGGCGCTAGCGGGGGCGCTCGGTACGGGTAGGGGCGCAAGCATTGCACCCTCTCTCGGATTGCGAGCTAGTTCCCCGAAAGCATGAATCAAAGCCTCGATATCGCTTTCATCGTTGCCGAGGCTGAGGATGAAGGTGAGATGTTGGGGGAGGGGCAGTTCGGCGGTGACGTGGAATTGTTGGCGCAGGATTTCGTCGGCGGTGAAGCCATCGAGTCCGAGAGCGGCAGTAAATACGGTTAAACGGGTAGCATCGCGGTTAAAAAAGCCCGGTTGCGGCGATGCGGGAGATTCTAGCACGGATAAGCCGGGAATTTGTGAAATTTCGCGATAAGCGCGATCGCTTAATGCTAAGGTTTTTTCCATTAGGGCGCGTCCTGTAATCGCCATTTGCTGGCGCGCTGCATCGAGGGAAGCAAGCAGGAGATAGCTGGGGCTGCTGGATTGAACCAGTTGCAAGGCTAGGCTGAGGCGCGGTGCGTCGATGCGTGCCTTACAACAAAGCCCTGTGGGAGGGCTGTGCAGGTGTAGCATAGAGGCTTGGCTCATCGCCCCTAAAACTTTATGGGTGGATTGGATGCTAATATCGGCTCCGGCAGCGAGGGCGGAGGGCGGTAAGTCGGGATGGAAGGCAAAGTGTGCGCCGTGGGCTTCGTCGGCGATGAGAGGGATATGATGGTGATGGGCAAGTTTTGCGATCGCGTGGAGATCGCAGCAAATGCCCTGATAGGTTGGATAAACGACTAAAACCGCTTTAACGTCGGAATTTTCTTTTAAGGCAGCTTCTACGGCTTCTGGGGTAATGTTGAGGACAAGATCGAGGGCGGGATCGTATTCGGGAGCAATGAAGATGGGAGTCGCACCGGAGAGAATGAGTCCCGCGATCGCCGATTGATGGACATTGCGCGGCAAAATGATTTTATCCCCCGGCCCGCAGGTTGCTAAAATCGCTGCAATAATGCCGCAAGTCGAACCATTTGCTAAAAACCAAGTTCGTTCTGCCCCAAAGGTTTTTGCGGCTAGCGTTTGTGCCTCTTCAATAACACCTTCCGGGGCGAATAAGTTATCTAATTCCGGTAATTCCGGCAAATCCGCTGCAAAAACTGCTTCTCCCCACCAATTCGCCAATTCGGGAGAAATTCCTCGCCCGCGCTTGTGTCCCGGTGCGTAGAAGGGGGCATCGGGTTGCTCGGCGCGCGATCGCAACATCTCCAAGAATGGCATTCGCATCGAATCGGGAGTAAAAGACATAGCTCGGAGTCAGTTATTGTTCAAAGCTTTTAAAACTGTATATACTAGCAATATCCAGAACTAGAGCAAATCCCTCCATTTTTATTAATCATGCACGCCAAAGATATTTTTTAGAGAACGGCGAGCAATACATTCTTAAAAATTCAACCTAAGTTCGTCTTTCAGAATAAGTTTTAACTCCTTGGACAGTGGCAAATTTTCTATCTCTCTAACTAACACCTGTTGAGGTTCTCCTCGATTGAGCCTTTCTCGATAAATTCCAACTAAAAGAGATTGCAATCCATATTTTGATAGAGCATCTGTTGCTAATCCGATAATACCGAGTAAAGCAATTCCTCCTAGCATTCCGCCGGGACCCAGTAATGCGAGAGCGGCAGTAATGGCAGCGGCTCCAGCTAAACCGGTACTTGCCATTGTGATGAGAAGTACAATCGCGGGCAAACCAATTGCTGCTAGCTTGCGGACAATTTCATCCATAATCTTAATACCAATTCTCATTGATTTTGCACGATTCCCAAAGAGGGCATAACAATGTGGCTGCCCCTACGACGAACCATTTAGTGCATCGTAACTGAGAACTGGTATTAGACTTTGCGATCGCGTTACAACTCGCCTCTAGACGATCGTAGCAATAATTTGTACTGACTGAAAAAGTTGCGCTTCCCATCGCCGGAAACGCATCGCGCTAATATTTCTCGCTTTCACATAACTGCACGCTTGTCAAGCAAAAACGCGCGCAAGAAAGTCTCTCTTGCTTAAAATCTTGGAATCAGAACCGCTATAATAGTCAGTTGCACCAAAAAATACTAAGTTGTAATCTCTTATTTAAATCATGCTTCAAGCTGGAATTGTCGGACTGCCCAATGTTGGAAAATCTACCCTATTTAACGCCCTCGTCGAAAATGCGAAAGCAGATGCGGCAAACTTTCCTTTTTGTACCATCGAACCCAACGTCGGCGTAGTTGCCGTTCCGGACGAACGCCTCAATGTTTTAGCAAAAATCTCGAAATCGGCGCAAATTGTCCCGACGCGGATTGAGTTTGTCGATATTGCTGGTTTAGTGAAAGGTGCGAGTAAAGGCGAAGGATTGGGCAATCAATTTTTAGCCAATATTCGCGAAGTTGATGCCATTGTTCACGTCGTTCGCTGCTTTGAAAATGACGATATTATTCATGTTTCCGGTTCTGTCGATCCGGCGCGCGATATCGAAGTCATTAATTTAGAATTGGCATTATCCGATTTATCACAAGTTGAAAAAAGAATCGATCGCGCTCGCAAGCAAGCTAAATCTAATCCGAAAGAAGCGGCAGTAGAAGTTGAAGCCCTTGAAAAAATCATTGCCGTTTTGAACGAAGGGCAACCCGCACGCAGCATCAGTTTAAACGAAGAAGAGGAAAAAGCGATTAAACCGCTCGGATTGCTGACGAAAAAGCCGATTATTTATGCGGCGAATGTAGCAGAAGAAGATTTAGCAACAGGCAACGAATGGGTGGAAGCGGTGCGAAAAATTGCCGATACTGAAAATGCTAAAGTTGTGATTATCTCCGCCCAAGTCGAGTCGGAGTTAATCGAACTGCCGGAAGAAGAACGCGGCGATTTCTTAGAAGCGCTAGGCGTGACGGAAGGGGGATTAAAATCGCTAATTCGCGCAACTTACGATCTGTTAGGTTTGCGAACTTATTTAACAACGGGGGATAAAGAAACGCGCGCTTGGACAATTATTGCCGGAATGACAGCACCCCAAGCAGCAGGAGTCATTCACAGCGATTTTGAGCGCTGTTTCATTCGCGCAGAAACAGTCGCTTATAATGATTTAGTAACGTGCGGTTCGATGAGCGGCGCGAAGGAAAAAGGCTTAGTTCGGGCGGAAGGAAAAGAATATGTGGTGAAGGAAGGAGATGTTTTGTTATTCCGCACCAGCGCATAAGGCATCATTAATAAAATCGGCTGCTGTTTCTGTTGATTAAAACGTTGGGCTGCTACCATTTCAGCTAAACATTGTCCCAACGCAGGTTTAAGCTCTCCCTTTTTTGCTTCTACTAAAACTACAGCCGGTGCTTTAATAAATAACTGTTCGGAAGAGCGACTAATCAGAAAATCAACATATCCCGTCAGATCGACTTCGGGCTGCACGGCAAACTCTTCACCGGAAAAAACACTAATTTTCCCGTCGAACTGACGCTTTAATTCTAGTAAAACTGGATTGATAATTCCTTCCGAACGGGCTTTTTCCGTTCCTACTGCTACCGCCCAAGGCAAGGTTTCTTTTAGTACATCTTCTAGCAGCGAACTGGGATTGACGGCTGGAATATTATGGAGGAATCCGCCGTTCTCAACAATTGTAAGTTGAAAATCATCGACAACTTTATTCAGCGTGAATTTACGATAAGTCATTGCTCGATAATTTCAACCACTAGAGCGATACTTGGTGGTAAATAGGAGGTGTCCAAACCCATTAAAGTTCTGGCTGGTGGGCGCTGCCCACCCTACTGTACTGCTACTGGACTCAATTTTCTAACGATAAGGCATTTGTTTTACAATTCCAGAAAATAACCGTAAAAATAATTTGATAAAAGAAGAAGGGAGAGACTCAACATCTCTCCCTTCCTTGGCTTTATTTGCTTTCGTTTGTGCTTTCAGTTTGTTGCGCAACACTTGTTGCTGTTTCTTTAACTGTCGCCGTCTTGCCGAACCGCCTTTGCCTTTGTCGTTTCTTCCCTGACGGCGCGGCGATTCCCAACTTTTGAGTCGCACGGCCATAAGCTCATTCTCCTATTCCGTTTTTTCAATGATAACACGAGTTGTATTACGATCGCAACCCATAGCCGACATTTTGCAATAAGTTCATCGGCCCAACTTCTTCAAGCCATTGCATCTGCTGGGCGTTGCGGACGAGAAGCGTACCGGAGAAACCGAGGGAGTTGACGGGAATGCCTTCAAAACTGTCGCGCGATCGCGGTACGATTAACATCCATTCTCGCGTAGCCAGCAGATTATACGCACCCGTTTGGCGATCGCCTTCGACGCTTATCCCCACCGCTTCAAGAAGGCGCTGATAGAGGGTATTCGTAGCTTCGGCGGCACTTTGGGGGGAGGAAATGAGGGGAGGATCGAAACGCGCGATCGCGTGCTGAAACTGCCAATGCGGGACGGTAACAATCGCCTCTTGCCATTCTAACCCCGCGATAACCGGCGCGATCGGTAAGGAAGAACCATCGGGATTAAAAGGAAAAGGAACCAATTGCAAATGTTTGTGACGCTGACTCGCCCCCGCCAACGTACCGCCGTTATAAAAAGCTAAACCTTCAATTTCCGTCAAACAAGCCCACATCGCCTCAAAATCTCGCAGGTTTAGCCAGTTTTCCTGCTCTTCAAACGCGCGAGTAATCATTAACAGATGATGCTCGACGACATTATATTTATTTAACAAACAAACATGGGTTTCGGACAGGTGGGTAACAAATAAATCTTCTTCGTAAGGGAGAAAAGGATTAAAATCTTTGCCGGACGTTTCAGTTTTCCGATCCTGTTCTTTTTTCGCTTTTTCCTTGCGATCGAGATTGGCCAGAATGCGAACTAGAAAACGAACGCCATCTTGGTCGATAAATTTAGATTCTGTCGGAATCGATTTTAATGCACCGCATTTGAGGGCAGATTGAGTCTTATTTCTAATTTTTTCCCATAAGGCTCCAACTTGGGGTTGTAATATTTCTGCCATTTCCTGACTTTGCTCGGGCATAATTAAAATCGCTTAAAAATTTCAATTGGAGAGCCAATAATGAATTTTAATAAGTTCGACAGGATTTTATGGTAGCATTTCAATCGAGAGTTTGAGGATTGGTTGAGTGCAAAAGTTATTAATTCGCCTCATCATTGGCGGCTTGTTTTCTCTGTTTGCCCTGTTTGGCTACTATACCAACACCAGCCAAAACCCAGTAACGGGGGAAAAACAGCACGTCCAACTTTCGCAGCGTCAGGAGGTCGCGATCGGGCTACAATCCCGGCAGCAGGTGGCGCAGCAATATGGAGGACTGCTTCCCAACCAAACCCTACAAGCCTATGTCGATCGCGTTGGCGGGCAGGTCGTAGCGCGCTCCGGTGCTTCGCAGTCCGGTTATCCCTTTGAATTTCACCTGTTGAGAGATCCTCAAACCATTAACGCTTTTGCCCTACCGGGAGGACAAGTTTTTATTACGGCAGCCTTACTCGCTCGCCTCAACAGCGAAGCGCAACTGGCGGGCGTTCTCGGTCACGAAGTCGGTCACGTCGTCGGGCGGCACGGAGCGGAACACCTCGCAAAACAGCAATTAGGCGCAGCTTTAGTCAACTCCGTCGGGATTGCAGCCAGCGATGGGGCAGATGGCGGGCGCTCGGCCGCGATGATTGCCCAAGCCGCCAATCAACTCGTCAGTTTGCGCTACGGTAGGGAGGACGAGTTAGAAAGCGATCGCTTCGGATTTAAGTTTATGACAGAAGCAGGCTACAGCCCAAAAGGAATTGTAGAAGTGATGAAAATCCTTCAGTCGGCTAGCGGCGGCGGTCGAAAATCCGAGTTTCTCAGCACGCACCCCGACCCCGGAAATCGCTTTGAACGCTTGCAAGCAATGGTGCAACAAACTTACCCGAATGGCATTCCTGCTAACTTGAAAGAAGGAAAAGAGGAATTCTCTCGCGTTGTCCGCTCGCAACAGTCGCAACGGTAAGGTCTTCTAGGAACGGCGAACTTATATCCCCCCGCCTTCAACCTATAGTAACGACCTAACGAAACCCGCTCCCGCAATTTTGAATTTAAAATTTTAAATTATGAGTTTTACTGTTCTTTACTGGATCGTTATCGCCGTCATGCTTGTGGGTGTAGTCGGCGCAGTCCTGCCCGCAATTCCGGGGCCGAGTTTGATTTTAGTCGCCCTGGCAGTTTGGTACGGGGCAACGGGTTTTGCCGGTGCGGGCTGGGCTTTGGTCGCCATCTTTGGCATCTTGATTTTGAGCGCGGCGGTGGAATATCTAGCAACCTATTGGGGCGCTAAACAGTTGGGAGCGAGTAAGTGGGCGCAGTATGGTGCGATCGCGGGTTTGGCTTTGGGGTTCTTTGGTTTGCTGCCCGCTCTACCTTTCGGCGGTCCGTTGGTAGGAATTTTGGTCGGTCCGGTCTTCGGTGCTTTTGCGGGGGAGTTTCTCTACCGTAAAGACTTAGCAATGAGCGATCGCGTCCAACGTTCTGCTAAAGCCGCTTCTGGGGTCGTTATTGGCTCGGTAATCGGCAATCTCATCGAAGGACTGCTTGCCCTCCTTGCCGTCATTATTTTTGTCTTCAATACTTGGCCCCCAGTCGGTTAACGTCCCCTGCTTAGTTCCTCCCTTCGGGGGGGGAAAAAGAGGAACTAAAATCGGAGGACGCTGGCGAGCGATACCCAAGAAGGTAAGTTCACCTAAAAAGCTCTCCAAATTTATAGAAGTTTTTTACGCAAAGTTGCCCGATGACTTCATAAAAGTTAATGAAACGAGCGTTAGTGGCAATTCCCCTCAGTTTAGTGGCGACGGGCGCGATGCTCTACGGCGTAACCCGTTTAATCGAGTTCGCAATTCAAGGAAGACCGCTGCGACCGCCCGCCCTCCTGCAATCTCCTCTCGTCAAACCTCCTCGGGCGATCGCGCTGTCGCCGCCCCATTGGAACGTCAACGATAAAAAATTGCTCCCCCTCTACCCCATTGATGGCGAACGAGCGGGAGGAGGCAGTCCCGCTTTGGGGTTAGACGATCGCTTGTGGGCGGATAATGGGGATAAAGAGACGCTGTTGAGGACAATTGACGGCAACTTAAACTATCTTGCCTCCGATGCGGCCGCGATCGCCTATCGGAAATATCCCATCAAAGAAATTACGCAAGCGCGTCTGATTCGCAGCTTGCAGCGCTTTCGCGAACTGTTGCTAGCCGCCAGAAGTCCCGAAGAACTGCAAGCAGCAGTCAAGCGAGAATTTGTCTTTTATCAAGCCGTTGGGATTGGCCCGCCGCGCCAAGGCGAAGTCTTATTTACCGCCTATTTCGAGCCAATTTACGAAGCCAGTCGCACGCGCACCCCAGAATATCGCTATCCCCTCTACAGCGCCCCCCCAGACCTCGATCGCTGGCCGCGCCCCCACCCGTCCCGCGCCGAGTTAGAAGGCAAAGACGGCTTGCAAACGCATCCCAAACTGAAGGGATTGCAGTTATTTTGGTTGCGCGATCGCTGGGAAGCTTATACGATCCACATTCAAGGCTCGGCAAGGCTGAAACTCACCGACGGTACGGAAACCAGCGTTGGCTACGCGGGAAATGTGCGTCAGGAGTATACGAGCGTCGGTAAAGCGCTGGTGGAAGATCGGAAATTGACCCTCGAGCAAGCGACGATGCCGGGAATCCTCGCCTACTTTGAGCAGTATCCCCAAGAAATGAACGTTTATCTGCCGCGCGATCGCAGCTTCGTTTTCTTCCGCGAAAAACGAGGGCAACCCGCCTCTGGCAGCCTCGGACTGCCCTTAACCCTCGATCGCTCCGTCGCCACCGACAAATCCGTTATGCCCCCCGGAGCCTTAGCCCTACTCTACGCACCCCTCCCCCTCGTCATCAACGGAAAAGTCGAAGAAAGAATCGTCAGCCGCTACGTTCTCGATCGCGACACCGGCGGCGCGATTAAAGGCCCGGGGCGCGTCGATTACTTCGCCGGTTCCGGCAAAGCAGCAGGCGCTCGCGCCGGAGTAACGCGCCATATCGGGCAATTTTATTACCTCCTGCTTAAAGAAGCCCCCGCTCCCATCACCCCTAATGTTTCCCCCGCTTCCCCGTCTGGACTTTAGCAGCTTGCGAACTACAATCTAGTTGAAGCGCGAAGGAAGGCGCGATCGAGAAAAGCTCTGGAGAATACCAGAAGAGGGATATTCAGCTTCAAAACAATTCTTTCCCCAAACTAAAGTTTGGGAAATCGCTTCTTTTGCGACAGCTTCAACTACATTAATGCTAACACTATTGCCCAGTTGATAGTATGCTCGATCGTCTTGAGGGTGAAGTTCAAAACTATCGGGAAATCCTTGCAATCTGGCTGCTTCGCGAGGGGTAATCCGACGAACTCGCTCGTTATGATAAATTCCCAATCGATTCGCATCGCTGGCGACTAAAGTAACAGATATTTTTTGAGGGTCTAAAAATTTGTAAACTTCAAAGGAAAAGTTTCCAGCAACGGGTTTATAAAAATCTTTGATTTTGCGTAAATATTTCTTCTCTATCAGAGAATTTAGAATACTCTCTAAGTGCGGATGACTGTAGAATGTCGCAATTTGCTCTTGAGTTAAAAGCTTACCATCTTGTTCCTTCCCGAAGGCTTTATTTCTTCGCTTGAGAATAAAAAGATTCATTAACTCGATCTCTTCAGCCGTACACTCTCCGCGCAAGCCTAATTCCCAGGAATGAATGGAGTTTCCGCCGCGATAATCAATTAATCGAAGTCCGTGCAACCGTTCGAGATCGTTATTTAACACCTTTTTTAAGGCAAACACAAACGTTTCCGAACAGTCGTATTTACGATCGGGAGCTTCTTCTAAGATATCTAATACCCGAATTGGCGATCGAGAATTTTGAAATAATGAAAGCTGTTCGGTATTGCTATAGGAATGCGAATCTCTGCATCCGACATCAGAAACCAAACTGTACTTAGGTGCAGCATTCAGTAAACCGATGATATAAATCCTGACTCGATTTTGTGGCAATCCAAAATTGCTACTGTTCAGTAAGAATGCGTCATAACTGTAACCCCGTTGTTGAATTTCGTTTCTAATCGTTTCTAAAGTTTTGCCACAATCGTGGGTTGTTAAACCCCGTACATTTTCAAAAATAAAAGCTTGGGGTTGGTAAGTATCGACCAACCTCATAATTTCAAAAAATAAAGTTCCTCGCGTATCGCCAAAACCTTCTTTTTTTCCTGCATAAGAAAAAGATTGGCAGGGAAAACCTGCTAAAAGTATATCGTGTTCCGGTAGCCTCCCTACCTGCCGGATATCTCCGTAAGGTTGGCAAGCAAAGTTTTGTTCGTAAACCCATCGCGCTTCAGCATCTATTTCACTACTGAATACGCATTCTGTTTCAATTTCTAAGGTACGAGCGGCATTTTCAAAAGCAAACCTCATGCCACCAATACCGGCAAACAGATCGACAAAACGAAGCTTATTTAAATTAATATTTGCTCGGCTCATACAATCTATTTTTTTTGAGTCTATGTTAAATAAATTTAATCAGTCGTAAAATATTCTTCTAAAAAATCACAAAGTCTGTCGAGTTCCGATGTACAAAAAGTCACTGTACAATGACTGTAATAGCATAAAGTCCTCAAAGCTGTTTCCCGCTCGAAATTACCTGCACCATCGATGACATAAGCAATTTTATAACCGGAGCGTTCAATTTGCTCAAATCTCGAACGAGCTTGTCCAGCTTTCCGTTCGATGACGCTATTTGTTGTTACCTGAAAACTAACTTCTATCGCGATAAAGCGTGTTCCCTCAGAAGCAACTATGTCGAAAGTTGTAAACATCTCACTGTCATCACCTGTATGTTTTATACCCGGCAAATGACTGTCACGTTCTATTTGAATGTTGTTAATACGCAAATGCTCCTCTATATACTTTTTTACAAAATTTTGAGTCGTGTTTCCTAAAGTATTGGATTGCGCTCCAGACGTAATTCTACTAACCCAGATATATCGCTGTTTAAGAAATCGGGTTAAGGCATCAGGTTTTCCTAAATAGTTACCAATTTCGCATTTGGCTAGAATCTCCGCAGTTCGTTTTTGCGTAGCATTACTTCCAAAAAGCAGAATAGCAATGATATCTTTATGCAACGGAGACAAAGCGCGAGACTGTAAAAGTTTCTTTCCGTCAATTCCTAACTTAGAGTTTGTTAGCTTGCCCGAACAAGGCAAACATTCAAATTCATAAATCTGCTTACCTTTATGCCAAATATACTCTAAATTACCGGATGGAAAAATAGAGTGAAAACGACTGTTCAAACGTTGTAACATTTCTCCACCAAAGTCAGACAAAATGACTAAGTGTTTGAGAAATAAATTAGCAGAAAGCTGAGAAGCATTAATAATCTGGAATAACCCTTCTATATTGGAAACATCAATGCTCAAAATTGAAACAAACTGATTTTGAGTTTCTATGAGTTTAGGAACAATACTAAGTTCAGCTTCTTGTTGCGATAATTCTAGTGGCCAGAACATAGAGGCGACTTCCCGTAGTTGCTCTACTGTTCTTCGATAATTACGTTCGACCACTGACAATAAGATATAGGTAGAATTTGCGTTAGTTTAACAGAAGTTAGAGTGAAACGGTACATATAGCTAACGCTCGATCGCAGATAACTTTAAGTATTCTCCCCCAGCATATCGTCCTGCGAAAGCGTAAATCTCTGCGATATTTCCTTACACCAAGCGCGGGTTCCAAAAAATTGGCAGGAAAACGCCGCAACTTCTGCCGCACGGGATAGGGCTTCAAGGAAGTCATGTTTGAGGATGTAATGGCAAAAAGCGCCGTGGAAAATATCTCCTGCCCCTAATGTATCGACGGGTTCGATGCTGGGAACGTCTACCCAGCCAGCCCGCCCGCCTGCGAGATATTGAATCGGTCGTTCGCCGCCGGTAATGGCAATATAGGGAATGTTGAGTCCAGTGAGATAGTCGAGAACGTCTTGGCGATTGTTACAGGAAGGCGGGTAAAAGTCATCGGAACAGATGGCGTAATCGACGGCGGGCAGAACATCCTGCAATCCGGGTTTCCAACTGCCGCCGTCTAGAACGATGGGAATTTCTTTAGCCCTCGCCCGGGCGGCTGTCTCGCGTAAATCGGCACAGGCGCGACTGAGTTCGAGTTGATGTCCGTCCCACAAAATGATGTCGCAATCGAGTAAGAAACCGGGAGGGAAGCGGGCGGCGGGTACGGGAACGCGAGAACCCGGTAAGGAGACAACGGCGCGATCGCCCGTTTCTTTGGTGGTAATAATAGAAGAGATGGGCGGGGAGAGAGTCGCATCGGCGGCGACATCTAAGCTCGTTACGCCTCGCGCTTCGAGATCTTCTTGGATTAAACGACTGTAAGGGCTATTACCGATCGCACCGAGGAGTAAGGCGCGACTGCCGAGGGTGGAAAAGGCAACCGCAGCATTGGTTGCAGGGCCGCCTGCTGCGATCGCGCAATCGCTAGCTGCTATCTTCTGATTGGAGTGAGGGAAGCGATCGACTCGATAGATTAAATCGAGCGTTACCATACCGATAAACAAGCCAGAACTCTGCATTTGCAAGGAATATTTCGCGATTTTCGCCCTTTTCTTTGCATCTTACCGAAAAACGAGCCAAAGCCGCCCTAATTCTTGAAATAATTGGGACGTAGGCTTTGGCGAAGCGAGTACGAGAGGGCTTAATTGGGCTGCAACCCATATAACCACACAATTAACACCGGTGTAACAATCGCCATTAATAAATTTAAGGGCGCGCCGACGCGGAAAAAGTCGAGGAATTTATAACCGCCCGGACCGTAAACCATTGTATTGGTTTGATAGCCGATGGGAGTCATGAAGCTATTAGAAGCGGCAAAGGTGACGGCAAACATAAAGGCGTAAGGATTGAGTTGCAGGGTTTCTGCAACTTTGACGGCGATGGGGAGCATCAGTACCACCGAGGCGTTGTTGGAAAGAATTTCGGTAAGCAGGGAAGTAGCTGCGAAAAAGAATAGCAAAATCCAATACCCAGAAAGGCTTCCTCCAGCAGCAACGAGGCTTTTAGCCAGCCATTCGGTTGCACCGGATTTGTCCATTGCAGTTCCCAAGGGAATCAAACCTGCCAGGAGAAAGATTACGTCCCAACGCACCGCTCCGTAGAGTTCGCCCGGTTTGAGGCAGCCGGTAATCACCATCAGAACGACACCGACGAGAGCGCTGATGAGAATCGGCATCCAATCAAGAGCGGCGACAACAACGACGGCAACCGCGATCGCGAGCGCAAGCCAAGCTTTATCTTGACGTAAGTTATCCATCTCGCGCTGTTCGAGAACGAGCAGTTCGCGGGTGGTCTGTAAACCGCGTATGCTTTGTTTTGGCGCTTGGAGGAGGAGCAAATCGCCGAAACGCAGGGTTACTTTACCGAGGCGCTCGCGCACTAACTCTTCACCGCGCCGAATCGCCAGCACGGTTGCATTGTAGCGTTGGCGGAAGCGCAAATCTTTGAGCGTCGTTCCGACTAAGCGCGAGTTGGACAGGATTAAGATCTCAGCAACTCGTTCTTCTCCGACCGTCATTTCCGTTTCGACTTGTCCGAACTGTACGTCGGCTAAAATGTCAAGCCCTCGCTCGTCTTTAATTTTCAGGAGTTCTGGACGAGTGCCGCGTACTAAAAGGATGTCACCCGCTGCGAGGCTGCGATCCGCGATCGGTTGAGGAAAGCGTTCGTCGTTGCGAATGATTTCGAGAACATCGAAGTCAAATTTGCGTTGAATTTCACTTTCTTGCAGCGTTTGCCCGATTAGACTCGATCGCGGCGAAACCACGACTTCAGTCACGTAATCTTTCAGTCCGTACTCATCGGTCATTAAATCTCCGGCTGCCGGTTTGCGATCGGGAAGCAATTTAGGGGCAAAAAATGCGAGATAGGCTAAACCGATAAAAAAGGTGATTACCCCCAAGGCGGTAAACTGAAACAAACCGAATTCTTCATATCCTAACTTCTTTGAAACGCCGCTGGCTAAGATGTTAGTAGACGTACCGATTAAGGTTATCATTCCCCCTAAAATCGTTACAAAAGATAGGGGAATCAAGAGTTTCGAGGGGGAAATATTGCGCTTTTTGCACCAATCTTCTACAATTGGCAAGAAAATAGCAACTACCGCCGTATTATTAATAAAAGCAGTAATGGGGCCGACAATGGCTCCCATCACCACAATTTGTTGAGCGGGTTCGTCGCCACCCCATTTGAGAAACCAATCTCGCACGATTTGAATCACTCCCGTTTTGGTAATCGCCGCACTGAGAATAAACATGGCCATGACCGTGATAGTTGCCGAGTTTCCAAATCCGGCGATGCCTTCTTCAGGGGTAACTCCTGCCTCCGGAACGACCAAGCCAATTAACATTAAAACAATGGCAACGATAATGGCAGTGATATCGACGGGCAACCATTCAAAAATGAAGGCAATTAGGGCAAGAATGACAACGCTAAGCGTTACAAAAATGGGCGATAAGGTCATTTTATTTATTAGCGATCGGTTATCGGGAAGGGTGAATAAGAAGAGTTAACCCATCAGTAGAGGTGGATGCTGAAAGCTGTCCTGGCCGTTATTAGTGACTATTGCTTTAAAAAGCAGAGGACGCGATCGCAGCAAGGTGATATAGCGCTCCACAACTCGGTTAGGAGATTCGGTAGCACAGGCAGCGCTCATCCGCTAAGATTTTGGTGCGCTTAGAAACGTACATTCACAAGCGAGTTAGCACTATATTGAGTAAAATCGCAATTGAGAATGCGCTTATCGAGTTGAAAACTCAAGATCGACAAATTATACCTTAAAATTTGACCCTTCCCGCCTCACAATAGTCGAGCTTATTTCCGAGGTATTCTTACTGCTTATAACTGTTCACTGTTCGTTATCGGCGGTCTTCGGCTTCAACCACAAGCCAATCAGCCAAGGGGTTAAGAACAGAATTAAAAACATACGAGTCATTTGAATAGCGAGGACTAAACCCGTATCGCCGCCCAGTTGGAGAGTTGTTGCTAACATCGCCTCAATACCTCCCGGCGTAAAACTGAGAATGGCGCTGACGATATCAACGCGCGCCACTTGATGGAAGCCGTAGGCAATCCCCAAACAACTCACAATCATCACCAGCACTAACCCGACATCAATCAACACTGCTTTAAATAGTTGTTGCGCAGTTGGTCGGTCGAAGCGTAAGCCAATGGACAATCCAACAATCAGTAAAGCAGTGAGGAATAGCCAGTGGGGAATGTAGAGGGAGTGGGGTAAGTTCCAAAAGGCGGGAAGCCCGATGAAGAAGCTACCGAGGAAGGCGGCGGAGGGTAAGCGCAAGCTGTTGCCGAGGACGATTCCCAATTGGCAGCCTAGGGCTAAGAGGGAAAGATTGAACCAGGGAGAGAAGGAGGAGACGTGCGGTAGAGGGAGGGGGGCCGTTACGTTGGTTGGAGTAAGATGGGGAATGTAAAAGGTCGCGATCGCGGGAATGATGGCAACCACCATCAGCACTCGAATATATTGGAGCATGGAGACAGCGAGTGCGTCTGCACCCAAATCTTCGCTCATGGCAATGATCCCGGCGGACGCACCGGGAATGCAGCCCAGGAAACTGGTGATGCGATCGATTCCCGACCAACGCCAGAGGAGATAGCCGTTGATCAAACTGAAGCTTGCCGCCAGCGGAATGCAAAAGAGGAGGGGCAGGGCATAAGTGACGGCTTGGTGCGCGGTATCGGGAGAGAAGCGAGACGCTGCCATCAAACCGAGTATCGAGCGACTGAGGATGACAAGCTTGGGGGTGAGGGTTTGGGCGCGCCCTGAGAAGATAGCACAGAGAACGCCTGCGGCCATCGGGCCGAGTAACCAACTGACAGGAATGTGAAATTTATCGAACAAAAAACCCGCAAGCAAGGCAATGATGAGAAATTGACCGAGGTTTGCGAGTTTGGGAAGCTTAGCAAGCAAGATTTGCAGGAGGTCTGCCAAAACGGTTGGCTTTCCCCCCCACTGGCATTCATTCATTTATTCAACGTTAAACCGGCTCTGGTTTTTACAGTTTAACGTATCTTAACATTATCTTAATCAATGGATAATTGACAAAGTGGGAACAGCAAGCCGTCCTTGATTATCAATTATCCATTACCCATTAATGCCCGATGCCGACGTAGCGGAAACCTGCTTTTTCTGCGGCTTTGCGATCGAGGAAATTGCGGCCGTCCACAATCACGCGACTGCTGTGCATCTGTTTGGCAAGTTTCTCATAGTCGATGTTGGCGAATTGCTGCCAGTCGGTGACTAAGACTAAGGCATCGCAACCATCGGCGAGGCGTTCGGCATCGGTTTCAATAATGACACCGGAGAGGCCGTGGCTGATGCCGGTTTGGGAGACGATGGGGTCGTAGGCTTTGACTTTTGCGCCGAGGCGATTGAGTTGTTCGATGAGGTCGAGGGAGGGTGCGTCGCGCATATCGTCGGTATCGGGTTTGAAGGTTAAACCAAGCAAACCGATCACTTTGCCTTTGAGGATTTTGAGTTCCTTTTGCAATTTTTCGAGCAGGATCGCGCGCTGGCGTTTGTTGACTTCCACCGCAGACTTAAGCAGTTCGGAGTTGTAACCGTAGTCGTCGGCGGTATGAATGAGGGCTGAGACATCTTTGGGGAAGCAGGAACCGCCCCAACCGAGTCCGGCTTGCAGGAATTTGGTGCCAATGCGAGAATCGAGACCGATACCTTTGGCAACTTGGACGACATCCGCGCCGACGCGATCGCAAATATTGGCGACTTCGTTGATAAAGCTGATTTTGGTGGCGAGGAAGGAGTTAGCCGCGTACTTGATCATTTCCGCCGAGTTGAGGTCGGTGGTGACAATGGGTACGGGCGGTAAGTTTTTGTTTTCTTCTTCGCCAAAGGTGCGAGTCACTAAGGGCGCGTAGAGTTCTTGCATCATATCGAGCGCTTTTTGGCTGTTGCTGCCCAGTACGATGCGATCGGGATTGAAGGTATCGTAGACTGCCGAACCTTCCCGCAGGAATTCGGGGTTGCTGACAACATCAAATTCTGCCCCAATCGCCTGAGTGGACGCATCCGGGCCGCCTGCGGCTACTAGCGTTTTCTGGCGTTCTCCTACGCCATCGAGAACGATCATCCGTACCCAGTCGCCAGAACCGATGGGAACGGTTGATTTATTGACGATGACTTTGTAGCCGTCTTTGAGATGTTCGCCAATTCCGCGCGCGACGGCTTCCACGTAGCGCGTATCGCTTTCTCCCGTCGGCAACGCTGGCGTTCCTACGGCAATAAATAAGATGTCACTATTGTCAACCCCTCGTTCGAGGTCGGAAGAAAACTCGAGATTGCCGGACTTCATCGAAGACTGCATCAGTTCGGAAAGTCCGGGTTCGTAAATCGGGGATTGTCCCGACTTCATGAGTTTGACCTTTTCCTCATTATTGTCGATACAGATAACGTGGTGGCCGATATGAGAGAGACAAACGCCCGTGACTAAGCCAACGTAACCCGTACCAATGACACAAACGCGCATATCACTAATTCCTCAACAAATAGGTAAACTAAGCGAACTGGAGAGTCAAGAGTGGGAGTTTTACCGAGACTACTCGGCTTCGATGCGATCGCGGAAATATGCGATCGTTTGCTTTAATCCTTCCTGCAACTGAACCGTCGGTTCCCACCCCAACAGCGTTTTTGCCTTCGTGATATCCGGTTGTCGCTGTTTGGGATCGTCTTGGGGTAAAGGTTTATAAATTAACTCCGCATCTGGATTAATCATGCCCTGAATCGTTTGGGCAAGCTCCAAAATCGTATATTCCCCCGGATTGCCGATATTAATGGGGCCGGTATGTTCGCTATTCATCAAGCGAATAAAGCCTTCGATCAAATCCGAAGCATAGCAGAAACTCCGCGTTTGGGAACCATCGCCGTAAACCGTCAGCGGTTCGCCGCGCAGCGCCTGAACGATAAAATTACTGACCACGCGCCCGTCATTTTCCAACATCCGAGGGCCGTAAGTATTGAAAATCCGCACCACGCGAATATCGACTCCGTTCTGGCGGTGATAGTCAAACGCCAGCGTTTCCGCCACTCGCTTGCCCTCATCGTAACAGGATCTGATCCCAATCGGGTTGACGTTGCCCCGATAGTCTTCCGGTTGGGGGTGAACGTCCGGATCGCCGTAGACTTCAGAAGTAGAAGCCAAGAAAAATCGCGCTTTGACTCGCTTGGCTAACCCCAGCATATTCATCGTCCCCATGACGTTGGTTTTGATGGTTTTGACCGGGTTGTACTGGTAGTGAATCGGCGAAGCAGGACAAGCAAGATGATAGATTTGATCGACTTCTAAGCGGATTGGCTCGGTAATATCGTGACGGATAAGTTCAAACTTGGGATGACCTATCCATTGTTGGACGTTGCGCCTGTGACCCGTGAAATAGTTGTCCAAGCAGATTACGTCGTGACCGGCTTCCATAAGCCGGTCGATAAGATGGGAACCGAGAAAACCCGCACCACCTGTTACCAGGATTCTCATAGGGCTGATTGGCTTTGAGTTGTGAATCAATATTAAACTAACCTTGCATCCTCCTATTGTCTAGAGTTCCACGACTGCCCCCAACGCGAACAGGGATTTGCAAAGTTTTTGTGAAAGTTATTGTAAACGTTGTGTAAAGCGTGTAATGCTTGCGATCTCAGCAGTTTTACTTAGCTTGGGAACGTAAAAGTTACTCGCTACTGCAATATCTAGTCCCTTTGAGGGAGGAAACGGATATGAATGTTGTGGTAAGGGGGGCGAGAGGCAGCGCCCCCAATCATTTTCTTGTTGCAATTTTTAGTCCGCGATTTTTCCTTTTATTTCATTACTTGGAGCCGCGCATCCCGATAAGCGTATCCCTTTGGACTCGCGTTAGATTATCCAAAAGTAACATCCTCGTAAAGTTGGGCAAAAGTCCCCGTATAATCGATACTTTTCAAAGAAAAGGTTTCCGTTCGATAAAACTACTTTTTGTTTGTAGCGATCGCTCGATTGCCGATTGAGGCTGTGTCGCTTTCGATTTGATAACGTATATGCTATCATGACATGATGAGCATCAAAATCGTTATCGATACCAGTGTCTTTATTAGTGCTTTGATTGGGCAAACTGGAGCGAGTCGAGAAGTTATTCGGCGTTGTTTAAAGAAAGAGTACACTTCTTTAATGGGTAATGCTTTATTTTGCGAGTATGAATCAGTGATGAATAGGACAGAGATTTTGAATCAATGTCCGCTTGAGAAAACAGAAGTTATAAGTTTATTTTCAGCATTGATAAGCGTAAGTGAGTGGGTACATATTTACTATTCATGGCGACCTAATCTAAGAGATGAGGGCGACAATCATTTAATTGAATTAGCGATTGCTGGCAATGCCTCCAGCATCGTAACCAATAACATTAAAGACTTCAAAAACACCACCTTACTGTTTCCCAATTTGTCAATTTTAAAGCCAGAAGAAATACTCAGGAGTTAAATTAAAATGGTGACTTTAACAATTCATTTACCGGAAGAGAAACATTCTCAGCTAAAAAATCTAGCACGAGCGAGAGGGGTAACTGTCAACCAGTTAATGGAAGAGTTATCAACAGTGGCTGTGAGCGAATTCGAGGCAATGACTCGATTCAACGCTTTGGCGGCGACAGGAAATGTTGAGCGGGGATTGGAGATTTTAGAGAAATTAGATCGAGCATCTGCTCTGTAGGGACGTTCGCTCATCAATAATATCTACGCGATCGCAATTTTCCGTCAATATCTCCTCTTCTAAATCGAGGTTAACGCTTGACTATGGCAACGCTCAAAGAATTAGAACCTCAATTGTTAGCCCTGTCTAACGAAGACAAAGAGCGAGTTATCCAACTGCTTTCTCGAGAGTCATTCTCCCTAGGGCGCGGGATTGAAAAAACGCCCGAAGTTTGCGGCGGTAGCGCTTGCATTGCGGGAATGCGCATCGCCGTTTGGGGCCTGGTGGAAGCGCGTCGCATTGGCTATAGTGAAGCAGATTTGCTCGCTAGTTATCCCGGACTCTCTGCGAGAGATTTGGTAAATGCTTGGGCTTATACAGAAGCTTTCTCGGATGAAATAGAGGCTGAGATTATGGAAAATGAAGCTGTCATGGATGAAGCAGTATAAAGTATGGCGCGCCTCTATGCGGACGAACAATTTCCTGTTCCTGTCGTCGAATTTTTGCGAGTATTGGGACACGATATTTTGACGGTCAGAGAGGCAGGAAAAGCGAATCAAAAGGTTTTAAACGACGCTGAACGTTAAAATTTTAAACAGCCTGCTGAAGGCAGTTCTGACGTTTCTAGAGAGGTCTATTCATATCAATACTTTCTCAGTCTTTTCGGAACGCTTCACGCATTAATTAAAGCTCAGAGAAAATCTTATCTACTTATTTCAAGCAATTTTGCCATGAAACGTTCTTTTTCAGATCCCGATCCTCTCAGGAAACCTAATCGCTTAGCTTCAGCTATAACTACATGCTCTAAGTCATTCTGTAGGGCTTTTCTCAAATTACCTTTCCAATCATTACCTGGATTTTGTTTAGGTTGAAAAAAGACAACTGCTACAGCTTCAGCAATCTTTTCAATTTCTAACCCATAAGTTTCAGCCCATCGTATTTCATATAAAATACCTCTTTTAAGTCCTTTAGAACCCTGAGCATTCAGATGTTGACTTAGGCGAGTTCGTATCCCTTGTTTCTCAGTCTGACCAACATAAATGTTAGTTTTATAAATATCTCGTATAAGATAAATGCCAGGAGTATTTGGTACTCCACCTATGTTCAGAATTCTACCTGGTTGCTTGTATCTTTTTAATTTCCCCAAATTATCATAAGTCTCAAGTTCGGTGTGAAGTTCATGAAAATGCGGCTCAGACCAAGCACTATTAAATTCTCTTCCAAAAAAAATCATAGGTTAGTTATAATCCCTTACATAAATAGTTTATGGATAGAAATTATTTACTCACTAAAGGTAATTTTTTGCATTTCTTCATAACTTTTTTCTAATTGTTTTATTTTGTTTTCACATGACTCAATTAAAAAATTTACTCTTCGTTCTATTGTAAGTGACTTGTAGTCATGTTTTTTGATTATTTTTTCATTATAAACTTGCTCTTTAAATGGCGTATAACCTTCACCATCTGGCTGAATGTTACGCTGTCTTGAATCATTATCAGATAAATCACTATATTTAGATGTTTCAATATTGTGTGTGAGTTTACTTGATTCATTTTTTATAAACTGAAGAGTCTCTCTATAGAATCTTATCTGACCATCAAGCTGAATTAATGTGTTTCCACGATTATCTTTTCTTCTTTGACATTCTAAAACATACTCAATCGTTTTTTCTTTTTCTTCTATATCATTAAAGAGAAGACTTTCCATTGTGTCAATATAAACTTGAATTTCTTCATTCATATCGAAAAAAAGTTTAGATTTATTGTATCGATCATAAATTAAGTTTATTCCATTAACTTTTTGAATATATATACTTTTCAAAACTGCATTTTGATGTGGAACTTTTTGATAATAAGCAGTGATATAAGCAATTCCCCATAGCAAACAAGCTGGTAAAAGTGTAGCAACCAGTAAAATTATAGGGTTAAGGCTAGCATCACCTCCTGTTAATATAACAAATAGTGCAACAATCTCAGCCAAAGTAAAAATAAAAGCGGGCAATACCACAAATATTGGAGGAAATTTTGCGTAAGCTTTTTCGGTTTTTTGTAAATCAATAATTTGGTAACTTATAAAAAGGTTACGTATTTGCTGAATACTTGCATTGCTCATTTCTTCTTTTAGCTGTTTTAAAGCAGTTAGGTGTTGATTACGAGTCAACATTCCTGCAATGAAGGAAGAAATAGCAAAATGAGCGATAAAAGCTAGAAATGTACCAAAAATTGATTGTGAAAAAACAATAAAACTGTCACTTTTACCTTGTTTGCCTAAAATTATATTTGGAAGTACAGTAAAGATTGTTAAGCCTAGGGCAGTCAAAAATACCCATACTAAAAAAATTGCCCATTTAGGGAATTTTTGGTTGGTTTCCGTATCCAAATCTGTCAGCCGAGACTGTGCAAGTTTGAATTCAGCATATTTTTCAATTTGGGCATACATATAAGAACCATAAAGATCTCCTATTCCATTTAACTCTTCTGTTGATAGTTTTAGCCATTCATCTCGCCGATTCTGAAGCTTTCTATCCATAAGTTTTACGCTCCTATATGACTAAACGAATACAAAAGTTAACTTTTTTTATCCTGACCATTGCGTTTTTCTGCTCTGGCTTGTGAGTATATATCATCTATTTGTGCTTGGTAGTTTTCATCCAGAAATATTAAGCGTTTTGAAGTATTATCTACAAAATCCAAATCTGTCGCTAAATCCTGTCTGTCAGAGTGGTTAAAAACGTATATAAAAACAAAGTTTCCATCATTAATGAATGTTTGAACTGAATCTTTAAATTTTTCTATATTATACTTTTCCTGCCCGTTTTGTGATACAGGCTCAAGGGAGTCAATTAAAGCTATAAAAACTTCAACTGGCATATCTTTTTTTTGAGGAAGAAACATTATTTTTTGTTTTTCATAGTTTTTATAAAAAGAGAGCCAAGTTCTCCGAATATCCGTTCCGGGAGGCGCAAAATTTTTAGAGATATTATATTGAAATAAAGTCTTACAAATACTCTTACCGTGATCTCGCCACTGTTGGCTATTAGACTGGGTAATAGTTTTGTTTAGTAATGAGGGTTCTGGGCTAGAGTTGAATCTAGCTATAGTTAATGCATCTGAGCTTCGCAATTGTAATGTAACTACCTTACACATATCCTCCATTAACTTGTGATTTTCTGTATTAGCAACATTTGATTCTGAAATATCTATTGCTAAAGTTGTTGATAGCTTGCGATCAGAGCAGCTTACTAATAGTGAGGAAAACGTCAATGTTGATATGATTATTAATATTGGTCTGATACCAACCTTTTGATACTTACAAATCATAGTAAAATTTAAGTTTTTAAACGCCTACCCATCTACCATAAAAATGAGTTAACGTCAGTTCGGGATAAGCCGAAAGCCTCATTTTTTCGTTCGCTGTAACCCCTATTGCTTCGTAAAACGAAGAATTCGATCGCACTTTCAGCAAACTTACTCCCCGACGTAAAGAAGTGTTACGCCGAGTCCTGGCGGGGGAAAGCGATCGCGCGATCGCGTATTTCATCCTAGGTTAAAAATTTAGCGCTCGCGTTTCCGCAATTTCATCCATCCGAAAAGCGCCATTAAACCTAAGAGAGCGCTGGGTTCGGGCGTTGTTGCTGGAGTCGGATCGACAGGTTTGCCCGGATCGTGTTGAGCAAAGTCTACATCGGTGATGAAATTGACAAACACTTGGTCGTCAAACCAGTCGTACTGGGGAGCTAACGGAGCCTCTGCTTGACGATTCCAACCCTCTCCGTTAGAGGTTGTTCCGCCGCTGCTAGCAATTGGCGGTGTCGGTTGTCCCGTCCACTGCGCGAGGTAATTCGCTGCACCGCGAATCCAACTCGTCCAGGAGGAAACGCGCACTGAAGCAGAACTATCGCGGTAGCTGGAATTCGTGTTTCCATCGGTGCTACTAATGAAAGAATGAACTCCTGCTAGTCGTCCGTCGATGAAGAGTCCGCCGCCGCTATCTCCGGGAGCCAATTGATATTCGAGGTTACGAGGTTGACTCAATGGCTCGTTCCATTGTGCCGTGCGAGGGTCGTCAAAATCAGACACTAATGTCCGATCGCTCCAGCCCAAACGGGTGCCAATTCCAATCGTATTTTGTCCTGCCCGTTTGTTGTAATCATAATAGTAGTAACCCGTATCTCCATTTCCGGTTGCGCCGTAACCGACGTAAGTTCCCATTTTTAAGTCTTCGTCGCGTCCGTCGTACAACATTGCGGGGTTCGCATTCCAGACATTTTGACTCAAACTCAATATGGCTAAGTCAACCCCAGAACCTAAATCCCGTCCTGAATTGAACCAATCGGTATTCGCACCGACAAGGTTAACGCTATAACCTTGATTGCCCAGCCAAAAAGTGCCTTGGTTCATCCACCCGGTACTTGAATTTTCGACGCAGTGGGCTGCTGTTAACACAAAGCGTTGAGCGATTAGGGTTCCCGAACATCCCCAGCCACTAGAATTATTGCGGGCGCTGAGGTAGCCAACGCTAGAAAAGTTATTGGCAAGGCTGCGATATTCCCAGTCGCTGCGATCGCTACGGATGGTTCCGGCTTTAGCTGGCATTAAAGATGAGGAAACACCGATAGTTGTAGCGATCGCGATTAAGGTTGCGGACAATAACGATGGATTTTTTGTAGCGTACATGAAATACTCCTATCAAAATGAGTCAAATTGCTGTCTAATCCTTCCAAGGTGAAGCCCAATGTGTCGAGCAAATATCGTCCTTAAAGCTTGCAATTAAGCGACTATCTCCTCTTGCCACGCCTGTATAATGCACCTAAAGTCGCATGAGTGACTATAGCTTAGTTTAGTGACACTAAACATTAACTGTCAAGACCCATTTCCAAAATTGCACTGCTTCGCGTCTCCCTGCGATCGCGCACCCACCCCCTACAATCAATACAGTCGCACCCGTGGCAGATTCCCGCATCGCCCAAAACCCATGAACCCAGAAGAATTCGATCGCGCTTTCAGCAAACTCACTCCCCGACGTAAAGAAGTGTTACGCCGAGTCCTGGCGGGGGAAAGCGATCGCGCGATCGCGGAATCCCTCGAAATCGATCGCACCACCATCCGCAAGCACATCGAGCGCATTTGTCAAGCGTTGGGTATTGAGAGCGAGGAGAGTGAGGGACGAACCTATAAACGCGATCGCGTCGTCGCCCTGATTGCCAAGTACAAACCGGAACTACTGGGATATTCGACTCCTACCGAACCCGAAAACGGCGACGAGATCGATAAACCCGCTCCAGAGCAAGTCCATATCGTCGAACAGTTACTCGCCATCCCCCAACCGAGTCAAGAGCCATTGTTAATCGCTTTGGAACGCAACGTTTCCGACGCATGGGAGAAACAGCACATTGCTGAGAAGCTCAACCATTTTGGTTCCAACAGTTACTTAAAAGGCAACTTTGGCGATGCGGCTTTTTATTTAAAGTGGGCAATCGCGTTTGAGCCAGAATTGTGGAAAGCCCACTATAATTTAGGCTCGGCTTACGAAGAGTTGCGACAACTCGACCTTGCCAAGCAACACTACGAACGCGCGACACAATCTAAGCAGAGCGTTGGTGCCGATGCTGCTAATAATCTCGCCCGTTTGAAAATTAGAGATGGCGAAAGTGAAAGCGCGATCGCGCTACTTTTACGCTATTGCGATCGCGCTAAAGACCCTAAAGTACAATACACCCTCCATAAAAATTTAGGCTGGGCATATTTCCAGCAAGGAAACAACAGCGAAGCAGAAAACTCCTTACAAAAAGCGATCGAGTTAGACAGTTCTCGCTCCGATGCCTACTATTTATTAGCGCAAGTCCGGGAAATCCAAAAAGATACAGAGGGCGCTCGTCTATTCTGGGAAAAAGGATTCAATTTAGACAAGAACAGAACCTCGGAGCGACCTTGGAGACTTCCCGAACTCGATATTTGGCAGAGTCAAGCCCGTCAGTTTCTCAAAATCCTTGAATAAAAAGTGTCGCCTTTTTGAGTTCGACAGCGTAGGGAAGTTGAATTTAACATTCCTACCGTTAAAATGAATTGAAGTTCTCAGTCATCTGGCTTTTCCGACCTTATCGAGGAAAAAGTATTCCAGACTGCTAAGCTGAAGATGGTGGGTTACGGCGCTTCTGAAAAGTTATGAGTTTTTCCCTCAAAACCGTTACCGCGCCTAACCCACCCTACTAATAATTCGCCTGGGCGATCGCACGCTCGATAACGGTTGGTTAGCGAGTCGGTACGATATCATCGCGATCGTCGTCGTCATCTTCTTCAAGGTGATAGCTTGCTTTTGCGTTTTCAAAACTGGGTGCGAGCGATCGAGCCCATGCAAAAGCTTCAGAAAAGTTGGGGCCACACGCGATCGCATTGATAGCTAGCATCATCAATCTTCTCTCTATTTAAAAAGGGGAATATTCTTTGCGTTCCTTTAGTTAAACAGCTAGGAGATTGAAAACGCAATTCAAAAATTCATTATCTTTTTGTGAATTTTTGAATATTTGAGACGGGTAGGCGAAAAAATATTCAAAAATTCAAAATCTTTCCTCGTTGGGTCAATACCTTCTTGACAAAAGACGAGGAATGCGGTAAAGCATTTTTTCAATGGATGAGGTATACCGAGCCATTTTGTAGCGTTTTTCAAATGGATGAGGCACACAAATTGAAATTCAATCGGTAGGGGCGAATGGTATTCACCCGCGCGGTGTACCTCACATGAAAACTTCTATAGAGGATGGGCAGCGCCTACCAGCCAAGACTTTCAGTGTTTAAAAACGGATGTTCGCGTTTCGAGCAGCGCTATACCACTACCCAATCTGAAAAAACAACATTTCAGACTGATTCCCCAACAGCTTCTAAAACTTCCGCATAAAGTTTTCGATCGAGCCAAAAACCAGTTTGCTCGATTAATGTATCTAGTAAAGGTTTGACTTCTTGAATTAAGTTTCTACGTTTTGCCGTAACAAGAACTCCTAAAACTCCTGTAACTTGCAGCCCTAAACGTAGGGCTACGGTTCTTCCCAATCGTTCGTCGATAAGAAGGCGATCTGCTTTATATTCAAGTGCTAAAGCAATCGCTTCAGCTTCACCAATATCGAGTTCGACTAGCAAGCGTTCCACCAAATCTCTGTCGGTCGCTACCCGAACTTGAACCCAAGTTAAGGTAGGTACAGTCGTAGCACTTGGCTCAGTATTCCCAATATTAGTTATTTCTTTAAAAACTGCCTGTGGGATAAGGATGTTCTCATACAATTGATGAAGAAGATCGAGTTTACCAATTGTCGAAAGATAGAAAATAGGGGAAGTATCGCTGACAACAATCATTCCGATAGTTCGGTTTCTAAAGTTTTTAAGTCTTGACGAAAATCATCAATTCCATAATGGATGGGAATTTGACGGCGACCTAAATGGCGTTGAAATTCGAGTTGATTGAGACCTGCTATTTGACTGGCAGTGCCTAAAGTAATTTTTTCTTGCTTAAAGAGAAGAAGAGCAAGTTCTAGCTTTAGTTCTGCGTCAGGAATATTTGCGAGCTTCAGGAGAATCTTGGGTAGCGTAAAATCAGAGCTTGGTTCGGAAGTTGATTCGGAGAATGATATCGATGAAGAGTCGAACTTATATTGCATATATTCGAGGAATAGCAAAAGTTCGGGCAGGGCGCTATCCGGCAATATATCAATGATTTTTGATATTTTCTTTCGATGTTCCGCAAGTGTAGTATTCATAGTAAGTAAAAGAAATGAAGACCACTATCAAGATCTAGCGTTTTTCTTTTGTGTGATACCAATTCTCAATCGCGATGCACTAATTTTTTTGCTGTAGGGGTATAGCACTGCTATGCCCTCTTCTAGAATCATGCAAAATCGATGAGAACTGGTATGAGGTACAAATCCAAAAATGAAATTGGTAGGGGCGAATGGTATTTGCCTGCTGGGCATACCTCATTCATGTGAAAACCGCTATACTAGCAAAAAAAAATTATGATTTTATTTTATCAAAATAGTAAAAATATCGCTACTTCCGTTTAAAAAAATCCAAGATGGTGTCGAAGGCAACTCCAAAAGCGTAGCGAACGTCGTATAGGTTTCGATATTTAAAGAGAATAATAGCAGCACCTATAAGCAGCTTCAGTGCCTTTATTTTTTTGCCGGTATGCCAGTCTACATTGGCGAGAACGAGTAAACCATACCCTTTATAGACTCGATCTTGTAGTTTCCGGTTGAGGCAAAGCAATTTCCAGGCAGCACGCCGCGCTTGAGAAAACTGTTTTAAGCAAGCGTAGCAGTAAGAAAGTGAATAGTAGATGTTTAATTCACAATCGACGTTAGCTAATTTTCGTGCATTCTTTCTGCTTTTTTTAAAGAAATCGACTGCAGCTTTATATTGCTTTTCATGAATACAATTAAATGCGATGTCGTAGTATAAAACAGAGTTACTGTAAAGATTAGAACCTCCGGCTAACTTCAGCGCTTCATTGAATAAAGAAAGAGCGCGATCGTAATCTCCTAATCCTGTATAAAGACCGCCGAGATCGCGAAGCGAAATCCAACGATCGCGCTGCGTTCCCGCTTGGTTTGCAATCGACAATTGTTGCTGGAGGTAAGGTAATGCTTGCTTAAATTTTGCTTGTAGAACTAAAGACATACCAACACTCCCTACAATTACACCCTCTAATGGCTCGCATTTTATCGCTTGCGCTAAATTTAATGCTCGTTTGGCTATAATCATTCCGGTTTTAAATTGATAAATTCGATCGTAGACCATATGAATATAATATAAAGCTTCGCTAATAATTCCAGCATCTTGAAGCTGTTCGGCAAGGGCAAGACATTCATGATGATATTTGAGAGATTCTTCATTCTTCATCTGTTTGTGAAAAGCCCTTCCTAAGCCATTTAATGCTTGTACGATCGCGCCCCGATGGTCGATCGCGCGAGCCAACTCCAATTGTTGTTGATAGAACTCCTTCGCTTTCCAAAATCGACCAAGCGCGTGGTATGCAGCCGCAATTTTGTACAAACAGAAGCATTCAAAAGCGCGATCGAAACGCTGGGACAGCTTGGAGTAAATCTGAATTTCCTCTTGATAGAACCCTTCTTTAACGAGAAATGCTGCCCAAGTTGAAGCACTTTTAGCCGTGTCGGGAGCGTCGGTTGGCACGACAGGCGCGAGGGGAGTCCAAAAAGCACTTCTACCATCTTGAAACGCATCAAAAGGATGCCATAACAGTTCCCTGGCAATGCTCCAGAGTTCGAGTTCGCAAAAGGCATCGAAGGCTTTGAGATTATTTTGCGATCGCGTCAGGGGCGCTTCGTTTTCCGAGCTTTGATACTGCAACCAATTAATCCCTTTAACCAGCACTTGTTTGTAGCGAGGAAGCAGCGCTTGAAGCTCCGGATCGATAGGACTTCCTGGCGGCACAAACACTAACTTTTCCGATCGCGTCTGTCGAAAAGAATTCAGATTTTCCCGTTGGAAATGTTGCAAATGAAGCGCGCGATCGCATATACTCATCATGATTGTATTCTGGCGTATGCTCTGTCCACATTTTCGAGCGCGACTCGACGAATCAAAGGATGGACGCTGTAAAAAACGCGATCGCTCTCTCGAACGGCATTGAGCAAGAAGCGACGTTGCAAGCTTAGGAAAGCCAGCTTCGCCTCATTTTGGGGATACTCGGAAATCATATCCAACCAAAAGTTGCGCGGAACTGCTTCGGTATAAGTCGCGCCCATCGCCAAGAGGTAAGCGGCAAGGGGCGCAGAATCCAACAAGCGATCGAAACTTTTTTCGACGCGAATTTTAACGTAATCGGTCAATTGGGGACTATAACAATCCAAGCGAGGGACAAAAAGAGCATTTTCATTGTTGCTCGCAGCCTCGCCTTCGATTTCGCTGCCGTAATCGTTCCAATAGGCCAGAATTGAGCCATCATAAGGCGCTTCGCGAATTTCGCCAGCGATGGTGCGGAGGGTCAGCGGGTGTCCGGCATGGGCGCAAATAATGCGTTTGAGGCAGTACAGAGCCGATTCCGAGGAAGGGATAATCTCTCGTTTGGCAAAGAGTTCCAAACTTTCCTCTTCGTCGAGTCCTTGAAGCGTTACGCCGTACTTTCGTAGAGGGTAGCGCCCTTCGTTGAGGACGGGAAGGTAGATTTGCGAGGTCAGGATGATACGACTGGGCATTGTCGCAACGCGCAGAACTTCTTCGAGTAGTTGCGTGAAGCGGCAGTCGTTAAAGCGGATTTGTCCCTCTCCATCCGACTCCAGGCTTTCTTCAACCATATCGAGAATGACGATATGGGGGGAATCCTGCAACTCGGTGACGAGGGCGCGAATCACTCGTTCGGGATATTTGCCGTAGAGTTCGGGGTTGCCCGAGAGTGCGTCGCCCAACAGCATTTCAACGAGCGTCTCGAAGCTGGTTCGCGGCGATTCAAAGTTGAGGACGATGACTTCGCTTAAGGCGCTTTTAAGGGCGGGTTCGGCGAGGAGGCGTTTGGTTAGGAAGGTTTTACCAATTCCGGTAATGCCGAGAATTTCGAGGATGCGGCAGTCTTGCAGCAGTTTTTCTCGACATTGAGCGATCGCGCTTTTTCTCCCAACCCAGTAAAATAGTTCGCTATCCCTCTCGCTTTCCGCGCTGCATTCCGCAGGACTGCTCGGAAAATCGAGCAGCCGACTCAAATATTCCGGTGCTTTTTTTTGAGTCAGCGTTTCTGTGGGTTTCAGAACGCCTACTTCTCGCAAAACCCGAGTTAAACGTTTGTACAAAGGAGGGGCAATAACTTTGCCGATGTAGCCCGGTTGGTAGTAAGCTAAGGCACTATCTGGCTCTTGGCTCAGATGGGTATACTTCTGACCGCCAAGAGTGCCTCGCAGCAACGCGCTTTCGCGAGAGTTAAGTTTCGGTTCTTCGTACTGCTCCAGAAGTTCGTCGAGTCGCTCGACCAGAGATTGAATTACGGCTGAATCCATCGCTGTGTTATTGCCCGCGTCTGCTGGCTTAATTCATTTTTTCATTAATGTCTCAGCTTGAAAGCAGGATTTTTACGCAAGTTGGTTTGCTTGTTTCAAAAATCTTTATGATGCCAGAAGTTTAGCGATCTAAAATTTTCCGAAATTGCGGCTCGAATCCGGGCTTCAGCTTAGTTCTTTTGTACCAAAAACAAGCGAATATCTCGATCGCCTCTCTCGACTAACAGGAAATTTGCCCTTCCCCCTTACCAGACGATCCACACCGCCTTAAACTTAACAGTGTGAAGTCAAGCAGCGGCAGTCGAGAGGTTCTTGTGAAAAATGTACTAGGGATCATTTTAGGGGGCGGTGCCGGTAGCCGTCTTCATCCATTAACCAAATTGCGGGCAAAACCCGCAGTTCCGCTGGCTGGAAAATATCGCCTTATCGATATTCCCGTCAGCAATTGCATCAACTCAGACATCAACAAAATTTACGTTCTGACTCAATTCAATTCAGCTTCTCTGAATCGACATCTCAGCCGCACTTACAATTTTTCGGGCTTTACTCAAGGGTTTGTTGAAGTTCTCGCCGCTCAACAAACCGTTGAAAACCCGAGTTGGTTCCAGGGAACAGCCGATGCAGTTCGGCAATATCTCTGGTTATTCCAAGAGTGGGATGTAGATGAGTATATTATTTTGTCGGGCGACCATCTCTATCGGATGGATTACAGTCAGTTTGTGGAACGCCATCGAGAAACGGGTGCAGATATTACGCTTTCGGTCGTTCCCATTGACGACAAACGAGCTTCCGCTTTCGGTCTGATGAAGATCGATGGTAACGGTAGGGTAATTGATTTTAGCGAGAAACCGACGGGCAACGAGCTAAAACAAATGCAAGTCGATACGACGGTTCTCGGCCTCACTCCAGAAGAAGCTCGCCAAAGTCCTTACATCGCTTCGATGGGGATTTATGTCTTTAAAAAGCAGGTTCTCGAGAAGCTTTTGCAAGAAAATCCCGATAAAACAGATTTCGGAAAAGAAATTATTCCGAGTGCGAGCGGACATTACAACATTCAGGCTTATTTATTTAATGGTTATTGGGAAGATATCGGAACGATCGAAGCGTTCTTCGATGCGAATTTAGCTTTGACTAAACAGCCTGCGCCGCCTTTTAGTTTTTACGATGAAAAGGCTCCGATTTATACCCGTCCGCGTTATCTTCCTCCCAGTAAGCTTTTAGATAGTCAGGTGATCGAATCGATGATCGGGGATGGCTGTCTGATCAAAAAATGTCAGATTAGCCGTTCGGTTTTAGGCGTTCGCTCTCGAGTCGAGTCAGGGTGCAAAATTGAAGATACGCTGGTGATGGGGGCGGATTATTACGAACCTTTTGCCGAGCGGGTTTCTGCTGAAAGAGAGGGAAAAATTCCAATGGGAATTGGCGAAGAAACGATCATTCGGCGCGCCATTATCGATAAGAACGCTCGCATCGGTCGCAAAGTATTAATCTTAAATAAAGAGCGAGTTCATGAGGCGGCTCGCGAAGATTTAGGGTTCTATATTCGCAGTGGAATTGTGGTAATTCTTAAGAATGCAACGATTCCCGATGGAACGGTGATTTAGTGTAGGTTTTGGGGAAGATGTATACCTGAAGAAATTTCTACCGGAGTTCGTCTTCCTCCGACCCGAATCAATTTTGTAGTCAATTGAATAGATGTACAGTCTTTCGGGCTATGGCAAAATGATTGCCGATCGCCCTCGGATTGAAGCTTACGTGCGGGTGCTAGAAGGTGCTGTAAGGCGCGATTCAGTCGTTCTCGACCTGGGTACGGGGACGGGCTTTTTTGCGTTGGTCGCCTGTCAATTGGGGGCGCGGAAGGTTTACGCGATCGAACCTTCGCCAGCGATCGAGATTGCGCGAGAAATGGCACGGGATAATGGTTATCGCGATCGCATCGAGTTTATCCAAGCGCTCTCGACAGCGGTTAATCTCGAGAATCCCGCTGATGTGATTCTATCGGATTTGCGCGGAATTTTGCCCCTATTCGGAGAACATATCCCGACAATCATCGACGCGCGATCGCGCTTGCTCGCCCCCGATGGTATTTTAATCCCAAAGTGCGATCGCCTGTGGGCGACTTTAGTAACAGCCCCAGAACTCTACCGCCAGCATCTTTCCCCCTGGGAAGACGAACCCTACCACTTAAATTTACAAGCAGGGCGGCGCTTTATGGTCAATACTTGGCGACAGGCGCTTTTTTCGGTGGAACAGTGTTTAGTCGAACCCCAATGCTGGCTAACTTTAGATTACGCCACGGTTGAAAATCCGAATGCCAGCGCCGAATTAAGCTGGACGGTGGAACGTCCCGGCGAAGCGTGCGGTTTGGGGTTGTGGTTCGATACGACTTTAGCCGATGGGGTAACGTTTTCCAATGCACCGGGACAGCCCGAGTTAATCTACAAACAGGCGTTTGTCCCTTGGTTGCACCCGGTTGAGTTGGCGCAACGCGATCGCGTCGTCGTTAAATTGCAAGCAAATTTAGTCAAAGGCAATTATATCTGGCGCTGGCAGACTCGCGTTTTTAGAGCGGGCGATGAAACCGATTTAAAAGCCGAATTCAAACAATCGACGTTTTTGAGTATGCCGATTTCGCGATCGCAACTTTTAAATAATATTTAATTGCCCTTAAACAAAGTTCGCAAAAGAACAACCGCCAGTACAACGCTCACTTCACTCAACCCCGTCCTCCCTTTAACTTCTAGCGATCCCAAATAAAAGCTAAAAAATACTTGACAAATCTAATAATTTATTGAATTCAACTTTTTCAAAAAAAAGTGTTAAGTTGGGTGATAAGGATCGTTCAGAATATTAGCAAACCGCGCCACGCGCGAACTGAATCCTCACCCTGTCGCTTATCCGGTCGTGAAATAAATCGGTTATCAACAGACCCTTAGACTTTTAACAATTAATTGACCCCAAAGCTGAAGGTTCTCTCGCTTGCAAAGAGCAGCACGAGATTCGATATCCGTCGGCGGTGGTCGGTGCATCCAGGATAAGCGACTCCTTGTTCTATTTGTGGCAATACTATGACTTACACTAGCCTTCGCCCTGTTGCCAACCCCTCGCCCGTCGTCGGGGGATCGCAGGAATCGCAACCATCGCAACCCGCTACGGGGGTTTGCGTAACCATCCACGGACACTTCTATCAACCGCCTCGGGAAAATCCTTACTTAGACGCGATCGAGCGCCAATCGAGCGCTTATCCGTTTCACGATTGGAACGAACGCATCGATCGCGAATGCTACCGTCCCAATGTCTTTGCACGCATCCTCAACGATCGCGGCGAAGTCGTGGGGATCGTTAACAATTTCGAGTATATGAGCTTCAACATCGGCCCGACGCTGATGTCCTGGCTGGAACGCTACGATCGCGAAACCTACGACGGGGTTGTCGAAGCCGATCGCAAAAGTGCCGAACGCTTGAACGGTCACGGCAACGCGATCGCGCAAGTCTACAATCACATCATCATGCCCCTGGCCAACAAACGGGACAAATACACCCAAATTCGCTGGGGGAAAGCCGATTTCCGCTCCCATTTCGGGCGCGATCCCGAAGGAATGTGGCTAGCCGAAGCCGCAGTCGATGCTGCAACCATCGCCGCCTTAATCGATGAAGGCATCAAATTTATTATCCTTGCACCTTCCCAAGCCGCCCGCTACCGCGCGATCCCCAGTGAAGGCAACAGCGATCCCCAATGGCACGAAGTCGGCGGCGGGCAGATCGATCCCACCCGTCCCTATCGGTGCTTCCTCAACGACAATCGCTTTATTGATATTTTCTTCTACGACGGCCCGATTTCGCGGGATATGGGCTTTAACGATGTCCTTAACAGTTCCGAAATTTTTGTCGGGCGTTTGGGCCTAGCCGTGCGCGGGGATCGCCGCGCCGCGCAATTAATCAGCGTTGCCACCGACGGCGAAACCTTCGGACATCACAAACGCGGGACAGAAAAATCTCTCGCCTACGCCTTTACCCAAGAAATCCCCCATCGGGGTTGGACGGTGACGAACTACGCCCATTATTTAAGCAGCAATCCGCCGACGTGGGAAGTCGAACTGAAGCCCGTCACGGCGTGGAGTTGTTCCCACGGAGTCGATCGCTGGCAGGATGACTGCGGTTGCGGCGGCGGTGGGGCTTGGCATCAAAAGTGGCGCAAACCCCTGCGCGAGAGCCTCAATTGGCTGCGCGATCGCGTTGTGGAAGTGTACGAAAGTTCGGGGCGGCACTATTTCAGCGATCCCTGGCGAGCGCGGGACGAATATATTCAAGTGATTCGCGATCGCCGCCCCGAAACGCAAATTAACTTCCTCTATCGACATCAATGTCGTCCTTTAAGCCAAACCGAACAGATCGACGCGCTGCGGTTATTAGAAATGCAGCGTAACGCCCTGTTTATGTTTACCAGTTGCGGTTGGTTTTTTGAAGAACTGTCGCGTCCGGAAGGCGTGCAAATTTTGCGTTATGCGGCTCGAGCGATCGAATTAGCGGGGGATATCGCGGGGGTACAACTCGAACCGGAATTTCGCCGCCGCTTGCAAGCCGCGCCGAGCAATATTGAAGGATTTGGCAACGGCGCAATCGTTTACGATCGCCTCGTTACCACCGCGCGCGTTAGTTTCGAGCAAGTCGCCGCCCACTATGCGATTAGTGCGCTTTTTGAAAGCTACCAAAGCAAAGATCGCGTTTATTGCTACCAAACCGAGCAGTTTGACTACCAAAAACAGCAAATGGGACCGATGACGTTAGCCGTCGGACACCTGCGCTTAATCTCGGAAATTACGCGGGAAAGTGCCGAGTTTGCCTTTGCGGTACTGCATTTAGGCGGCTGGGATTTTCACTGCTGCCTTCAACCCTTCGGCGGGCGTTTAGCCTACAACCAAATTAAAGATAAGCTATTTGAGGCGCTCGATCGCGCCAGCGTGACGCGAATGATGGTGGCGATGACGCAAACTTTCGGCGATCTCGCCTTTAATTTGGATGACTTGTTCGCTGAGGAACGCTATCGCATCATTCAACAATTGACTGAGAATACGCGCGCGAAGTTAGATCGGCTTTACACTCAAATCTATCGGGATAATTATGGCGTGTTGCGCGCCTTCCATCGCGACGAACTGCCCGTTCCGCCAGAGTTACAAGTTGCTGCTAATTTGGCTTTATCCGATCGCTGTTTGACAATGGTACGGTTATTGGCAGCTAGTAGCGACGATCCCCAGCAAATCGAGCAATATTTTGGGGAATTAGAGGCGATCGCGGTGGAAGCCAATACCATGCGCTGTCAGCTAGAGATTCCCGAAGCGAGAGTAATGCTGGAGCAGTTTATCGCGGCGGCTTTGAAAAATCTGCTCGATCGCAGCGATCCCGCCGAACTCGAGTCAGAAAGCGAACGCATTGCTCGCGCGATCGCGATCGGCAACAGCTTGCACCTCGGACTCCTGCTCGAGCGCGTCCAGGAGTTGTACTATCGCTTCTTCCACAGTCACATCTTGCCGTATTGTCTCGAATCGGAAACCCACTCGCCCGCCTCGATTCCCTGCCGCTGGAAATCCGAGCAAGTACCGATTCTCCTAAGTTTGGGGCAAAGTTTGGGAGTCGATATGAGTTCGTGGCTTAATTAATAATGGATAATGGATAATGGATAACGCCGGGAGTAATTGACAAGGGATGATGTAGCGAAAAAACTAGGTCTTAACAAAGCAATTAACGGCTCCGAACGTTATCAATTATCCATTATGAAAGACGTTATCCATTGTCAACTGTCCATTATCCATTATTCAGCAAGCCTTACTGAATGAAGAACTATGCAAAAGCTTGCGCGGATCGATCCTTCAAAAATTGAGCGTTCTCCTGTAACCCCAAGGGAACGGAAGCAACACAATAAGCAGCAAGCACGGCAGCAAAAAGAAGAACTGTATCAACAACTTTCCGGACTGTGCCAAATTGGGGAATATGAAGCTGCAAAACAGTTAGCGCGACGCTACGAAAGTTGGGGATACGAAATTATTGATGGGGAAGTTATTGAAAAATCAGAAAACCTTGAAGACTAGCCCAAAATGAGTATCAGCATCGCCCTGAATTCCGCCACCATTAACGCCTTAGACTTGTCGCCTGTCGAAACGTTTGTAACGAAACAGATAGCAGAAGGAATGCTAGCAAGCTACGAACAGCAAGTCAGTTTTGAAATTAACTATTCCCGAGAGGAAGACGATCCGCGCGAACTTTCAGAAATTCCTGAAATTCGTCTGTGGTTCGTTCGCTTGGATGCGCGCTATCCCTGGTTTTTCTTTCTACTCGATGGAAAATCTGGCGAAATTTACCGCTACACCGCGATGCTTGTTCCCCATCAATTCAACCGTACTGAAGGAATTCAATATAATCCCGAAGCTCTAGAAATTTTTGTGATGAATAAAATGTTTGTCCTTTCGGATTGGTTGAAACAGCAGGGGATTTCTAGTGCGACAAAGTTAAAAGCGCTCGCGCAAATGTTGGGCTACGACCTCGATGAAAGTTTTTTCACCTTGCTGGATTGATTGCAATTATAACGATAAGAGATCGTAGAGACGTTGTATACAACGTCTCTACGATTTTTAAGAAAAAGTCAAGCGAACGAAGAGTGAGGCACAATGAATAATTCTGGTGCGTTTCACTTTGTTGCTAACGATTACCATAAACCAGGTACAGGCGTTCTTTGAGCGAGTCGATCGCGCACGGCCATCGGAATGAGGACGCGATCGATCCCGTGAACGATGCCGTTGCTAGCCGGGACGTTGGGCGCGACGACGTTAGCATTGTTGACAATAACGCGATCGGGGGTTTTTCGCACGGCAACACCGCCATTGAGCGTATCGAGTCCGCCATTTTTCAGGTCGTCGGAAGGAACGCGACCGGGGACGACGTGATATTTGAGAACATCGGTCAGTAAATCCCGATTTTCGGGTTTCAGGAGCGTATCCAGGGTTCCGGGCGGAAGCTTATTGAAGGCTTCGTTGGTGGGCGCAAACACGGTGAAAGGCCCGTTCCCGGCTAAAGTATCAGCTAATCCGGCGGCTTGAACGGCTTTAACCAGCGTGCTGAAATCGGGATTGTTTTGGGCAACACCGACGATGTTTGGAGCGGGAGCTTGAGCGAGTTCGATCGCGCCCGGTGCGGGGGAAGACAGGTTTTGCGCGATCGCGGGCAAACTCAGCGCGCCCAATCCGAGAACGCTTGCCACAACAATGGACTTGCGCGTTAACGCTTTTCTGAACAGCATCATCAAAATGGAATTTCCCTTCAAGGTTGACAGTAACGAACTTTAGAATTATGGCAAATTCGTTAAAATTTTCCCATAGAAAAATTTTGACGCTCTGCCCAGCACGCATCAGTACACTGTTCCTAGCGACGGCACGTCTCGAAGAGCTAAGATAGGAGAGCCGTTGCTTTCTGCCTGCGATCTGTGTAGGATCGGAAAGGAGAATTTGTAAACTGTTCGAGATTCCATGATCAAACTGAGACTAAAACGCTACGGCAAGAAAAGAGAAGTTAGCTACCGCATCGTCGCAATGGACAGCCGCGATCGCCGCGACGGTCGTTCCATTGAGGAGCTAGGGTTCTATAATCCCAGAACCGACGAAACTCGCTTAAATGTACCCGCCATCGTTAAACGCCTTCAAGAAGGCGCGCAGCCCACAGAAACGGTACGCAGTATTCTCAGAAAAGCTCAAGTCTTAGAACAAGTCAATGCCTGAAGCTCAAACCCCTTCTCCCCTTGAATCCACCAGCCCGGACTATGTGGGGCTGGTTCGATTTCTAATTGAACCCTTCTTAGAAACTCCCGAGGCGCTGCACGTTAATTGCGAACAAGCCAATCACAGCAAACGAGTTTGGCTTCGAGTTGCCTTTGAAGAGCGCGAACGGGGGCGAGTTTGGGGGCGAGGGGGACGCAATATCCAGGCGATTCGCACCCTCCTCGAAGCGGCAGCCCGAGGAGCGGCTCAGTCCGTCTACTTAGATATTTACGGCACTCAAGACGAGCGAAATCGCTCGGAAGAGCGTGCTGGGGATGGCTCGGAAGAAACTAACAAGCACCGAAAGCCGCGTCCTCAACGTTCCTCTCTGTCTAAACCGGCGACTCGCGCCCGAAGGGATCCGCTTCGCGGATCGCATCCTCATTAAGCGTTGGGGCGGGAGTTGCTCGCGGCTCCTCGCTCCACTCCGCGCAGGGTGAGTTGATAACACGGTAAGTTCCGAAAACCCGCCTTTACACACTGATTGCTGATTTCTATTAACTGTATTGAGCGAAGTCTCTCAAACCATTGAGTTACCGAGTATTGAAAGCGCGATCGCGCTCTCGGGCAAAAAAGAGGAAAACTTAAAGTTTCTCTCGCAGCATACTGGGACGAAAGTTGTCTTGCGCGGAAATACAGTGGTTATTTCCGGGCGAGAAAAGGCTGTCGAACGCTGCGTTAAAGCAGTGCGCTCTCTCGCGCCCTACTGGAAGGAAGGAAAAACCATCGCCCGCGCTGAAATTGAGACAGCCTTCCACGCGATCGATACCGGACGCACTGACGAATATAAAGACCTCCAACAAACAATTCTCGCCCGTACCCGTCGCGGCGAACAAATTCGCGCTAAAACCTTTCGCCAGCGCCAATACATCCAAGCGATTCAAACCCACGATATTACCTTTTGCATCGGCCCTGCCGGAACCGGAAAAACCTTTCTCGCTGCCGTTCTCGCCGTTCAAGCACTCCTTAATGATGAATGCGAACGCTTGATTCTGACGCGCCCCGCCGTTGAAGCCGGAGAAAAACTCGGTTTCCTCCCCGGAGACTTGCAACAAAAGGTCAATCCCTTCCTCCGCCCGCTTTACGATGCCCTCTACGAATTCATCGAACCCGAAAAAATTCCCGATTTAATGGAACGCGGCAAAATCGAAGTTGCCCCCATTGCCTATATGCGAGGTCGTACTTTAAATAACGCTTTTATTATCGTCGATGAAGCCCAAAATACGACTCCCGCGCAGTTAAAAATGTTGCTCACTCGCTTGGGAGCGAATTCCCGCATGGTTGTAACCGGCGATGTCACGCAAACCGATTTACCGTCCGCTCAAGAGTCGGGGTTAATTGTCGCCCAAAGAATTCTAAAATCCGTCGAAGGAATTGCGTTTTGTCACTTATCCGCCGCCGATGTGGTGCGCCATGCGCTTGTCCAAAAGATTGTTGCAGCCTACGAAAGCTACGAACAACCCAAGCGAGCTAACGTTTAACGGTTCTCAACGATCGCTCGCTAGAGAATAGGGACAAATAGCCCTTCACCCCGACCATTGGTAACGCACAATTCTTAACTGATGTCAATCCCTTTTGACTATTGCTCGATCGCCTCAATCGGCAAATTTAACGCCTCAGCAACTTGTGCTGCCGTCAATCCCATCGCCAAAAGCTTAGGAATCGCTGCTTTGCGTTCCCGTTCGGCTTGTTCGGCGCGTTGATGTTCGGCTTCGGCGAGTTCTCGGGCTTGTTCGGCGAGTTCTCGAGCTTGTTCGGCGCGTTGATGTTCGGCTTCAGCAAGTTCTGTGGCTTGTTCAGCAAGTTCTTGGGCTTGTTCGGCGCGTTCTTGAGCTTGTTCGGCAAGTTCTTGTGGCAGGGGCAATAATTCTCCGTCCAAAGTTGCCCAGCGCAACCAAGTTGTATAAACTCCTCGGTAACTACCTTGCCAGCGCACGAGTGCAAGTTCGAGCGAACGGCTAATTCTATGCCCTTGTTCGTTGAGGGGAATCGGTTGATAAACCCCGCCGTCGAGGATAAAGCCTTCCCAATCTGCCGGATTATCGGGATCGAACCAGAAATACTCCGAAGCCCGCAATTGATTTTGATAGATGAGTTTTTTCTCATTCTTATCGAAAAGAGCGGTGCTGGAGGAAAGTAACTCGATGATGACATCGGGCGCTTTGCTTTCTTGCCAGACAATCCAGCTTTTTCGCTCGCGTTTGGGGACTCCGAGAACGACAAAGAAATCCGGCCCGCGAAAGTCGCGATCGCGAACTTGTTCGGCACTAAAATAGACGAACATATTGCCGCCGACAAAGCCATTGTCGCGCCCCTCCAGCCAGGAGTCGAGAGCGTTAATCAAAACTTCCATTTGCGCTCTATGTCGTGGGGTTTCCATCGGGATACCGTCGTCGTAGGGTAAGTCGTCTTCGGTGGGAAGTAGGATAATTGGGGGTGGGGTGAGTGCAGCTTGGGACATGGCAGTCTGCGGAGGTTACGGGGGGCAATGTTGTTTCTATGCTACTCAATCGGGCAAGAATTGGGGGTGTTCGGATTGCGTTACAGTTTATTTGGGGATTATCAACGGCTGACATCCATGCCGCGATCGCGCAATTGTTGGATAAAGAAATCTTCCAGCGAAACGCGATCGCGCGTCATGCTCAACAGTTCCCCATTCATCAACCGCAACGTCGCGATAAATTCTTGCGCATCGCCCGTCAACTGTCCGTGCCAACCGTCGTATTTGAATTCTAGATTAGCCACCCAACGCCGCAATATTTCCTCATTTCCTCCTTTTCCGACCACTTGAAAGGCTTCGGTCGTTCCTAACAGTTCGTCTAAGGTTCCACTCCCGATTAATTCTCCGTTGGCAAGAATGGCAACGCGATCGCAAATTTGCTCCACATCAGACAAAATATGCGAGTTAAAAAAGATTGTTTTTCCCTCTTCCTGAAGCGCGAGAATAATTTGACGAATTCGATAGCGTCCCATCGGGTCTAAACCCGACATCGGTTCGTCCAGAAAGACTAATTCAGGATTGTTAATCAGCGCTTGCGCCATACCAATTCGCTGCAACATTCCCTTAGAATACTGGCGCAATTGTTTCTTTTTCGCCGTTGCTTCCGATAAACCGACTAAATCTAATAATTGGGGAATGCGCTGGCGTTGAATCGATCGCGGAATCTCGAACAATCCCGCGACAAAAGAAAGAAACTCCCATCCCGTTAAATAATCGTAAAAATAAGCATTTTCGGGGAGGTATCCGAGGCGATGCTTGACGGCGCGATCGCCAATCGGCTGCCCCAAAATCGTCGCTCTGCCGCCACTGCGTCGGATAATCCCTAGTAATACCTTAAATAGCGTCGTTTTTCCCGCACCATTCGGCCCTAATAACCCAAACGTTTCGCCTCGATACACCGTCAGCGAACAGTTTTTCAGCGATTCTACTTTTTGGTTCATCCAAAAACCCGTGCGATAAACTTTTCCTAACTCCCAGGTTTGTACGGCGGGTTCGAGTTGGTTATTTTTTTCCGGTTTGGGAACGGGGGAAACCATCGAGCAATAATAGAGTTTTTATGTACTGTATCCGAGGAATATTATCAAAAAATCGATCGCCGAACAATTTGTTACGAAAAATACGAAATTCTCATCCTCGGTCAAACTCCAGTGTAGACTAATCTTTCCATTCCTTCCTTTTAAAAACAACGCGATTCAAGATGAACTCCGATCGCCGTCGCGCGTATTGGCGCGAAAATACGACGTTAATTCGCAACCTCCTGCTTGTCTGGGCGCTTGTCTCGTTAGGCGGCAGTATTTTGCTCGTCCAGCCGCTCAATAGCATACGCTTGGGCAGTTTGCCGCTCGGATTTTGGTTGGCGCAGCAAGGTTCGATTGTAATCTTCGTCATCCTCATTTTTATCTATGCGATCCAAATGGACAAAATCGATCGCAAATATAACAACCGAATGTAATTTCGCCGCTTGGGACTCTCGCAAAAATCATGTCAGTTGAAGCTTGGACGACTATCATCGTCATTCTTTCTTTTATCCTTTATACCTACATTGGTTGGCAGTCGCGCGTTCGCGATAGCAAAGGCTTTTTTGTCGCCGACCAAGGAATTCCTTCTATCGCTAATGGTGCTGCTACCGCCGCCGATTGGATGTCTGCCGCTTCCTTTATCTCAATGGCGGGGATTATCTCAACTCTCGGTTACGACGGTTCGATTTATTTAATGGGTTGGACGGGCGGATTTGTTCTTCTGGCCCTACTCTTAGCGCCTTATTTGCGGAAATTTGGCAAATATACCGTACCTGATTTTGTTGGCGATCGCTACTACTCCAATGTCGCCCGCTTGGTGGCAGTCGTCGCCGCTATCTTTATCTCTATGACCTATGTTGCCGGACAAATGCGCGGCGTAGGTATTGTCTTTAGTCGCTTCCTACAAGTTAGCGTCGAGACGGGCGTAATTATCGGGATGGTAATTGTTGGCTTTTTTGCCGTGTTGGGCGGGATGAAAGGCATTACTTGGACGCAGGTTGCCCAATACATTATCTTAATCGTTGCTTACTTAATTCCCGCGATCGCGATCGCTTGGATTCTCACGGGCAATCCCATCCCCCAACTCGCCTTCACCTTCAGCGATATTGTCCCCAAACTCAACCAAATTCAACTCGACCTCGGTTTCAAAGAATACACCCAACCTTTCGCCAACAAATCGATGTTGGATGTCCTCTTTATCGCCATTGCCTTAATGGTCGGAACCGCAGGACTCCCCCACGTTATCGTGCGTTTTTACACCGTTACTAGCCCTCGCGCCGCTCGATATTCCGCTGGTTGGGCGCTGCTATTTATCGCCCTTCTCTACACCACTGCACCTTCCATTGCTGCCTTTGCACGCTACAACCTCATTGACAGCTTGCATGACAAAACTCCCGCCGAAATTCAACAACTCGACTGGGCCACAAAATGGGAAAAAACTAAACTCTTAGAGTTTACCGATAAAAATAATAACGGTCGCATTGAGTTAGCGCCTACCCCAGAAGCCAGCGAAATCAAAATCGACAAAGATATCATCGTTCTTTCGACTCCGGAAGTTGCCAAACTTTCGCCCTTTGTGATTGCGCTGGTTGCCGCAGGAGGACTCGCCGCTGCCCTCTCAACGGCTTCGGGACTGCTATTAGTGATCTCGAGTTCTATTGCCCACGATGTCTATTTCCGCATGATTAATCCCCAAGCATCCGAATCACAACGGGTGATGGTGGGGCGCGTTATGGTTGGATTCGCGATCGCAATTGCGGGCTATTTTGGCATCAATCCGCCCGGTTTTGTCGCCGAAGTTGTCGCTTTTGCTTTTGGCTTAGCTGCTGCCAGTTTCTTCCCTGCTATTTTGCTTGGAATCTTCGACAAGCGCACCAATCGAGAAGGCGCGATCGCGGGTATTATTGTCGGATTGCTATTTACCGTCTTCTACATTGTCGGCGTAAAGTTCTATGGGATGTCGCCTTGGTTTTTCGGAGTTTCCCCCGAAGGAATCGGCACTGTCGGCATGATTTTAAACTTCCTCGTCACCCTAATTGTTTCTCGTGTAACGCCGCCGCCACCTGCTGAAATTCAAGAGTTAGTTGAAACCTTGCGTTCTCCAGAAGATGCGCCGCCTCCTCTCTCCGATGTTGGTGAAGAACAGCTTGATTGAGACAAGTTTCTACGAGTAAAGGTGTAGGGTGGGCATTGCATCTCCTTATACCTATTCTCAATTGCGATGCACTAAATTTTTTGCTCTCCGGGGCATAACAATGTTATGCCCTCTTCGAGAATCGTGCAAAATCAATGAGAATTAGTATCCAATCAAAAAAAGCAAAAAGTCAGCAATGCAGTCAATTGCATTTTCTCAAGAGCGAGGAATGAACTGATTCTCTAGCCTTCTTTATCAAATTCTTGAAAACTTATAAGCTTTATGAATTGTAATTCTTTTCAGCTTCTCGATCGATCTCAAGTTGTTAGGAAAAGCCCGATTTTAACAATCTTTAGCGACCTTGAGGATTTAGCATAAGATCGATATTGACTTTATCGACTTCAGAAAGGGAATCTTCTCCGCGTGCTGCTGCTTCAGCTTTATCGGCTAGTATTTCCAAACGCTTACTGGCATGGCCTCGGGCGTAGTCCATTGCATCCTTGCGCGGTTCTGTTTTACCAATATTTTGCTTGGTTTCTTCTAAACCGTCGTAAATTTTCTCGGAAGCTTTTTCCGCTTTTTTTGCCCCTTCAGCGGGGTTCGGCTCTGGGATTGCATCTGCTGCATCAGCGATAAGGGTTGGTAAAGGGGCAGCCATCCCCTGCTGTGGAGTCGCGAAGCCAAACCCAAGCGCAATAAATCCTACAACAATACAGGACAAGATGGTTCGTCCGATCCCAATCAATTTATGTTTTAGCATTCCGGGAAATCCAAATCCTTAACTTCGCTCAACTTTACTCCCGCTGCATTCCGGTTCAAATCTACCGCTAGTAAGAATTTACGACGCGGCTCGGGATAGAAGCTCGAAAAGGTCAGCAGGCTAATTAACCCGCAGTCTCTTAAATTTTAGCGGCGAAGCCAGAGTGACCGAAATCTTTAGGGTTAATGCCTTTACTCAGCTATCGGAGAAGACTTCAGGAGAGAACATTTCGGCAAAAGATTTGAGATAGGGTTTGAATATCTTTATGAGATCGGGACCGAGGTTACGCTGAATTTCAATTCCGAGCAAATTAATTAATTGTTGTACCAATTCCCACCTCACTTTTAAGGAAGGATAGAGCATCGCGCAGAGGGGAAAGAGTTCTTGTTTGACGCTGCTAAAGTTTTGTTCTAATGCGCACAAACAGAGGTAAACTTGGAACATTTCAGCATCGCGAATACTGGAGATCCGAACTGGCGCATCGGTCAATTTTCCCGTATAACATTGATAGCCGGGATAAAGTTCGGTGACATCTTGATAGATTTTTTGGGCGATGTTTGTAATTAGGGGCAACAGACTGCGGACAGCCTGGAGAATGGGATCGTCGTAGTTGAGTTCTGCGGCAGCGTAATAAGCGCGTTGCAGCGGCATATAGAGGTGATCGTCAATAACTTTGAAATATTCGCTGAGAATGCTTTTTTCTTCGGTTTTGAGGGGTTCGAGTAGGACTTGTCCGGTATAGTGGAATTGCATACTGACGAAGCCAATAACGCGCGGATCGTTCGCGGTGTGGCGCTGGCGAATGACTCCTAAGTCATGAGAAACTTTGACGGAGAAGCGGCGGGGTAGGACGCGATCGCGGTAGGCTAAAAGAGCTTTTTCGTAAACATCTCGAACATCTTGGGAAATTTGCCAGGGGTTGATTAGTTGGCTATCGATGCTGTGGCGTTTGATTTCATTGCCGAGAATGTTTTCGGTTTGCGTCCAAGCTCGCGCTGAGGCATTGCGTAAGAATTCGTTCAGTTGTTCTGCGATCGCTTCCCGACTCATTGAGGCTTGATTTTGCCAAATCCCCTCGGGATCGACTAGATTTTGAACGTACTTTTTCGCCCACAATTGAGGCAGGGATTCTAAATTAGAGTCAGGAGCAGACACAGGAGTTTTTAAATTAGTTTGTAAAACCACGTTGGATCGCCAAGCGCTGTAGCTCTGGGGCATGGGATAATGCTGTAAGTCTATAGTGAGATTCGAGCAGAATTTTAATAAACTTAAAGAAAAGTAAGGATTTCCTGAATTTCTATTAAGTCCCTTAAACTTTATTGTTTTACAAGTTATTTTATGACTGTTAATCTTGACACTCGCTCCGAACTCAGTACGCCGCACGCTGAAAATGCGCCTCTACTCGGACAGTCGCTCGCTCAATTAACCGATTGGGTTGTACGGCAGGGGCAGCCTAAGTATCGTGGGAAACAACTCTATCAGTGGATTTATCAGCAGGGGGCGCGATCGCTCGCTGAAATTTCGGTATTCCCCAAGGCGTGGCGCGAGGAAATGGGGGAGGGCGCGATCGGACGTTCTACCCTCCACTATCGCAGCGTCGCGCCAGATGAGACGCGCAAGTATTTATTGCGCCTTGCTGACGGCTTAATCATCGAAACCGTTGGCATTCCCACCGAAAACCGCCTAACCGTGTGCGTTTCCTCCCAAGTGGGCTGTCCGATGGCTTGTGACTTCTGCGCGACGGGGAAAGGCGGTTTTACGCGCAACCTACAAGCTTACGAAATTGTCGATCAAGTCCTAACCGTGCGGGATGACTTTCAGCGGCGGGTGAGTAACGTTGTTTTTATGGGGATGGGCGAACCCCTGCTCAACACTGCACAAGTCGTTGCTGCTGTCAAGTGCTTGAATGAAGATGTGGGTATCGGGCAACGTTCCCTCGTGATTTCCACCGTCGGACTCCAAGGGCGCATCCACCAACTCGCGCAATACAAGCTGCAAGCCACTTTAGCCGTCAGCCTCCATGCTTCCAACCAACGCCAGCGCGAACAACTCATCCCCAGCGCCCAACACTATCCGCTTCAGCAATTGCTCGAAGAATGCCGGGAATACGTGGAGATTACCGGACGCAGAATTACCTTTGAATATATTCTACTCGCGGGAGTGAACGACTCGAAGGAAAACGCCGCAGAACTCGCCCGTCACTTGCGCGGATTCCAAACCCACGTTAACTTAATTCCGTATAATCCGATCGCTGAAGTGGATTATCAACGGCCGACGCGCGATCGCATCAATACCTTTAAAAAGACGTTAGAAGGGGAAAATATCGCCGTCAGCATTCGTTATTCTCGCGGGTTGGAAGCGGATGCGGCTTGCGGACAGTTGCGCGCTTCTCGCAGCCAATTAGAGGCAGTTTGAATGTCAAAAAAGCTGTGAGGGAGGGAGATGTTAAAGCTGGATTGTAGAGACGTTGTATACAACGTCTCTACAAGTCTTCAGCAACAGTTTATAAATAATCTCTTAGACTTTCCCGTTATTGCGGTTAGGCAAGTTAATCTTCAGTGCTGCGATAAAACCAGTTGGGAGTAAAACCTTGAAGTGTTGCTAACGAAATTAGAGGTTGAATCGTTAACTTGTATGCGTTGCGGAGTTTTTCTAAATTGAGAAGGTCTTCCGTACCGCTCATCCTAAATTCTGCAAGATAAGATTCAATCATTTTCCCCCATTGTTGGGGTTTCAGTTGTTCGTGAGAAGTTACTAAACCTTGATGCTGAACTTTAACAAAAGCATCAAAATATTGTTCTGAAGGGAGGTTATTTGATTTCGCCGAATTAATACTTGGGTGAGTGGGGATTAGGTTCCAAAGAAGATCGTGGGCAACAAATGACCAAGGTAAATAGTGGTCTAAGCTAATATTATTAGCTTCGAGGTTTCGCCCTGAATAGATGCAGAGGATGGGGTTACTTTTTAGAATCAGTTTCCAATATTGCTTTTGCACCTCTAAAGACCCTCTTTGCTGCGGGATAAAAATTTTATTGATGATATTAGGAGTATTAGGATTGAGTTTTTGCATATATTGCACCCATTCCCAGAATACCCAACCGCGAACAATTGCGTAGTTATTTTTAATATAGTTTGCCCAGTCGGGATGAATCAAAATTGAGGTACAATCTCGATAACTTGAAGTATCGAATTTATAGAAAGGTTTTCGGCGCTCGAAGTATCGATCGGCAAGAGCGGGCATCGCTTTTTCTAAGCAATTTCCCGTTCCTCGCTTTACATTTTCTGCTTCGAGTTCGGTTTCTAAAAAAGGAGCGATAAGGCGAAAAGGAACGTAACGTTTTAAATGAGCGATCGCGTCTTTTAAATTTTGCTGGGCAATTGTGGCGCGTAATTCCGTTTTATCGGTATCCGTAAATTTTAAAACTCGTTCTGTAATCTCTAACTGTAGAGAATCGAGTTTTTGAGCGATTTTGTCCTGAGTGCCAAAATAAAGTTTAAAATAAGTGTGAGGATACCAGGCATTAGCTAACATCTCGACAATTATTTCTCGAAAATTAATCGGACAACTCACTGTAAAGTTGCGTCTCTTGAGAATATCGAGAACCGATAGGAAAAAAAGGTATTTATAAGATGTTGTCGTGTTTGTAAAGATGCGAGCTAGTGCTGAGACATCAATTTGTTCTGATTCGGGTAGCTGAGCTTCGAGCATCGTTCATTTTAATATAGCGCTACGCAACTCAGTTATGACATCGGGTAGGGTGGGCAGCGCCCACCAGTCAATACTTTCAGCCTTTAAAAACATACATTCACGTTTCGAGTAGCGCTATACATTCCGCTTGCGGGAGTTAACGACTCGAAGGACAACACAACCGGACTTGCCACTTGCGCGGTTCTCAAATTCACGTTATCAGAATCGGGCGATCGCGACTAACACCGAACAGACCTTCAGGAAACCGCTTCAACGATTAACTCACCCGTAGTTCGGCGCAACGCCACCTTGCGACGCTCGAAGAGTTGAACGAGCGCATCGGTGACGATCGCAACAACTTCAGCATTACACTGCGAAAGAAAGGCTTCTCCCGAAATCTTGCCTTGGAAAAACTCTTTCGTGATGGCTAAAGAATCGCGAATTTCGTCAAAGCCGATTAACTTAACGATAAACGTTGTCAGAGGCGAGTTTTTGATATCGTAGCCCGAACTCTTAGAACGTCCCTGTTCGAGCAAGTTCAGCACTTCTCCTTCAGTATCGTTGGCGGGTTGGTGGGGATGAGAGATTTTGGGGAGAAAGTTCTCGAGCTTTTCGACGGTTAAGTTATCTTCTGCGGAGCGATCGCCGGATTCTCCCATCATAGTAGAAAGGGGAATATCGGTGCCGACGCGCAAGGACAGAGCTTCAAGCAAGGCGATAGTATAAAGTTTACTGCCTAAATAAAGGCGCGCAATATCGAGGTTTCTGCCCGAGCGGTGCAGTAACTCGTTATAGTATTCGTCGTCGGGTTCGCCTTCAAACTGCTGGAAAATAATATTGGGCTTGAGGAAGTTCATGAAGCCTTCCATTTTTTGCAGCGCATTCCGATATTCAAGCACCGTATAAGAGCGGGAATCCAGGTTATGGTTGGTTTCCGGTAGCAAACTCCAGGTTCCATCGAGGAATTGTGCCGAACTGGGGTTGGCGAAACTCCCGACATCTCGGTTCGACATCCGCACTGCTTGCCGAACGGTTTCCGTAATTTCTTCAGGACTTAACTGCGCGTCGTACTCGCTGTTGACTTCTTTGAGGCGCTCGTACAGTTGTTCGGCTGCACTCACTCCGTCTGGGGAGGGGAAGCGAAAAGGGATAGTCGCTTCGATGCAGGCAATCAGCTTCAGCAGGAGTCCTCGATTCATGAAAGGTTCGAGAACTTTAGTACAAATGAGTGCGCTTAGGAATTCATTTTGTCCGGCAAAGGGCGAGAGTTCTTTTCCGGGGGTAAACCCAAAAACATCCATCACCATTCGGCACATGGGGTCATCGGGCAGTTCGTTAGCCGAGCGAATATAGAGCTTTTCCTGAACCTGTTGGATGAACGGGGAAATGTAATAGGTTAGGTTAAAGTTAACGCTCTTATCGACTTGAACGTATACGAGGTCGTGAAACAGGGCGGCTAGCACTTCAACGGCATTATCCGACCCGCCGACCTCAAAGGTGTGTTCGGGCGTGTGAAAATAGCGCCAGGGCCCCGTCATAGTTTGGACAATCAAATCGGCAATCTTAGAGAGTTGGCTCCGATCGATGTCTACTTGGAGTTCGCGGGTTGCCCAGACCAATTTTTCTAAACACTGTTGGCTGTCACTTTCAAAACTCATCCAGACCTCTGCACCGTGATTGACCTTTTATGCTATTCTAATACGCTCTTTTAGCGATGGTAGCGAATAAATGTAACTTAGGGTTGCGAGCGGGGCGGTATCTCAACCCTCCTAACGCTAGCAATCGCGTTCTGCTTTTCGATTCTTCCTTTTGAGAACACTCGAGCAATTTGAACTATCCTATCGCATTTAAAGCGTTTCGCAGTGTAGCCTAGGATTCTAATTGACAATTGACCTTCGGGAAGGAAGCTCTTCGCTGTCATGCGGGATACGGTTCAAAGATGCGTTGTTTTTTCTGAGGGTAAGGGGGCGGAGGGGACAACCTCGGCTTCTTCGGCGGCGGCTAGGATGGGTTGATTGCCTAGGTTCCCTCGCAACTGGAGCATTAAGCTGGCCATTTCCAGGGCGTTGAGGGCGTAATCCCAGCCGTGGTTGCTTTTAATCCCGGCGCGCTCGAGGGCTTGCTGCATGGTGTCGGTGGTGAGGATGCCGAAGATGACGGGGACTCCAGTTTGAAAGCTGGCGGCGGCAATCCCTTTGGCGGCTTCGCTGGAGACGTAATCGAAGTGGGGCGTTTGACCGCGAATCACGGCACCGAGGCAGATAATGGCGCTGTATTGTCCGGAAAGGGCGAGTTGGCGAGCGACCATCGAGACTTCAAAACTGCCGGGAACCCAAATGTAATCGACTTGAGAGCCGTGGGGATTGATGTCGATGCCGTGCCGCTTGAGGCAGTCTTGACATCCGGACAAAAGTTTGCTAGTGATTAAGTCGTTGAAACGACCGACTACGATCGCGAAGCGCAGGGCGGAAAGGTCGCGATCGAAGGTTCCCTCAAAAACAGTCATGAATGGGTTGGTAAGGTATGAAACGACAAACGATCGCGGACTTCAACTCGTCAAACAGTCAAAGGCGCGATCGCATAATTCCCCAGTTGTTTGCGGGGTTGACGGGTTTAAATAACAAAAAAGTTTAAAATGCCAACCACAATCACCAATACAGCCCAAACTCCAGAGCCAAGGAAGATCAGGTTCTTAGACTGTTCCCAGTTTTGGGGAGAAGCATAGGCAACGGGAACCCCAATTACCATTGCAAAAGACAGAAAAACTAACGACAAAAGGGCGACTTGGAAAATAAAAAACATCTTGTGGTTCTCCCAAAATTAGCGATCGAAACGCTCTCTGTGCTGAAAATTTAATCGAGATAATCTTAAAGGTTTTCTGTGTCCGTGCAAACCTCAATTCCACCAAAACGGCGAGATCGGCGGCTTGCTCGAAGCTCGTTCGGTTCCAGAAAGGGGGTTTTTCCCCTGCCGATCTCTATCTCAAAGCTATTTCCACTAAGGACGCGGTACTCTAAAGACAGAGAAGGGAATCGGGGCAAAACGAGTGAGTCCGTCTCATTGCCCGAGCGGCGATCGAAGTTTGCGCCACCTCAATCGCAGATTTTATTGTATCAGAGAGGGGACGGAGATAATGGACAATGGACAATTGATAATTGATAATTTTGAACTTTAATTTATTTTGGCAAGCTCGGGGCATCGCAGTGTGGCGCTTGCCGAAATGCCGAAATGCTCAATTACGAATTACGAATTACGAATTACGAATTAACGAGTGGATTTAATTTTGTGCCATCAAACTGCGGATTTCGACGCTTTAGGGGCGGCGGTGGGGTTGTCGTGCCTGAAACCGGGCAGCAAAATCGTGCTGACGGGGGGCGCGCATCCGGGGGTGAGAGATTTTTTGGCGTTGCATCGAGATGAGTTGGCGACGCTCGAACAGCGCAGCGTCAATCCGGAGCGGATTCGCTCGCTGGCAATCCCGGACGCACAAAAACGCGATCGCTTCGGGCAAGCCGCACAATGGCTCGATTTGCCGCAAATTGAAGCGATCGCGATTTACGACCATCATTTAGAAGCCGATCGCGATATTCCCGCTACTGAGTGCCAAATCGAACCCATCGGCGCGACAACCACGATGATTGTCGAACGACTCCAGCAAGAAAACTTACAACTCACCCCCCTCGAAGCAACGGTGATGGCGCTGGGGATTCACGCCGATACGGGTTCGCTGGTTTTCGAGCAAACCACGCCCCGCGATATCCGCGCTTTGGCTTGGTTGATGGAAGCAGGCGCGAGTTTAGAAAGTATTCGCGAGTATAGCGATCGCGGTTTATCCCCGCAATTGCAACAACTTTTAGCAGAAGCGATCGAAAAATTGCAAATCCTCACCGTGCGAGGCTATACCCTCGGCTCGGTACTGCTCGAAACCGAATCTTTCGTGCCGGGACTTTCCAGTTTAGCGATGTACGTCATCGAATTCGCCAATCTCGATGTCTTACTCCTCGCCCACCAATATTATCGCCGCGAAGGGGAAGGGCAGCGTTTAGCCATCGTCGGGCGATCGCGCCTTCCCGAAATCGACCTCAACCGCCTCCTCCAACCCTTCGGCGGCGGCGGACACGCTTCGGCGGCTTCGGTAACGCTACGCGAAGTCAACTCCCAGCGCCAACTCCAAGAATTCATCGAGCAACTCAGCGCCCAACTTCCCCACCCGCCCGCCGCCCGCGATTTGATGTCCTCCCCCGTCCGCACGATTCGCCCCCAAACCACCATCGACGAAGCACAACGCATCCTCCTGCGCTACGGACATTCCGGGCTTTCCGTCGTCAACGAAAGCGATGAGTTAGTCGGCATTATCTCCCGTCGGGACTTGGATATCGCCCTGCACCACGGCTTCAGTCACGCGCCCGTGAAGGCGTATATGAGCCAAAACCTGAAAACGATTGCGCCCGATACGCCGTTGTCCGAAATCGAAGCCTTGATGGTGACGTATGATGTGGGGCGCTTGCCGGTGTTGGAAGGCGGGCAATTGGTGGGAATCGTGACGCGCACCGATGTTTTGCGCCAACGCTACCAAGATTGGGAGTTGGGAAGCGGGGAAGTTCTAACCGAACCGCCGCGCGATCGGGGAAAGCGCGATCGCTTCAATACCTTAAAATCGGCGATTCCCGCCCCGATTTGGGACTTTTTGATGCGCGCCGCCTCCGCCGCCCAAGACCGGGGCTGGCACCTTTATTTAGTGGGAGGGGCGGTACGCGATTTACTTTTAGCCACCGAAGGAATCACGGCGGGCAATCCCTTTCTCCAAGATATCGATCTCGTCGTCGATGGTTTTCATCGCGCTGCCGATGGGGGGGCGGGAATGGAATTAGCCAAAGCGCTGCAAGCTGCTTATCCGAATGCACGCTTGGAAGTTCACGGCGCGTTTCAAACCGCAGCGTTGTTGTGGCATAAAGATAAGCAATTAGATTCTTTAGCCGTCGATATTGCGACAGCGCGCACGGAGTTTTATCCTTATCCGGCGGCAAATCCCGAAGTTGAAGCCAGTTCGATTCGGCAAGATTTATATCGCCGCGACTTTACGATTAATGCCCTTGCCCTGCGTCTAAGCGAGCCGAATTCTGGGGAATTGCTCGATTTTTTTGGCGGGATGTTAGATTTGCGATCGCGCCGGGTTCGCGTTCTCCACGCCAACAGTTTCATCGAAGATCCCACCCGCATTTATCGCGCCGTGCGTTTTGCCGTGCGCCTGGGATTCAGCCTAGAAGCGCAAACGGAACAATACATTCGTTACGCGATCGAAAGTGGGGCTTACGACCGCTTGCGCCTTACCCATCCGCGCGCCCCCGCCCTCACCACCCGCCTCAAAACCGAACTTAAATACATTCTCGAAGCGCATTATTGGAAGCGAGCGCTGCGCCTTCTGGCTGACTTAGGGGCGTTGCGCTGTCTGCACCCCAATTTAACCTTAACGGAGCGGTTGTGGTGGCAAATTCGCTTCCTCGATCGCTGTTTGCAGCGCTTTGATTCCGAACGTCGCTTAACGCCCTATTTGCTGCGGCTCGAGGCGCTGATTGCATACCTACCTGCCGAAGAACGCGCGCCCGTCGCTGCGAACTTACAATTGAGTGCTGAGAGTTTGCAGCGTTTGGAAAAGCTCGCGGATGTCGAACGAGAAGTGATGGATAATTTAAATAGCCGCGAGATGGAAACTCGTGCGCCGCGTCCGAGCGAAATCGTCCTATTGTTGCGTCAATATTCGCTGCCGATGTTGGTGCTATTGATGTTGAGAACGCCGCGCCGCATCCGACGGCAAATTTGGCGCTATCTCGTTTGTTGGGCGAATCTGCGCCCGCCTTTAAATGGAAACGATCTCAAGGGATTGGGTTATAAGCCCGGGCCGCAATTCAAGCAAATTTTGGATGAATTGTTAATTGCTACGCTCGATGGAAAAATCCGCGATCGCGCCGAAGCCGAAGCTTTTATAACGGATAATTTCTGAAGGAATCGATCTTCATGGTTTTGCGATTTTGTCAAGCCATTGGGCTAAACGGGATATCATAACCCGATCGCAGAAAAAACTTGGAATTGCGCCTTTGCTACCCAACCTTAAAACCGATAAATTCGCTCCCCTCAACCCTGTAATTGCGAAAGTTAAGGAGAGCGATCGCTGCGGAGATTTACCGGAGAATCAATTAAAACCCGGCGTTTATTTCCACTTGCTAGCGACTAATTCTGCCAAGTCAACAACCCGTTGGGAATAGCCCCACTCGTTGTCGTACCAAGCCACAACTTTCACCATGTCGCCACCCAAAACCATTGTCAAGCTGGCATCAGCGATGGAAGAACAGTCGGTTCCTCGATAGTCAGAAGACACCAAAGGCAGTTCGTTGTAACCGAGGATGCCTTTGAGTTCGTTTTCCGAAGCTGCTCTGAGTGCGTCGTTCACCTGCTCGGCAATGGTGCTTCTCTCGACTTGAGCCACGAAGTCTACAATCGAGACGTTAGGAGTCGGAACGCGCAAGGCTACGCCGTTGAGCTTGCCTTTCAGGGCTGGCAGCACCAAAGCCACGGCTTTGGCTGCACCCGTGCTAGTCGGGACGATATTAACCGCCGCTGCACGAGCGCGACGCAAATCGCGGTGGCTGGCATCGAGGATGCGTTGGTCGCCGGTGTAGCTGTGAGTCGTCGTCATCACGCCTTTGATGATGCCGAAATGTTCGTGCAACACTTTAGCAATGGGAGCTAAGCAGTTGGTCGTACAACTAGCGTTGCTTACGATGTCGTATTTGTCGGGATCGTAGTCCTTGTCGTTCACGCCCATAACGAACGTTCCGACTTTATCGCCCTTGCCGGGAGCAGTAATGAGAACTTTTTTAGCTCCGGCTTGAATGTGCTTGCCAGCACCGGCATCGTCAACGAAAACGCCGGTCGATTCGATAATTAAGTCAACGTCCCATGCTCCCCAAGGCAAGTTCAAAGGATTGCGATCGGAGACGCACTTAATCGTTTTACCGTTAACCGTTAAAGAGTTTTCGTCAGCTGAGATGTCTGCATCGAGTCTGCCCAACATGGAGTCATATTTGAGCAGGTGAGCGTTGGTTCTGGGATCTGAGGTATCGTTAATGCCAACAACCTCAAGTTGACTGTTTTCTCGACCCAACCAGCACCGCAAAAAGTTACGTCCAATCCGCCCAAATCCGTTGATCGCTACTCTAATCACTTTGTCTTGCCCTCTATGCTCGGAAGTTCTATTGACACTCCCCATAACTCGGGGACGATGTTCGGTTGTGAGATTCTCTCGCCCTCCACATCCCTAGAAACTGGGGATTCTTGCTTCGCAGGGAACTGGAGTTTTACAACTTCCAGGTTGTAGTCTAGCCCTCCACAAGCTTTCACGATCTGTCCGACCGCAGTATCACTGATATGTCTGTCTGCGCGTTACCGCTAAAGATCTTTTAATCATTCAAATCATATCGCAGAGCGGCCGCAATTCAGCATCAACTCTCTATTTTTTCTGAGAGCGAGTTGAGACGGGCGACGGCGCGCGCGAGTTGGCAATCGAGGGCATCAATCGAGCGAAGCCGAGGTGATAACGAGGCTTTTCAGAGCGGGGATATCCTTATCCCTTGAGGTCGAGGGAGAAAAGAAGCTCGAATCTTCAAGGCTTGAGAGGAGCGAAATGTTCGCGGACGATGCCGCGATCGAGTTGTGCCGATCGAGTTCAATGAGGGGGGAGGGAAGTAAAGCTACGGACAATTTCAAATTTTGAATTCTCAGTTGGAAACTTTTCCGGATTTCTGTTTAAATCCTTTGAGAAGGGTAGAGACTTTTAGAGACGGCTCGAGTCTCGGTGGCGGTCAATTTCGCGCGCGCCGCCAACAGGGTTGTTCGATCGCGGGAATTGCTGAGTAATGCTAGCTTTCGAGATAACGGAATCAATAAGAAAATCTCGGTTAAGGATAGAAATTTGTGATAGCTGCGATCCGAGAAAATCAATTCCTGATATTATAGCGCGTGATTATCAAAGGCACATGGTGCGCGGTGTGGTGTAGAAGGAGATTTGATGTCAAAGACTGTTGATTTTCGGGGCAAACCATTCCATTTTATCGGAATCGGTGGCATTGGAATGTCAGCGCTCGCATATATTTTAGCGAAACGCAAGCTTCCTGTTTCGGGTTCGGATTTGCGGGTCACGCCGATTACCGATCGCTTGCAGTCGGCAGGCGCTCATATCTTTAGCGCTCAAGAAGCGACGAACTTAGACTTTTTTCAATCGATTTCCTCGAAGTCGCAATCTTCGAGCAATGCCCTCGAAATTGAAGGGCAAAGTCGCAATTCGAGCGGCTGTGCGGTCGTTCCGACCGATCGCCGAGATTCCCCGCAGGTGATCTGTTCGACAGCGATCGCGGCGACGAATTTGGAGTATTTAGCCGCCCTCGATAAGGGTTACGAGATTTTCCATCGTTCGGATGTCTTAGCGGGGTTGCTGGGCGACTACAGCCAAAGCATTGCTGTGGCGGGAACTCACGGCAAGACGACCACCAGTAGCGCGATCGCGCACTTATTGGTACAAGTCGGTCTCGATCCCACCGTCATCGTCGGCGGGGAGATCGAAACGTTGGGCGGAAACGCGCGTTTGGGGCAAGGAGGCGTGTTAGTCGCAGAAGCTGACGAATCGGACGGTACGCTGACAAAATTGGTTCCGCATATCGGGATCGTCACCAATATCGAACTGGATCATCCCGACCATTACACCAGCCTCGAGCAAGTCATCAGCACCTTCCAAACCTTTGCCCAGCAGTGCAAAATCCTGGTCGGGTGCAAGGATTGTGCGGTGGTGCGCGATCGCCTCAACCCGCAGATTACCTACAGCCTCGATCCCAACAGCGAAGCCGACTACATCGCCACCGAGACAACCTACAGCGGGCAGGGAACGCGCGCTAAAATTTGGGAGCGGGGAGAGTTATTGGGCGAGTTGAATTTGCAACTGCTCGGACGGCACAATCTTAGCAATGCCCTGGCAGCGATCGCGGTAGCGCGGCTGTTAGGATTGGAGTTCGACGCGATCGCAACAGCCTTAAAAAGTTTCGAGGGTGCAAAACGACGCTTCGAGTATCGCGGTGAGGGCGGCGGTATTACCTTCTTCGATGACTACGCCCACCATCCCAGCGAAATTCAAGTGACTCTGGCAGCAGCGCGCTTGCGAGTCGAGGATCCCCATCGCGTTGTCGCTGTCTTTCAGCCCCATCGCTACAGCCGAGTGCAAACTTTCCTTCAAGAGTTTGCTCGTTCCTTTGGCGATGCCGATATCGCGATCGTTACCGATATTTATAGCGCAGGAGAAGCTAACCCCGATAATCTCAGCGGTCAAACTGTGGCTGATGCGATCGCAGCACATCATTCCCATGTCATCTATCAACCGACTTTCAACGGTCTTGAAAGTTGCCTGAAAGAAATTCTTCAACCAGGGGATCTTGCTTTATTTTTGGGTGCGGGCAATTTGAATCAAATCATCCCCAAATTGGTCGCTTTTTATAACCCTTAAGGAGCATGATTATTGGATCTGCGGATTTAGTAATAGAGATCGAGCAGCCCGTCGAACTCCAGACTCTTTTTCCTTCATCCAGATTAGGGGTCTTGCCCAGACGTTCGAGCCGCTTTTGCTGCCGATGACCAACTCGATTCACATTCAACTCTTTAAGACTAAAACCTATATATCCTATGACCCTTTCTTATGATGCCTCCGGTTGCAGCCCCACTCTGTTCTACGGAAACTATCGCCCCGTAGCGCCTAGCAGCGTTCATCTTCCCCACACCGATTGCATCATTCGCCCTCAAGTTCCTCTAGGCGATTTCACAACGTTTCGCGTCGGCGGTCCGGCAGAATGGTATGTCGTACCGAACAATATCGACCAAGTGATGGAAAGTTTTGATTGGGCAACAGAACGCGATTTGCCCATTACTTTACTCGGTGCGGGATCGAATTTGTTAATCAGCGATCGCGGCATTCCCGGCCTCGTTGTCGGGACTCGCCATCTCCGTGGTGCTGAATTTGACTCCGATAGCGGTAAAGTTACGGTGGGCGCGGGAGAATCGATCGCGCGTATCGCTTGGCAAGCCGCAAAACGCGGTTGGACGGGCTTTGAGTGGGGAGTCGGGATTCCCGGTTCCATCGGCGGCTGCGTAGTGATGAATGCAGGCGCGCACAGTAGTTGCATGGCCGATGTTATCGAGAGTGTCGTCGTTCTCGAACCCGATGGAACCCTGGTGACGCTCAAACCCGAAGATTTGGGCTACTGCTATCGGACTTCGAGCTTGCAAGGCGATAAGCGCTTGGTGCTGCAAGCGACGCTGCAACTGCAACCCGGTTCGACGCGATCGCAAGTTATGGCAACCACTAACCAAAATCTCCAGCAGCGCAAAAGCACTCAGCCCTACCATTTGCCCAGTTGCGGTAGCGTCTTCCGCAACCACGATACCCATAAAGCGGGCTGGCTAATCGAGCAACTCGGACTCAAAGGCTATCAAATCGGCGGCGCGCAAATCGCCCACCGTCACGCCAACTTTATCTTGAATTGCGGCGGCGCGAAAGCCAACGATATCTTTCAACTCATCCGCCACGTCCAAGAGCAAGTCGAAGCGCACTGGTCGCTTTCTTTGCATCCAGAGGTTAAACTCTTAGGAGAGTTTTAAGAAACCCCGACATTTAGACGGAGTTGCAACCGTAACTCCGTCAGTACAATGGAGTAACGCCAGAGTAATACTTGAGAACAGATAATGAATAAAGGACAAGGATTTGGTTTAGGCTTGGGCAAAATGAAAGAGTTAGCCGAAGCTTTCAAAAAAGCCCAACAAGTTCAACAAGGGGCGCAGCAGCTTCAGATAGAACTCGAGGAGATGTCGATTGAAGGCAAAAGCAGCGATGGCTCGGTGAAAGTCGTCGTTAGCGGCAACCAAGAACCGCGCTCTGCTACGATTGCTCCCGAAGCGCTTGCAAAAGGGGCGGATGCACTTTCAGCTTTAGTAACCGAAGCGATGAAAGATGCTTACGAAAAATCAACCGAAACGATGCGCTCTCGCATGGAAGAACTGACGAGCGGTTTGAATCTGCCGGGAATGTAGAATTTAATTGATAATTGACAATTGTTAGCGTGAATTTTCTGCGCGGGGATGTTTAAATAACGTCCCTATTTTTGTTTTTTCGCGATGCTTTGAGGAAACCTCGCGCTCGAAGAGAATGAAACGAATCCCATTAGTATCAACTTAACGTATAGCCGTAGCCACTGAAATTAGGACGAGGTACTTCAAGCCAGTTGTCACTCTCAGCGCATGATAATGTCCTAAGCAAGTTGGCTAGCGCTATAAAACCCCCCTCAGAAATTGGAATTGCCCTCACCCCCCGCCCCTCTCCCAACCCCAGGAGAGGGGAGCAGGAGTTTAATGGTATTAGTTGGAAACAACCTTAATTGAGTAGGTGAATAAGCTACTCTTTTTTGCACTCCCAATTGAGTTAAATTGCCCGTGCTAATTCAAAAGATTTCAGTCTTTCTGCAACGCAGCGATTACGGAAAGAAATACTGTTTCCCTAGGGCGTACAATCGACGTTCACAAACTCCCACCCAATCGCGTTTGCTGTTGATAAATCTTTTTCAACGTATTAATATCCCGTGCAGAAATCGGCGGCGGGTTATTGACTTGCGTGTCATAAAGTGCATCGGCGGGATCGGGGCTGTGTCCCCAAATTCCAAGGGCGTGTCCGAGTTCGTGGCGGGCGGTGGCGAGGGTGAATGCGTCGGTTTGATTGGGGCTAATTTCTAGGGTGAAGCGATGGACGAGGGTAGAAGGGTTGTTTCCCCGCCAATAGAGTTTGTAACTAGCTTCGGCGTTACGCGCGGTGGGAAATTCAAAGGTGCGGGTTTGGCGGTTGAGGGTGGCGCGGAGGGGCGGACGCGATCGCAAACAAATAATATCCGCAACTTCCCGCTCTGCAACTCGTTCTAAAGGTAGATATTGATTCCACTCGGTAACGGCGGTTTCTACGGCTTTAAACCAACCTTGAAAGCGTCGATCTGCGGGATCGTTCGGCGGTTCGATATAAACTTTAATTGGAAACGACGACCAAATTAAATAACCGACAGCCGTCGGTTTAATCGCATCAAAATAATCGCCTTGCTGCTCGGAATCCTGCCATCGTTCGAGTTGCGGCGGTAGGGGATAGACTTGTAACAGCGGCAGGTTTTGTGGGGGAGTGGCTGCGGGCGCGGGTAGAGAGGATTGAGGGGGGGTTGCTTGACTGGGGAGGAGCGCCGGAGAGAAAATGATGAGGCTGGCGACAAAGGCAGCGATCGCAACTTTTCCCCCCCAGCGCCCTCGATAATTCACCGGCAATTCTCGCTTACTTCAACCAACCAGCGCTCAAAACAATCGTCAAACCGATAAATACACTACTCAGCGCCCAAGTAATGCGATTGAGAGAAGTTTCGGCACTTTTAGCGCTGGTGAATAATTGCGCTTGTCCGCCGATACCGCCGATGCCATCGCCTTTGGGACTGTGCAATAACACTAAAATAATTAAAAATAAGGCTGACGCTGCCCAAACAATCGTTAAAACTTGCTGAACGTTCATTCTGAACTCTCGAAATTTTTTTTAAGGTACGGTGAATTCGCTAAACGTTCATTTTAACACCTCGCCCATCCGCATCGGTTTAACCGGCGGAATTGCGACGGGTAAAACGACGGTAACTCGCTATCTTGCCCAACAGTATGGCTTGCCGATTTTGGATGCGGATATTTACGCGCGAGAGGCGGTAGCGCCCGGTTCGTCGGCTTTAGCGGCGATTGTCCGGCGCTACGGCAGCGGAATGCTGAAGGAAGATGGCAGCTTAAACCGCGCGGAATTAGGGAATATCCTGTTTGCTGACGAGGCGGAAAAAGGCTGGATTGAAGCGCAAATACACCCGTTTGTTCGCGATCGCTTCGTTGCAGAACTGGCTCGCCTTGCCCCAAAAATTGCCGTTTTAGCGATTCCTTTACTGTTTGAATCACAAATGACCGATTTTGTCAATACAATTTGGGTCGTTGCTTGCACCGCCGAGCAACAGTTAGAACGGTTGATGAATCGCGATCGCCTCAATTTAGAGCAAGCGATCGCGCGTATTGAAAGTCAAATGCCCCTAGCCGAAAAAATAGCGGCGGCAGATGTCGTTTTAGAGAATTCGGGAAGTTTAGAGGCTTTATGGGAGCAAATCGATCGCGCGATCGAACCCTTATTAGAAAATCGCAGAACTGCTGAACAGTGCTGAATATTATCAGAAAGTAGAGTTCTGAGTATAGCCTCAACGCTGCAAGCTAACGAAAGGTCCCGAATAGCGATCGCCCTCAACCTCTAGATTACTCTCCGCACCGTCAATCTGAACGCGCACGAGATATTCCCCTAAAGAAATATTGTCTATTGTAAATATTAACGAAAGCGTAGCAATTTCGCGTTGCTCTGCCGCAAAAATGTAAGTTATCGGATTATCATTCTGAATACTATTCAAAATTGCAAAGACTCTTTGTTGCTTACCGACCATCAAATCGAGCCGTACCGTCAAACTAGCATCGTATAAACCCTCCTCGTTCTCCTCAACATGAGTAAGATTGATGCTTTCAATCTTCGGACACAGCACAATCGCGATCGCATTAGACTCAATCGCACGTTCCGGCGCAAAGCTACCGTCAGGAATCGGATGGATGACTTGGAGTTTTTGTACGCCCGCTCGCAACGCATTTTTCTCAGCCGTTGTCAGTTCTGAAAATATGAGTTCAACTCCATTTTCTCCTACATCTTGAGGAGTTAGCTGGGCATCCCCCAGTTGCACTCGTGTGGTGGGTTCTCCTCTCAACTGCTTTCCCTCGATCCTTAAAGTGAGACTACCATAATCTTGCAAGCGATCGCCAATTTGTTGGAGCAACATTGGTTTGCCTTCTGCTCGGCAAACCTTAACTTTTTCAATCGCGGGCAACCTTGGAGAAACATAAAACTGAGTCTTGCGAACGGGTAAAGGAGCTTTACCCAACTGCTTGCCCTGAATCAAAACAGCAGAAGCTTGATAAGCAAAGGATAAAGCATAAGGAATCTGGAAGAAAACCGACCAAATTCGCGATAAATCTTCCGTCGTCATAATGCTAGGAATAAACATAACTTGCTGCACCTGATCGGCAAGCGTCGAATCGCCTAAAAACCCAAAATTGCGATCGGCTAAAACTTCCCGAATCATGGCTTGCGTGAGGATGGGTCGATCGACCAAGGTTTGGATTGCAGCCCCTAAAAGTCTTTGAGGTTGCAGTTCCACCTCATTTCCGTAAAACGTTAGCAAATAGTAAAGATCCAGTCCCGCTTGTCCGTGTTTGATCAAATTCTCTTTCGGGCGGCGCGTGCGTAAATCGGCATTTTGCCAAGCGGGGTTCGGTAACGCTTGGTAAAGAAAAATATTAATCCCAGCACCTTGGTTATTAATAGCCGTCACCTCCGGACGAACGGTAGTAACGTTAGCTTCCGGCATATCTTCTTGGATTCCCGTAAGAAGAAGTTTTTGCAAAGCAGCCGTTACCGTCGCGATCGCCAAATAGTTACTCATTAGCTCGAACTTGCGAAAAAAGTATTCCAGCCTATCATTAATGGAGTGTACCTTAATCTTCCAATCCCTTAAAATTCAAATACTCAGTAAAGTTTTGCGATCGCGAATTGGCAAAACTTATTAAGTTATCTTAGGCTTGAACTTAAATTACGTTAAGGGAGAGTGACATGGGACGTTTGGACTACTTCGCTCCAGGGGTATATGTCGAAGAAGTCAACCGAGGCAGTCGCCCCATCGAAGGAATGTCAATGAGCGTAGCTGGTTTCGTTGGTTTCACCGAAGACATACGCGGAGATGCAGAATTACTCGAACCTCAACTTATTGCCGACTGGACGCAATATCTCGAATGTTTTGCCAAACCCGGTTCGGATGGCTTCACCGATTTCAATGCTTACCTTCCTTTCGCGGTTAAAGGCTGGTTTGACAACGGAGGAGGACGCTGCTGGATTGTTAGCTTAGGAACCCAACTTCCTCAGCCTCAATCTCAAGCTCAAGACGAGTCTCCCCCAGAAAATCAGAGCATTACCGCCATTACCACCGCCGGAAAACATCCCTCCCTCGAACTCAAACTCAAACCCGAACAAGCCGAAGGCGGACGAATTAACGTCATTATCGAAACCGACGAACCCCGTCCCCTGGAAGATAACCCCGACGAAGAACCCTTCGATACCGGAGAATATTTCCAACTCACCGTTAAACAAGGAGAAAACGTTCTAGAAGGCCCCTATCGGCATCTCACCATGAATCCAGAGGTCGCCCCAGAAGAAGGAACCTTTGTTTTAACCGCTCTCCAAGAATCCCCCTATATCGACGTTGAAATCAAAAGCGATCGCGGACTTCCTCTCGCCCGTCGTCCGGCCAACGGTTACTACGAAGTCGCTCCTCCTCCCGAAGTTTATCCCGCCGAGCGCCTCCACCAAAAACTATCAGGATCGCGCAAAAATCGTCGCGGCGTTCAAGGACTGTTTGAAATTGACGATGTAGCAATGGTTGCCTGTCCCGACCTCATGCTCGCCTACGAACGCGGACTCCTCAACCTCGAACAGGTTCATGGCGTAATGGAAACCATGATTACCGGCTGCGAAAATGCCGCCCCCAGCCCCGCCTATCGCATGGTTGTCCTCGATGCGCCACCCGTCAAAACCCGAAGAAGCCAAGCCCCAACCTCTCCCGAACAAAGCAGACCCCAAGACGTTAAAGAATGGTTAGATGACTTCGGGCGGCGTTCTCAATTTGCCGCACTTTACTACCCGTGGATTAAAGTTCCCAATCCCCGCGCCAACGGCAAAGGAATTTACGTTCCCCCCTGCGGCCACATGATGGGAGTTTGGTGTCAAACCGACGAAACTAGAGGCGTATATAAAGCCCCCGCTAACGTGACCCCTCGCGGCGTTCTTTCCCTCGCCTACGAAACCAACTTTCGCGAACAAGAACTGCTCAACCCCTTGGGCGTGAATTGCATCCGGAAATTCCCCAACCGAGGTCTAAAAATTTGGGGCGCTCGCACCCTCGTCGAACCCGAAATCACCGAATGGCGTTATATCAGCGTTCGTCGTTTGATGAGCTACATCGAAAAGTCAATCGAACAAGGAACCCAATGGGCAGTTTTTGAACCCAACGATGAAGATTTATGGGCGCGAGTCACGCGAACCGTTAGCAATTTTCTCGAACGACTGTGGCGAGAAGGAGCCTTATTTGGCAGTTCGCCCGCCGAAGCTTTCTACGTCAAGTGCGACAAAGAACTTAATACCCCAGAAACAATGATCTTGGGTCGCCTCTATATCGAAGTAGGAGTCTGTCCCGTTCGTCCGGCTGAATTTATTATCTTCAGAGTCAGTCAGTGGTCTCCCAATCAATAAGCTGTTCTGCATTTAAATTGTGATTTGAGTCTGACGGGGAGACGGGGAGATCGAGGATACCCAATTTAGATGCGTCTTAGCTTAGCAAAAGCTTTAAAATTTCAAGGAAAATCATCAAAATCTTAGGAGTTGAGCAATGGCAGAACTATTAACAGCTTGTCGCTTTTACTTTGAAGCAGACGGTGTAGGCGAAAAGCAAATTTTGGAAGTTGGAGGATTATCCGTCGAATCTCCCGTTGCTGGAAGTGGTGGCGTTCTCGGTTCTGGTAAAGGAGGAACCAAACTGCGCCAAGCAACCCCAACCAACGAAAAATTTACCAACGTTAAGGTTAAAGTGGTTGCCACCACCGATAAAGACCTCTATGAATGGTACAAAAACTGTAACACCAATGATGCAGGAAGCTCGCAGTGGCAAAGCAATCGTAAAGCCGCTTCGGTAAGTGCCTACGACCAAGGGGGAAGCATTCAAGCGCGGTGGGAAATTGTCCAAGCCTACCCTTGTAAATACGAAGGTCCTAGCTTCACTTCGGGGGATGGAAACATGGCAAATGAAACCATTGAATTAGTCCATGAAGGAATTAAGCGCGTCCAGTAATCGATAAGGCTCAAATTCTGTTTGCAACTGGTTCGAGCGAGGTCAGCTAACCCGTCTTTGTGCTTCCGAATCCGTAAGATTTTTAGGAACGAGGAATTATGACAGCATTTACCGAACGGCTAACAGCGAATCGCTTCTACGTCGAACTTAAACTCGACGGCAGTCAGGACAGCGTAGATGCAACATTCCTCGAATGTCAAGGCATCGAACGCAGCCAAGAAGTCATTGAGATTTGCGAAGTGACTCCCCAACAATGGGGCGAAGCTAAATCCGGTCGAATGGTTCGGACTAAAATTCCAGGCAACGTCAAAACCAGTAATATTACGTTGCGTAGAGGAATGACAAACTCCAAAACCCTATGGAATTGGTTTAAGGCGGTAGAAGAAGGAAACTGGGCTAAACAGTTTCGTGAAGGTTCGCTGACCATTTACGACCAAGCTGGAGAAGCCCAGGCAATTTTAGAATTTCAAGGCGCTTGGCCGACGCGATATAAAGCTTCTGGTTTTAATGCCAGCAGTAGTGAAATGGAAATTGAAGAACTCGAAATTGCTGTAGATATGCTGACTCGCTCGAAATAAAATTAAATGTTCCAAACTGAATTTGAATTTACGCTACCGAAAGGCTATCTCGATAGCAGTGGAAATTTGCACCGCAAGGGCATAATGCGTTTGGCTAAAGCGGCTGATGAAATTATTCCCTTGCGCGACCCGCGCGTTAAGTCTAATCCCGCTTATTCGACAATTATCATTCTCGCTCGAGTCATTACTCGCCTGGGGGCGTTAGAAGAAATCACCCCCGCAACAATCGAAGGATTATACGCTTGCGATTTAAATTACTTACACGGATTCTACCGTCAAATTAATGAATTAGAAGAAAACGCACAATCGCGAACAGAACCCCTTCAAGCAGAAGCAATATCGCTCCAAGAAACCTAGATTAAAATCCCTTTATCTGGGTGTAAACCCAATCAATTCCTGTGAGACTCACTGATGTAGTTAATCACGTTGGCAGTCGTGTTAGAGAAGTTATAACGTTTATTCGTCATCCCGACCAAATTTTATTGCAAACGGGACGACGAAAAGCTCAAGATGTCTATGAGAAAGCAGAATTTCCAAAACTCGGACAGCGCTCTCAAGATTTAGCTTCGCCAGAATCTGAAGCAAGCGTAACGCAGCCCGTAACAGCGCCATCGTCTCAGGAATTTATTCAAAGCAATAGAGTCTCTCCAGGACAACCGATTGTTTCCGAACAGCCCTTGCTCCGCTCTCATCCTGGTATATCTTCACCTTTTTATTCATCTTTCATGAATTTGACGGAGACAAAACCGTTAGAAATCGGGAAAGAAATTAGAGGGGGCCGAGGCAAGCGTTACGAAATTGTAGCACTTCTCGAAGATAAAGGAGGGCAAAAAAAACGAATTTATCAAGCCGTTCAAGCTTTAAGCGAACGGATCGTTTTACTGAAAGAATATTTATTATTAAAAGAAAATTTGAGCGGTCGCGAAGTCGAAGAATCTCTTGACAGATTTGAAGATTTATCAAACTTAAATATTAGTGAAGAACAAGGGAAAAGATTTCGCATTATTGTTCCTCAAGATATTATTGTCGATCGTCAGGAAAAAAGATGTTATCTTGTTTCCGAGCCTCTTGAAAATTGCCTAACACTTCGAGAATGGCTGAATGCAACTGAAACAATAACTTTCCATCAAACGATTAAAATTTTAGATGATATTTTGCAAACGCTATGGTTTATTCACAATCATAAATTTCGTTTTGGGGGCAATCTTAAGCCAAGTTTAGCGCATAAAAATCTGACTCCAGATAGTATTAAAATTGTTATTCATCGTACTCAAGAGCCTATCAGTAAAACACCATTCTCCGTGTACCTGGCAGATCTCGCGTTATGGGAAAATCTTATCCTTTCGAGTGCCACTCCTCAAAATCAGTTTAATCCTATTTTTGACGATCCTACATTACAAGACCTAATCGATTTAGGTTACTTATGTCTTTATCTTCTTTCGAGAGGAAGAATAGATGGCGATTTTGGTCGGGCTGTCGATCTCCAGACAATAGAAGATAAAATAGCGTTAATTTCTCCTTCTCCATTAGAATTTTTTATTCGGAAGCTGTTAGGTTTAGAAGAGCCATTTTCCAGCGCTGAAGAGGCACGGAAATACCTCCGAACTATCGAGGATACACCCATTGTCTCTCTCCCAGAGGAAGCGGAAGAAAAAAAAGAAAATCGAGAAGCGGATCGTAAAATCTTTCGTTTTATTTTTAAACTGTTGTTGTTCCTGGGTGCGATCGGGCTTATAGCACTATTTCTGAAATTTTTCTGGGAAAAAATTTTTGAAAAGCCAGAACAACAAGTGGCCGTTCAAAAAGACGATCGCTACGAATGCTGTTTCAGCAAGATTAGCTTAAGTCAAGGGAAACAAAAAGTTAAATATGCAACAGTTCGAGGGAGTCATTGGCATAATCTTTTCGTGGAAACAACAGGAGTTTTCCCGATAGAGCCGCCAAATTATAAAAAGTACCCTGATGGCAAGACCTTAAAGGATGAGATCGAGCAACGTTATCCGACTCTCTCCAAACAGTATATTTATCAGTGTAGTAAGGAAAGAACTAAAAAGTCAAAAGATTATTGCGATCGCACAACAGCAAAAATTATTCAAGACCTAATTTCAAATAAACTTGATTTTGCCCTGCTTCGCAGCAGCGAAAAATTACCAAATCAACTCACTCGGCAGGTTATTGCTTATGATGTTGTCGTTCCTGTCGTGGCTTTCAGCGCCTATACAAGGGATAAAGGTATTGCCCAATCTTTACAAGGGAAAATATCCAGCGAACAATTGCGATCGCTCTATACTGAAAAAAGTAATACCCTCCCAGGTCAAAAAATAAAAGATATCTATTTCTCTCCGGGTGTATATGACTTAGAGATAAGACAATTATTTGAAGAGTTTTTGCAAAAAAAATCCACTCCAAATCTCGCATACCAGGACGTAACAAGTTTCAGAAATAAATACTCTAAAATAGTTAAAAAGAGTAGAAACTTAACAACAAATATGTTACTCGAACGAATTCTTAGCGATTTTGAAAACGAAGGAAAAACAAGTATTGCATTGACATTTTTAAGTAGCGTTTTTGCTCAATGTTCGGTTTATCCTCTTGCCATCCTTGAGGGAGAGCGTATTTTTCAATCTGTCGTCCAAAACAATAACAAACCCATTACGCCCCAAATAGATTTGTGTAACGATAAAGGGAGCTATTTTCCAACGTACACCCCAGCCCTAGAGTCGGGGGAATTTCCTTTAGTTTATTCTCTAGCCGTTGTTTATCCAAAGAAAGGGAGTGGAGCAGAAGCCGGTAAAAAGTTTGCAGAAATGCTAAAAACGGATGAAGGTCAGTATTTAATCAGAGAAATGGGTTTAATTCCAGTGCGAGAACTACGGCGTTATTAACGATGAGTAATTCAGAAAATATATCCAAACTAGCTAAACAAATTTTGAAAGATCCGATCTCACTGCGTAAGTTGTGCGATCGCGTCTATCAACTCATGCTAGAAGATTTACAAAATCAGCGCGATCGCGTTGGAAACTTGAGGAAATAATCTATGGAAAATAACTCAAAAAACGGCAAAATAACCCACGAACTTAATTATATAACCTCAAATCGATTTTATGTCGAAATAGAAAGTAGTATTACAGCATCCTTTAGCGAATGCTCGGGTTTAGGAGTGGAAATTCAGCATGAGACAAGATTTGAAGGTGGAGTTAACGACCAACAGCGAATTCTCTTAGGGCAAGCCAAGTTTTCAAATGTAACTCTAAAACGAGGAATGACAGAAGACCTAATTTTTTGGGATTGGGTTAGCGGCATTCTCAGTCAAACCCCCAAACGTCGCTGTAACGTAAATATCTTGCTCTTTAATCAAGCAGGTGAAACAATGCAGTGTTGGACGCTTTTGGGAGCAGTTCCGGTGGGTTGGAAAGCTCCAGCACTCCAAGCCAACTCTAATAGTGTAGCCATTGAAGAGTTAGTTTTAGCCTACGAAGGGTTAAAGATACTGAAATCATCAGAATCTTCAGGAGGTGGCGCGATAGAACTTAAAGCAGGTCGTCATTCATCTGGGTATTTTATCGAGTAAAACTCAAACTTAATTCAGCAATTTACTGATTTATAACGAGAAGCAGTGATGACTCAAAAACTACCAAATTTAGGTTTAAAGACTTTTGTTAGTCTTGCTTCTCCATTAGGGATTAGGAGACCGCTGACTCCATCCACTCAACAGCCTTTAGGACAGTCAAATTCTCCTTTAGGGCAAAACAAACAGCCTTTAGGAACTTCAGCAGAAAATACTCAAAGTTCTAACTCCTTCGATTCCCTGGAGTTCGCCTTTCCAAATTCAATCGAGAGAATACCTGAAGAGTTGAAAGTTTTGCAGGGTTTCAGCGATCCTTCAACCTTTTCAGTAGCGCCGCAGTCTACTGTACCAGAAGAAAGCGGTAAAGCGAAGAGAGTAGACTCTTCAGTTACCATCAGTAACAAGACGGGTGTAAATCAAAACTATTCTGAATTGGAGCCACTGGGTTTTTCCCAGCCATTGACTCAATCCCCCAACCTTCTTTCATCAGCTTTTTCTGGAGAGGTATCAAAAGAATCTGTTCGGACACAGCGACAAACATCACCGATTCAAAGGCAGGTAGAAACTACCGCTCCCGAACAGACAGAAGATGTCTCGCCTATTCAAAAGCAAGTCGAACCTCCAACGGTTGAACCAACACCAGAAACAGCGCCTATTCAAAAGCAGGTAGAAAATACCGCTTCCGAACAGACAGAAGATGTCTCGCCTATTCAAAGGCAAGTCGAACCTCCAACGGTTGAAGCAGCACCAGAAACTACCCTAGTTCAAAGGCAGGTAGAAAATACCGCTTCCGAACAGACAGAAGATGTCTCGCCTATTCAAAAGCAAGTTGAACCTCCAACGGTTGAAGCAGCACCAGAAACTACCCTAGTTCAAAGGCAGGTAGAAAATACCGCTTCCGAACAGACAGAAGATGTCACGCCTATTCAAAAGCAAGTTGAAACCCCGACTTTAGCCCCAACAAAAGAAACAGCGCCTATTCAAAAGCAGGTAGAAAATACCGCTCCCGAACAGACAGAAGATGTCTCGCCTATTCAAAGGCAAGTCGAATCTCCAACGGTTGAACCAGCACAAGAAACTGCACCCATTCAAAAGCAAGTTGAAACCCCGACTTTAGCCCCAACAAAAGAAACAGCGCCTATTCAAAAGCAGGTAGAAAATACCGCTCCCGAACAGACAGAAGATGTTTCGCCTATTCAAAGGCAAGTCGAATCTCCAACGGTTGAACCAGCACCAGAAACAACACCTATTCAAAGGCAAGTCGAATTTCCAACGGTTGAACCAACACCAGAAACTGTGCCTATTCAAAAGCAGATAGAAAATACCGCTTCCGAACAGACAGAAGATGTCGCACCCATTCAAAAGCAAGTCGAACCTCCAACGGTTGAAGCAGCACCAGAAACTACCCTAGTTCAAAAGCAGGTAGAAAATACCGCTCCCGAACAGACAGAAGATGTTTCGCCTATTCAAAGGCAAGTCGAATCTCCAACGGTTGAACCAGCACAAGAAACTGCGCCTATTCAAAAGCAAGTCGAATCTCCAACAGTTGAACCAACACCAGAAACTGCACCCATTCAAAAGCAGGTAGAAAATACTGCTTCTGAACAGACAGAAGATGTCTCGCCTATTCAAAGGCAAGTCGAATCTCCAACGGTTGAACCAACACCAGAAACAGCGCCTATTCAAAAGCAGGTAGAAAATACCGCTCCCGAACAGACAGAAGATGTCACGCCTATTCAAAGGCAAGTCGAATCTCCAACGGTTGAACCAGCACCAGAAACGACCCTAGTTCAAAGGCAAGCAGAAACTACCGCTTCCGAACAGACAGAAGATGTCACGCCTATTCAAAGGCAAGTCGAACCTCCAATTGTTGAACCAGCACCAGAAACTACGCCTATTCAAAGGCAAGTCGAATTTCCAACGGTTGAACCAACACCAGAAACGACCCTAGTTCAAAAGCAGGTAGAAAATACTGCTTCCGAACAGACAGAAGATGTCTCGCCTATTCAAAGGCAAGTCGAATCTCCAACAGTTGAACCAACACCAGAAACTGCCCTAGTTCAAAAGCAAGTCGAACCTCCAATTGTTGAAGCAGCACCAGAAACTACCCTAGTTCAAAGGCAAGTCGAATCTCCAACGGTTGAACCAACACAAGAAATTGCCCTAGTTCAAAGGCAAGTCGAATCTCCAACGGTTGAACCAACACAAGAAATTGCCCTAGTTCAAAGGCAAGTCGAACCTCCAATTGTTGAACCAACACCAGAAACGACCCTAGTTCAAAAGCAGGTAGAAAATACTGCTTCCGAACAGACAGAAGATGTCGCACCCCTTCAAAAGCAAGTCGAATCTCCAACGGTTGAACCAGCACCAGAAACTGCCCTAGTTCAAAGACAGGTAGAAACTTCCTCGCTCGAACTTGCAGTCGAACCTCAATCTGTTCTTCAACTCCAACCTTTAGGACTTACAGAACCTCTCATTCCTTACTCGGATAGACTTTCTCTTCCCTCTTCGCTATCGAATAACTCTGTCAAAGAAGTCCTCAATACTTCAGTAAAAGTTCCTCAATCTTGGTCAAATATTGCTGATTTATTAAGAGAACCTCCTGCCCCAGAAGCTACGGTTCCTAAGAATTGGTCAAATATTTCAGAACTGCTTGGCGCAGATTCCTCTGCTACAGCTAATCAAGATTATCAACCTATTGAAAGCGCTGCTTCTCCTCCAAGTTCAACTTTACATAGCGTTACAAATTCATCTTATCGTAAAGACGATTTTGCTAATTCTCCCTCGACTCCAAGCGCATCAATTCCTGTAACTCAGGAAACTTCTAAAAATATGACTGTTGATGAAGAAACGTTGGAATTTTTAGCTCGGAAGGTTTACAGTTGTATAAAATTCCAATTAGAGCAGGAAAGAGAACGCCGCGATCCCGCAGAAATTCGCGTAGCGGTACGCGCTTCGGGAACTTCCCTGCCTTGGTTGGACTCACTCGACCTGACTCATGCGCTGCCGCCGCAAGCTCGTGAAAATTCTTCACCGTCTGCACCGGGACGACTTCAAACTGATGCGGAAAATAGCCCTTACTCCCTAGACCGCATCTTGGACGAACTTAACCGAGAAGTTTATTCTTTTCTCCTGCAACGACTCGCGATCGACAAAGAGCGCCAAAATAATCTTTATACTGGGCGCTTGCCTTGGTAAGAATAACGCTATCAATTCTGAAACCCAATGACACTCACTAAAGCAACTCTTAAAGCTAACGATCCTGGTATCCCTACGATTGAATTTATGTTCAATCCTTCTGAGTTGGTTTTTGAAGGTGTTATGGAAACCTCGGAAAGTGCGGGAGCAAGGTCTCAGCAATCAGGAAAGCCTAAAGTCAGTTTTTCTCATGTAAAAGCTTATACGATTACTATTAATAATATTGTATTTGATACTTATGAAGTAGGAAGGGATGTTGTTAAAGACCACATAGAGAAATTTAAGAGAGCGCTCGAATTTGTTGGAAAAGAAGGCGGTGGAAGCGATAATCAAAGACCTCCTCTCTACACTTTTTTTTGGGGACAAAGAGTTTATCTCCGATCTTGCTTTATCGAAAAGCTTAATTATAAACTAACTCTTTTCTTGCCCGATGGGACCCCCGTTCGGGCTGTTATTGATAGTCTGACCCTTAAAGAAGCTGAAGCACCTAAGCCCGATAATAGCATGAAGGCTGTCATGCGCGATCGCCGGAACGATAGTTTTGACAAAAGAAATAATAAGTGATGAGCCAGAATACTCTATCATTCAACAAAACACAAGGAAACTACCAAGCTCTTCCCAGCATCACTATTGATGGGAAACAAAATCCTCCTGAACTTATGGAAGATATTCTTCAAGTGATTGTTGAAGAAAGCCTGAACTTACCCGCCATGTTTACCTTAGTGATTCAAAATGACTATCAATCTGGAAAGGTAAACGAGAAACCCTGGAAGCACCAAGATTTGCTGGAAATGGGAAAAAAGGTGAAGATTGGGTTCGTTGCCAGCACTACAGCATCTCAAGATTTTGAAGAAAATAAAGAAGGCAATGTTATAGAAGGAGAAATTACTGCTTTTGAAACCCACTTTAGCGAACGAACGCAAGCACCGATTATTATTCGCGGTTATGATGTTTCTCATCGCCTCCATCGAGGACGCTGGAATCGTTCGTTTCAAAATATGACCGATAGCGATATTGTCAAAAAAATTGCTGAAGAAGTCGATATTCCGATTGGTAAAATCGACCCCAGTGGAGGTCCCTACGAGTATATTTTTCAAAGCAACCAAACGAGTATGGAGTTCCTGCGCGAGAGGGCAGCGCGGATTGGCTTTGAACTCTTCGTACAAGATGGAAAGTTGTACTTTAGAAAGCCCAAGTCCGACAAAAACGTAGAGTTGAAATGGCTAACAGATATCCATAACTTTCGAGTCCGGTTGTCAAGTGCGGAACAAGTCAAGGAGGTTGAAGTCAGATCCTGGGATTACAAAGAAAAGCGGGCAATTGTCTCTTCTCGAAAAACAGAAGAATTAATCACTAAAACCGACAATGGTAAAGGGAGTGATACCAGTACGAAGTTTTTCACTAAAAATCCCGTAAGTCCGACATTATATGTCGTAGATCGCCCTGTTTGTTCTCCGAAAGAGGCAGATATTATGGCCCAAGCAATTTGCGATGAAGTGGGAGGGCAGTATATCTTGGCAGATGCTAAAGGAGAAGGGAATCCGGATATCCGTCCGGGGCGAGTAGTAGAGCTTAAGGATTTGGGAAAATATAGCGGTCAGTATTACGTGACGGATACGCGCCATACGTTCCAAGAACGAGTTTATACGACTGAATTTAGCGTGCGCGGTTTGCGAGGCGGAAATCTCTTAAATACGCTATCTCCAGCGACTCATCTTACTCCCGGACAAACTTTATTAATTGGGATTGTTACCGATAACGAAGATCCGGAAAACTTAGGTAGAGTTAAGGTCAAGTTTCCCAGTTTGACTGAAGATCATACCAGTCATTGGGCTAGGGTGGTTAGCATGGGGGCGGGAAAAGAACGAGGTTTTTCTTGTTTGCCGGAAGTGAATGACGAAGTGTTAGTTGCTTTTGAACACGGCGATATTCATCGTCCCTACATTTTAGGGGGAGTTTGGAATGGTAAAGATGGTACTCCCAATCGAGTAGCCGATGACGTGACAGATGGAAAGGTGCGCTTGCGAACTTTTCAAACCCGCGTCGGGCATAAAATCCAGTTTGTCGAAGAGGATAAAGGAGGGAGTAAGAAAGGGGCTTATATTGAGACCGCAGAGGGGCATAAATTACGAATTAATGACAGTCAAAAAGTTGTCGAAATTGAAACTCAGGGCGGTCACAGATTGCGTTTAGATGATAGTAATGGCAGCATTACGATAAGTTCTACTGGCAATCTCGATATCAATGCTACAGGCATCATTACGATTCGAGGGAGTTTGATTAAACTCAACTAAAGGTTAAGGAATTTCTGTAAGCTAAGACGCATCTAACTTGGAGATATTCAATACCCCCTCTCCCCTGATAACTGATGACTGATGACTGATAACTGTCCCCCATCCCCCCGTCAGTCCGACACCACAATTTAAATCCCAAACAGCTTATGAGCAGACCAGCCGCCAGAATAACTGACCCTGTAGCCCATCCCCTCCCACCCGTACTAACCGGAGGGCCGGGTAGCCCGAATGTCCTCATCGGCAATTTACCGGCTTGGCGGGGAATTCCTTTAGCCTCAGCCGGGGCAATCCAAGCGGCAAGGCGAACGAGCGACGCAGCGATTCTAGCTGCCGAAGCTTCTACCCTAGCCGCCGTAGGAACGCCGGGATTGCCAGCAGCTAAAACAGCGGAAGAAACAACCAAAGCAACGGCTGCTGCAACAATGAGCAGTACCATTCTAAGCAGTGCTGGTGGAGCCGATATTCATAATTGCGCGACACCTTTGCCTCTTCCCGTGCATGGTCCTGGCGTTGTCATTAATGGGAGTACGACAGTTTTGATTAATGGGCTTCCAGCTTGTCGCGCCGGAGATACCATTGTCGAAGCAGTTGGGCCACCAAATACCATTACAGCAGGCTGCCCGACCGTATTGATTGGGGGCTAGTGGGGATAGGGGGAGATGGGGCGAGGGGGAGACAGCGCTTCGACTAAGGCTCAGCGTACCAGGGAATAGGGAGATGGAGAGACGAGAAGCAATCAAGGAAATCCAGAATTCAACCTGGCAAAGAGAAAACTTCGAGTATTTAGAGTTAGCTATCATCGAAATGCGCCAGCGACTGTTAGCTCGCGCCGCTCGCGTTCAAGGTCAACCTCTCCCCGAATTTCCCGACCTCAAGCCCCACTGGGAAGCTCTCCAGACAACAAGCTCCGCAACGCCCGCCCTCGAACAACTCGCCTCTACCTTCAACCTCTCCCCGTTTGAAAAAGACGTATTGATTTTATGTTTGGGGATGGAGTGGGACGTAGACTGGGGAACTTTATGCGCTAGTGCTGGAATGCTGCAACTGGCTTATCCCACTTGGGATTTAGCGTTCAATCTCAGTTCTCAACCCGATTGGCAAGCTTTCTCTCCCGAAGCGCCTTTGCGTCAGTGGAACTTCATCGAACTTAAGGGAGGACATACTTTAATTCACTCTCCTTTGCGGATTAACGAGTGGACGCTGCACTACTTACGAGGAACTTCCAGTTTAGACGAGGAACTCATCCCGCTCGTCGCTCCCGTAGAACCTGTCCAATTGGGTGCGGAGTCCCATCGACAGCTTGCGAGCCAAGTCGTAGCGCTGTGGGGTCAAAGAGAGCGCAGGCTTCCTTTTCCCATCGTCCAACTTTGCGGGCAAGACCGAAGCAGCAATCGCGAGATTGCCTCTTCTGCCTGCGAGCAACTCGGTTTGAAGTTGTATGCCCTCTCGGGTGCAGCGCTGTTAGCGAATCCTTCTAACCTGCCGCAAATCGTCAAGCTGTGGGAACGAGAAGCTCGCAGCAAGCAATTGGCTTTGTTACTGGATGCCGATGAATTCGTGGCAAGCGAGATGGGAAAAGCCAATCCGCTCGCGCTTTTTCCGAGCCAACTTTCTACCCCCATCTTCGTCATCGCCAGAGAACGTGCTGTTTCCTCCCATCGACCGACTATCACCTTCGATGTCTCTAAACCTACGCCTGGGGAACAAGTTGCGCTCTGGAATCAAGCCTTGGGAGAGCAAGCTTTTGCGCTCAACGGCTTTGTTGAAACCCTCGTTTCTCAGTTCGACCTCGCGCCGCCTACGATTCAAGCGGCGAGTGCTAGTCTGCTCGGAAGCCTTGATGCAACGAGTTCTGCGGGGGAACTCTCCGTCAGCGATCGGCTTTGGGATACCTGTCGCCGCCAAGCCCGCCCCCAACTCGACGAACTCGCACAATCCATCGCGACGGTAGCCACCTGGGAAGATTTGGTACTCCCGGAAATGCAACGCCAGACCTTGGAGGAAATTGTAGCCCACGTCCGCCAGCGCGCCCGAGTTTACGAACGTTGGGGATTTCGGAGCAAGAGTCAGCGGGGCTTGGGGATTAGCGCTCTTTTTGCGGGGGCAAGCGGGACGGGAAAGACAATGGCGGCGGAGGTCATCGCTGGAGCGTTGCAACTCGACCTCTATCGCATCGACCTCAGTGCGGTCGTTAGTAAATATATTGGGGAAACGGAGAAAAATTTGCGGCGAGTGTTTGATGCGGCGGAAATGGGGGGAGTTGTCCTGCTGTTTGATGAAGCGGACGCTTTGTTTAGCAAGCGCAGCGATGTGAAAGACAGCAACGATCGCTATGCCAATATGGAGGTCAGTTACTTGTTGCAACGCATGGAGGCTTATCGAGGGTTGGCGATTTTGACGACGAACTTGAAAGATTCGATTGATTTTGCCTTTTTGCGCCGCCTTCGTTTTATTGTTAAATTTGCTTTTCCCGATAATAGCCAGCGCCGCCAAATTTGGGAACGAATTTTCCCTAAAGATTTGCCGACGGAGAACCTGAATTATCAAAGGTTGGCGAAGTTGAATGTGGCGGGCGGAAATATTCGCAATATTGCGCTGAATGCGGCATTTTTAGCAGCGCAGGAGGGCGGGGCGGTGACGATGGAGCGGTTGTTGCGGGCGACGCAAAGCGAGTATGTGAAGTTGGAGCGACCGCTGACGGATGCGGAAATTCGGGGCTGGGTGGAGTTACCGACGAGCGTGACGGAAGGTTCGCAGTAGAGAGGTTAAAGAGCAATTATTTGGGTTTGGCGTGGTGTGGCGCTCAATTCGAGCAAAGTTGGGGAGGGGAGAGTTTTTAGGGGTTAAATTTCTTGAATTTTAGTGGCTGATTCTTGGGAAAGAAGTAAACTTAAGATTGGCAAGGTTCTTGGTATCGACCATGACAGAAAGAGCGCTCCAGAAAAAAGGTTTTCCCGCCCAAAACTTCGTCTCAAAACGTTCTTCATCGGGCGGGCGCGCTTGGGAACCCGAAGTTGGAGAGTCGGAATGGCCCCAAGATGCCAAGCGATCGGCGGGCGCGCGTTCTTGGAGTGCCGATTTGGGAGGGCTGGGGTTGCCTCCAGATGCCGAACGCCTGAAAGCCTTACGCCGAAAATCTGCTGTTCCTGAAAGCGAAGCTGAAGAAACGGTTCAGAAATCTGCAACTCCTGAAAGCAAAACTGAAGAGACAGTTCAAAAATCCGCTACTCCAGAGAGTGAGAGCGAAGAAACCGTTCAGAAATCCGAGGCTCCTGAAAGCGAAGAAACGGTTCAAAAATCCGCTACCCCAGAGAGTGAGAGCGAAGAAACGGTTCAGAAATCCGAGGCTCCTGAAAGCGAAACTGAAGAGACAGTTCAAAAATCTGCAACTCCAGAGAGCGAAACTGAAGAGACAGTTCAAAAATCCGCTACCCCAGAGAGCGAGAGCGAAGAAACGGTTCAAAAATCCGAGACTCCAGAGAGCGAAAGCGAAGAAACGGTTCAAAAATCCGCTACTCCAGAGAGCGAGAGCGAAGGAACAGTTCAGAAATCCGAGACTCCAGAGAGCGAAAGCGAAGAAACGGTTCAGAAATCCGAGACTCCTGAGAGCATTCAACCTAAACTAAGCATCGGTACGCGGGGAGATAAATACGAGCAAGAAGCGGACAGTACAGCGTCGAAAGTGATGGCGATGCCGGATTCCGCTATCCAGCAACCGATTCAACGTCAGACGGAGGAGGGGACAGAAGGAGCAGAGGCAGTCCAGATGCAACCGCTGGCAAATTCCATCACGCCACTGGTACAACGCTCTTCGGGGGGGGAAGAAGAGGATATTCAGATGAAGTCTGGGGGGCAACAAGCATCTGAAGGCAGTAACGGAGCGAATGCCAGCCTCGAAAGTCGTCTCGCCGGTTCTAAGGGTGGGGAGAGTCCTTTACCCAATGAAGTGCGGAGTTTCATGGAGCCGCGCTTTGGGGCTGATTTTAGCAACGTGCGGGTGCATACTGGCTCCGAAGCAGTGCAGATGAATAAGGAGTTGGGGGCGCAGGCGTTTGCTCATGGTAGCGATATTTACTATGGGGCAGGGAAGTCGCCAGGTAAGAATGAGTTAACGGCGCATGAGTTGACGCATACCGTACAGCAGGGTGGTGCGGTTCGGACTAAATCAGTTATGAAGGGGGATAAAAAGGACAACAAACTGCAAGCGAAAGCAGATTTGAGCTTGTTGCCTGTCTTGCAACCCAAGATACAGCGGAAGGAAAATCCTCAAGAACAGCCAGCAGCAGTGAAGGCAGCAGCACCTTCGCCTGGGGCTATTGCTTCCGCACCGACAGCAGGCACAACATCAGGAGGAACGCAAGTTAAAACGGCCCAGAAACCAGCAGCAGGTGGCGGGAATGGTGGGCCAACAGCACCCGCTGGGGGTAGTGGGGCTGGGGCATTATCCAGCGGTGCTGCTGGAGGGGCAGTCGGTGGAGGGGGCGGAAATTCACCCCTGGCTGCTCAAAGCGATCCGGGCTTTCAGGCGGTAGTCAATAGCAGTAAGAGCGTCGCGACTCAGGAAAAAAATCATCCTCCAGCAGGGGCTAAATCAGCAGAGGCACAAGCTGCCGCCGTATCTCCAGCCAATGAGATAGAAAGCCAAGCTCAGGACAAGCAGGTTCAGGAGATGAACCAGCAGCCGCCCGGACAATTCAATGCTGGTGCTTTCAAAGCGGCGCTGATGGCAAGAATCGCTGCTGCGACTCCTCAAACTTTGGAACAAGCGGACAATTTCAAAGACCAAAATAAACTCGATGCGGTCAAAGGTGACTTGTCCTCCCAAGTTGGAGAAGAGAAGAAGCAAGCCGCGAACCCCATCGAAGAGAAAACGAAGGAACAGCCGGATACTAGCGGAATTGCGCCCAAACCCGTTACCCCACTCCCGCCGCAACAAACAGGTAAAGCACCGTCTGATATTGGTGCCGAGCGAGCAGCCCCGAAGCCGAAGTCGGAATCTGAGGTTTCTCTGCAAGAAGGTAGCAAATCCATCGACAAGCAGATGGCAGATGCCGACGTTACCGACGAACAACTGGCAAAGTCCAACGAACCGCAATTCCAGACGGCATTAGAAACTAAGACAACCGCCCAAACTAACGCCAATACAGCGCCAAGCGCCTATCGCCAGCAAGAGCAGGGAATCGTTACCCAGGCACAAGCTCAAGCTCAGACGACGGCGCAAACTCAGTTGCAGGGAATGCACGGCGAGAAGGCACAACTGTTAACTCAGGTTCTTGGGCTTCAGACGAACACTAAGGGGCAAGACGAGCAAAAACGCTCTGAGGTGGCTAGCAACATTCAAGGAATTTACAACAATACGAAGCAGAAGGTCGAAACCCTACTCAGTCAACTGGATGGAGAAGTCAATCAACAGTTCGACTCGGGTGCTGCTGCTGCGAAGACGCAGTTTGAGAATGATGTTGCCCAGCAGATGAAGAGCTATAAAGACGAGCGTTATAGCGGTTTAGATGGCGCGGCAAGATGGGTGAGAGACCTATTTTTGTCACTGCCTAGCGATGTAAACGCCTTCTACGAGAAAGGCAAGATTCAGTTTCTTGCCAACATGAGTCAAACCATTGACAAGATTGCTAACCATGTTGCTAGCAAGCTGAATGCAGCGAAAGCTGAAATTGCCAAGGGCAAGCAAGAAATCCAGCAATACGTTGCTTCTTTAGACCCATCGCTGCGGCAAGTCGGGCAAGAAGCCGCACAGAATATTCAGGGTAAGTTTGATGAGTTAGGGCAAAGTGTCGATAACAAGCAAAATGAGTTGATTGACTCGCTAGCGCAGAAGTACAACGAGAATCTGCAAGCGCTGGATGCCCGTATCACTGAAATGAAGGCAGCCAATCGCGGTCTGGTAGACAAAGCGATGGACTCAATGGGTGGGGTCATCAAAACCATCTTAGAAATGAAGAACCTGTTGATGGGCGTGCTGTCTAAAGCAGCGGGTGCTATTGACAAGATTATCAAAGACCCAATTGGTTTCTTAGGGAATCTGATTTCGGGAATCAAGCAAGGCTTCCAGAACTTTGCTGGCAACATTTGGCAGCATCTGAAGAAGGGGATGCTGGCTTTCCTAACGGGGGCTTTAGCGGGGGCTGGCATTACAATGCCCGAAAATTTTGACCTCAAGGGCATTTTTAATTTGGTAATGCAAGTTTTGGGTGTGGTTTATGAAGCGATTAAATCACGAGTTGTCAAGGCATTGGGCAAGAACGGAGAGAAGATTTTTAGGGTTTTAGAGACAAGCTTTGAGATGTTCGTCATCTTGAAGAATGAAGGCATAGAGGGTCTGTGGAAGTTCGTCCAGGATAAGATTGGCGATCTGAAGGCGATGGTGATTGACAGTATCCAGACCTTTGTGGTTGAGAGTGTGATTAAGGCTGGGGTGATGTGGGTTCTGAGTTTGTTGAACCCGGCTAGTGCTTTTGTCAGGGCGTGTAAGGCGATTTATGACATTATCATGTTCTTCATTGAGCGTGGCAGTCAGATTGCCGAGTTGGTCAGTGCGGTTACGGATTCGGTAGCAGCGATCGCGTCGGGTGCTGTTGGTGGTGCAGCGAAGTTGATTGAGAATGCCCTAGGTACAGCGCTGCCAGTGGTTATCAGCTTTATGGCGAGTCTGTTGGGCTTAGGCGGCATCAGCGAGAAGATTGGGGGAATTATTAAGAAGGTGCGATCGCCGATTGATAAGGCGATCGATTGGTTGATTTCTCAGGCAGTGAAGTTTGCCAAGAAGATTGGCGGTAAGCTTGGGTTTGGGAAGGATAAGAAGGGTAAAGATGGTAAGCCGGACGAGCGAACCAAGAAGGAGAAGGAAGCTGATCTTGAAAAGGCTTTGAACAAGTCAACTCAACTAATGCGAGAAAACGATGCCACGCCTGATACCATCAAGGCAAAATTACCTGCTATTCAATCGGAGTATAAACTTACTTCACTTGAATTAGTGAAGACTGGCGATACCACATATCATGTAGAAGGCAAGGTCAACCCCGAAAATAAAACTCCCGACATAACTCTATCGCAGGCAAATGAAGGCTGGGAAAAAGCCTGGAAAGCTAAGCAGGAAGAAGTACATAATGCAATGCAAAAATTTGTTCCCCAGTTTATAGCATTAGATCCTAACGCTGAAGTTAAGATTAGGGGAAGTTTGGCTACAGGGGTCAAGATGAACCCGGAAAAGCGTGCGAAGAATGGAGAACGTTATTTGTTTAATCCTACAGATTTTGACATAGATGCTTATGTTGTCAGTGAGACGCTTTACAGAAAAGGACTTAGACTTACTGGACAACAAGATGCTGCTGTACGTGGAAAAATTATTGGCAGCAAAATTCCAGAGGTACGGCAGATCATTAAGGATATGCGCACGGTGCTAGCCGATATCGCTGGAAACAGAGATACTGGGGGTCAAGAGTGGAAATTTAATGTTGTGATACGCAGTCCGAGAAATGCCGATTTTACTAGTCGAAAGGATAAGCAAGAGGTTGAGAATCTTGGTCTTCCTCCCTCAAGAGGAAATTCCCTAAAGATAAAACCACCCGCTAAGGATTAAAGTTAAGGAGTATTGTTGATATGACTTATCCACAATTAAGCTTTCAAGTTCGTATCAATACACGTGCAAGTTTATCAGAGATAAAGGAAAGAGTAGAAAAAACTCTACAATGTCGATTTACAACATCATATTCAAACTTTTTTGATGGGGATGAAGCTTTGGAAGCAACAGCTTTAGGATTATGGATTACATTGAGCTGTGATCCTGAAGCATCGGGAGATGGGGTGCATAATTATCTTTTGATGGGGATGTTGAAAGGGGACTTAGATGCAATCTGGGAAGATGATTTTCAAACAATTAGCATAAATCAATATATCCTTGGTGTCTTAAAAAAATCTGACGAAGGGGATTGGTATGTAGCTGATTTGAAAGAATTACATCAAGAGGCAGGCTTATCTTTCTCCGATTGACTGCTCTTAATTTCCTCAAACTTTCTTGATGTAATTAAATTATGAACTAGGAATAAATTGTTGTGATTGAGGGAATAACAGGCAATTAGATTTGTAACTACAGAGCAATATTGTATAGCCTTACCAAAAACAAAAAGCTATCAGTCTAGCGCTAACTCGGCATGACCACGAAAACTGAAAATTATCAACTGGGTAGCGAATTAACGCTACTCGATCGGACTCAATCCCCCCTACCCATCCACGCCGTCACCCTAGCCCTAACCAAACAAGACGACGAACTCATCGAATGTCGTCTCACTTTCCAAGTCAACCCCGAACTCTACCAGCGCATCGACACAGAAGCATTATTTAATCTCAAGCAGGAAGTGCGTAACCCCCTCTCGTCTGGGGGATTTCTACCAGAACCCGATATCAAAATCGAAACCACTTTAAAGCCCGATTTGCTGCCGCGCCTAGCAGGACACACTGCAAATATTGATGAGGCTGTAACTTACATCCTGAATCTAAGCCAAGAACAACCCGATGACCCGTTGCTATTTACTGAAAATTGGTTAGCACTGTCCGTAAAACAGCTACAGGAATCAGGCGAGACGGGCTACCGCACCCTCTGGGATTATATTAGTCCAACCGCTCTTGCTCGAGCCGCTACTTCAGACTCAAACGAAGAAATTTCTGAGGCGATTGTTCACTTCTTCAGAGATTGGACAGAGGCTAATTTATCTGAAGTTACACAGAAAGCCACTTCCCAAATGCTTGAGGGAATGACCAATTTATTTAATGAATTAACGGATGTCAATTTGGATAAGAAAGTAGAGGAGTTTAAGCAAAATCTCTTTACAAGTGGACGAATTTTGGAAGAAATAGTTGGCTTCTTCACAAAAGACGACTGGCATTATACCAAGATTCAAGGAGAGGCAGTCTTACTGACCGCATTCCAAGGTGAAAGCGGCAAATGGAATTGTTCTGCAAGAGTAAGAGAAGAACAAGAGCAATTTGTATTTTACTCAATTTGCCCAGTTAACGCACCAGAAGATAGGCGACTCGATATGGCAGAGTTTATTGCTAGGGCAAACTATGGCACAATTATCGGCAATTTTGAACTCGATTTTAATGATGGGGAAATTCGCTACAAAACTAGCATAGATGTAGAAGATTCTACCTTAACTTTTTCTCAGATAAAACAGTTGGTTTATACCAATGTGATGATGATGGATGAATATTTGCCCGGAATTCGATCTGTGATTGAAGGAGAGGTGGAAGCGAAGGAGGCAATAGCGCGGATTGAAGGGAGAGAATTGGAAAATTAGGGTTAATTATAAGGTATAGAAATTTTCAATTGGATGGGGTACACTGACTGGGCAAATGCCATTCGCCCCTACCAAAATTTGTCCTAACTGCCTTGGCGATCGCTATATTATACTCCCCTCAATTCCCGGTTAGAAGAATGGTGCGTTACGCTCCGCTAACGCACTCTACTGGCTGGTTGCTTAAGTTGACACCAACCAGCATTGCTATGCCCCGACAGAGTTGTCTCTCAATTTATTAATTTCTAGCACCCAAATGCGCCGACTAGAATGGTCTAAGCTGAGAATTTCTTCCAAAGACCAGTGAAAGTTGTACGCGATACAAGCTACCTCCTCCTGCAAGTTTTCTAGGGGGTAGCTTGCGGCTCCCCCGCTAAAATTAACTCCGTACTAAAGGTACAATTACACTGAGGACAGCGCGCCGGAACTGCGGCGGTTCCTTGCTGGTTGATGCGGTTATAAAACTCTCGCAAATAGGCGATATCGAGGGTAAATAGTTCTTCTAATAGTTCGGGGGGAAGGGCGGTTAAATTGCCCAAACGGGAGATGGTGCGCGAGAGGAGGAGCAAAAACCCGTAACCGGGAATTTCGCGCGCGCGATAGTCCCGTTGCACGAATAACTCGTCTTTTGCCGTGGTTAAGCGCATGGTTCCGTGGCGATGGAGGTGTCCGTCGGCATCGACTAAACCTTTGGGAAGGGTGAAGTTGAATTCGGTGGGGTTCATGGCGGCGGGGTTTGGGGAGGGGAAGGGGGTTTAAGCTTTCGCTGGAGCCATATTTCGCTGACTCTGGCTCGTCCTTGGCGCGCTGCGGTGGATTGGGGCGCGATCGCGAGAATAGCATCGTAAAGCGCGATCGCGTCTTCGTAGCGTTCCAGCTTCTCCAAAATCGCCCCTCTCGCCAGCAAAATATCCAGTTGGTTGGGGCGGAGGCGATCGGCGCGAGCGTAGGCTTCTAGGGCGGCTTCGTTTTCGTTGGCGGAGGCTAACGCAATCCCTAGATTGTACCAGGCTTCAAAAAAGTCCGGCAAAATAGCCGCCGCCATTTGCAGCGAGGTTTTCGCTAAGGGGTACTCCTTCAACCGCAGGTGGGCGACTCCTTTTTGATTCCAGAGCGAAGCGCACATTTCTCGCGCGTCTTGGCGAATATCTTTAACATCCGGCTTCAGGTTTTGGCAGCTTAAGGGATCGGTGGGACGAACGTCGTAGGCAGCGATCGCGCTATCGTAGGAAGCGATCGCGTCGGCATAGCGCTGCAAGCTACTCAAAATTCTACCGCGATTGAACAGCGCGATCGCGGAATCGGGAACCAGCGCGATCGCCCGTTCCGTTACCGCCAACGCCTCCTCCAACCGATTCAAATACCACAAACTCACCCCTCGATTATTCCACCCTTCCGAATAATTCGGATCGATTGTCGTCGCCCGTTCCGCCGCCGCCAGCGCCGCTTCGTACTGCCCCAAACCAATTTGGGCGCGACTGTTCTGACTCCAAGCATAAGCCGGATTGCGATCGCCCCAAACCCCATCCCCTGCAATCGCTGCCTCGCACGCCTTCAGCGCCTCCTGATATTGTCCGAGGCGATTGAGTACCGCGCACTGTTGAACCAGAAGCAGCGAATAAGTCGGACGAATCGCTAAAGCGCGCATATAGGACTCCAACGCCTTTTCATCGCGTCCGAGGCGTTCTAGGGCAATGGCTTGATTTTTCCACAAATCTACATCTTGGGGCGATCGCGCTGCCGCCGTTTCGTAAGCCGCGATCGCAGTTTCGATATTGCAGCCCCCTCCCGCCTCCAACACCGATAATAACTCGCAACGTCCAGCCGCCGCCAAACTATCGTTCGGAGCCAATTCCAAGGCGCGATCGTAAGATTCCACCGCCTGCTGATAGTAGTTTAGCGCCCCCTCCTGCGTTGGCTGCTGCCCGCCCAACGCCTGTAACGTGCGTCCCCGATGATACCAAGCCAGCACCGGACTGCCAATCCCCCAATTCCCATTCGTCGATAGCGCCTGCTGGCAAGACGCGATCGCGCTGTCGTAGCGTTCCAAACGATACAGCGCAATACATTGATTCGTCCAAGCCAAAGAATCCTCGGGAGACAACCGCAGAAATTGATTGTAAGACACCACCGCCTCAGCGTAGCGCTCCAGTTGAAATAGCGAATAACTGCGCGCTTGCCAGAGTTCGCGGTTTTCCTCCTCCGGTGCGAGCGCGATCGCCCGTTCGCACGCCTTTAGCGCCTCAGCATACAACTTCTGCCCGCCCAAAAACAAACACTGCTCCGCCCAAAACGCCGGATTCGGGTACTTAAACTCCTCGCCGCCATTTTCCTGCGCCCGAACCGCCCCTCCCCAAAAGACGGAACTCAGGCTTATAACGATTAAAATCCACCGCTTCCCCATCGTCCCTCCTCCTCGTCCTCCAGTCCGAAAAAGATGCCCAGTCGTGCCTTGCTTGGAGTCGATTCCTTCGGCTACTCTAAAAAGAGTTCGCTAAGACCCTCGGCTCGCAAGTAGGCTAGTTCATTGACATCCTCCCCGACCTAAAGGCGCGGGGATTCCTAAACCTCACGCGCCCGTCCATATTTTTGAGGAGACCTCAAAAACGAGGACGCTACGATCTAGGTTTCTGCTTCATAGCACCAGCCTTCACAGATTTACTCCGCTCTGGTCTTACGGTCGCTCCACAGACTGACACGGCAAGCCCTGCCGCCAAAATATTTTTCGATGCGTTGATATCCCGGTCATGTTGAGTCCCACATTCAGGACATTCCCACTCCCTGACATTCAACGGCATCTTGTCCACTATATGCCCACAGTTCCCACACCTTTTAGAGCTAGGGAAGTAGCGGTCAATCTTTACCAGTTCTCGACCATACCACTGGCATTTATAGGCAAGCTGTCGGGTCAACTCCCCCCAAGAGGCATCGCTAATTGCATTCGCCAACTTGTGGTTTTTGACCATATTTTTAATCGCTAAGTCCTCAACCACAATCGTTTGGTTTTCACGTACCAGTTGAGTCGTCAGCTTGTGCAAGAAATCTGTCCTAGCATCGGTTATCTGCGCGTGGACTTTAGCCACCTTCAACCTTGCTTTGTATCTATTGTTGCTCCCCTTCTGTTTCCGAGACAGTGCCTTTTGAAGGCGTTTCAACTTCTTGTAAAGTCGTTTAAAGTGTTTGGGGTTAGCAATCTTGTCCCCATCGCTAGTAGCAATCAAGCTCGTCACCCCAAAATCCAATCCGATTTGTTTATCGGTCTTGGGGAGTGGCTTGATAGTCGGGTCATCTACTAACAAAGAAATGTACCAACGACCGCTAGGGGTCAATTTGACAGTGATGGTAGACGGAGTGCAACCCGTAGGTATCTGCCTAGACCAGCGAATCGGCAATGGAACAGAGCATTTAGCCAAAAACACTTGTCCATCTTTCCATCGGAAAGCCGACTTCGTGAATTCAGCGCTACCGCCGTGATGCTTTTTTTTGAATTTGGGATATTGAGCGCGTCCGGCAAAGAAATTAGTAAAAGCCTTTTGCAGATGCCTCAATCCCTGTTGAAGTGGAACGCAACTAACCTCGTTGAGGAAATCCAACTCTTCCTGTTGTTTCCAATTTGTCAACATCGAGGAAGTCTGAACGTAGTCAATTCTCTCGTGTCGTTCGTACCAGCTTTGTGTGCGAGCAGCCAAAGCCTTGTTGTAGACGAGCCGTACACAGCCCATTGTCCGTCGCAAGAGTGATTCTTGCTCGGTGGTAGGATAGAAACGGTAGCGATAGGCTTTATCCATCCTCACATTATAGCGTCAGTTCTGTGATGGCGTTAAACTTTTAAGATCGAGCCGTCCTAGAAGGACGGGGTTTCTACCCAATTTTTCGATGAATCTTAACCTCCTAGTGCTGAATTTCGCCGCGATCGCGACCCTCGCTCAACTCCCTCTGCCCCTGCCCCGTCCCCTCCCCTCCCTCGGCATTCCCAGCCAAACCCAAGAGCCAGAACCCCTCCGAGAGTTGAAAGAAAAGCGCATCTGTCCGGGCTGCGATTTGCAAGATGCTAACCTCGAACGCACTTACCTGCAAGGTGCGAACCTGCGGGATGCTAACCTCGAACGCGGCAACCTCCGAAGAGCAAATCTTCGGGAAGCTTACCTGCGAGAAGCTAACCTCGTCGGCGCAGATTTGCGCGAAGCCGACTTACGCGGCGCGGATCTGCGTAACGCACGACTCCAAGGCGCAAACCTTAAAGACGCAATTATCGACGACAAAACCCTATTCGATAAAAAATGGTACACCGTTTGGGCGATCGTCAATCGCGTCCCCATCCCCACCGAGAATTTAAACGGCAGCGACTTAGCCGGGGCGAATCTCAGTCAAATTGACCTCAGCAATTTTAACTTGGAAGGAGCCAATCTAGAAGGGGCAAACCTCGCCAATACTCGGTTACAAAATGCCAATTTGCGAGGAGTCAATCTTCAGAACGCTTCCCTTTCTCTGGCGGATCTGCGAGGCGCGAACCTCACTCAAGCCGATCTTCGTCAATCTCAACTCAATAATGCCAATCTGGAGAGGGCGGATCTTCAAGAAGCCAATCTGATCGGCGCGAATCTTAAGGGAGCGATTCTGCGCGATACCAATCTTAGCAAAGCCAACCTCGAAGACGCTTTCTTACTCGATGTCGCGATCGACGGAATTAACCTCAGCGAAGCTCGCCTCGAAGGTTCTAACTTGCAAAATACCCGCCTTAACGGGCTGAATTTAAGCGGGATCGACTTCAACCGCGCGGATTTGCAGGGAACGAACTTGCAAAATACGATTTTGAACGCGGCAACGCTGATAATGGCAAATCTTAGCGAGAGTAATTTAGAGCGCGCCGTGCTAACCGAGGCGGATTTGCGTAGAAGCGATTTAGAGAATGCTAGTTTGAAAGGTGCGGATTTGCGGCGAGCGAATCTGAGCGGTAGTAACCTGAGAGGGGCAAGTCTGGAAGGCGCGGATCTCCGGGAAGCTAATCTTACCAGTACGCCTTTGAGAGAAACGCTGTTGAATAATGCCAATTTGAGGGGGGCGAATTTAAGCAATCTCGATCTCAGTGAAATTAATTTAACCGCGATCGATCTCAGTGGTGCTAATTTGCAAGGAGTCAATCTTAGTAAGGCGAATTTGAGGGGGGCAAATCTTCAAGGCGCGAATCTCAGCGAAGTTGACTTCACCGAAACGGATCTCGCCAATGCGAATCTTAGCGGTGCTACGGTAACTGAAACAAATCTTCAAAAAGCCCTGTTGTGCGATACAACAATGCCCGATGGGAGCTTATTCGCTTGTAGCGAGCAAAGATCGCCCGATTCGACGGTACAAAAGCACAATTAATCTGTAATATTTGGGTTGGGAAGGTGCATTAATTCTCAAAATTCAAGCTAAAACTGACGTAGATTGGGCAAGAGAAACCTTTCCACGCTCTCGTAATTCGTAATTGTTTTAATTGGTAATTCGTCTTTCCCTAACGGATGACTGAAAAAAGCGTCCCCCAGAGCGCGATTTAAATGCGTGGCAGCTTACCCAAACCTGCAATGAATCATTCCTTTTTCCCGCCGCCGTCGATCGATCCAGAACAAAAACTGCGTCCCTTAGAGCGATTGCAGGTTTACGACAGTCTGATGATTACCGCAGAACTGTGGAATGTCGCTCATAAATATCTGCGCCAGCGCCAGAATCTGCATTACCAAGCGCTCCATCAACCGGGCATCATTTACGGATTAGGGGTTAAACCGATTCCGATTCCCGCCGATGTCATTCGCGAGTCGCGTTCGGATTGTTGGGTGGAAATTCAACCGGGTGTTGCCGTAGATTGGGAAGGAAATCCGATTATTGTTTCCGAACCGATTACGTTTTTTATTCGGGTTCCCAAAGCTTCGGTGGAGAATCCGCCGCCCGCTTATTTATTAATTAGCTATCGAGATCCGGAAGAATTAAATGCTCCTCGGGAGAGTGCGGTTGTTCGGGAATATTTTCGCATCGATCAAAAAACCGAGTTAACGAATCCGGGAGAACTGGAATTGTGTCGGGTTCGCTGGAGTCAGGGAGCGAATTCTGTTGTTGCGCCCAGCGATGTTTTAGATCCTGAAGTCAACCAGTTAGATTTGCGCTATCGCCTGCGCGCCCAACTTCATCCTCAAGGAATCGTGCGCGTGGGAACGGTGAATGCGAGCGGGAGCGAAATTTACAATGAAAATTGGGCTTGCTTGATGCGATCGGTAGCGGTACTTTATCCTAATTTAGTCGGGGACGACGCGATCGCTCGAGTAGAACTTGATATTGATGCTAGTTATAGCTTCCTAGAACAACTCAAACAATACGATATTCTTTATCTTCCGCCCAGCTTGGATTCTAATCTCGCAATGCAGCAAATTCATTGTTTGAGGTATTACTTGAATGCTGGAGGAGTTATTCTAGTGGAAATTCCGAGCGATTGCCCGCCTCCCGACTATTTAGTTCTGCTGTATGACGGACGAACGCAATCCCAAGCACCGAGTTGGCAAACCCAACTTCCGCGAGATCATCCGATCCGCAATCATCCTTTCCTGTTTGCCGCCCTCCCTCAACTCGAACAAGGCGCGATCGAAGTTTGGTACAGAGATGGCATTATCCTGCTTAAAGGCGAACTCTCCGCCGCTTGGGGATTAGACGAACGTTTATCGCTTCCCCGCAGCGAAATTCGGACAGCCCAAGAGTTTGGGATTAATCTTCTTCACTTTGCTTGGAAGCGACGAGAATTACGTCAATTACTTAGCTAAAACATTAGTCAGAGCGAGGTTAGGCAGACTCGCTCCAAAAGGAGAATCAGAGTGAATAATTCGATTCAGGTTAACGTCTCCAAAAAAGAGCTTAAGCTCACGCCAGACCTTCCAAATGACTCTAGCGATCGGAATAAATTAACAGTAAAAATTAAAAATGGAAGTCGCGAATTTGCCAGCTTTCATTTGGAACTGACAACAGCAGGAATAGACCCAAGTTCAAATGTAGAATGGTATAAAGTCGAGCCGGAAGTGAGCGCTAAAAAGCCACCGGGAGATGTAACGGAATTTGATATTTATATTATCAAAGCACCCATTCCCGCTTACGATACAACCATTGACCTGACTCTCAAAGCTTTTTCTATAGAAGTGCCGAGTTTATTTGCCACTGAAAACCTTCGCTTAACCATTGAAAAACCTTGCATTCCGCTTAGAATTTATGTGCCGCTTAAAAATCTAAAAACCTACCCAGGAGATGCAATTAATATTATTGTTTTTGCATATAATCTTAGCTCTCAATCGACATTAATCAACCTTAAAATTTCAAAACTAAAAAGTGAATGGCTTGAAGAAAGTACCACTCAAACTTTCTCGCTCGATCCAGGTGAAAACGTCGAAAAAATATTTCGCTGTACGCCGCCCCGCAGCCCCTTCACCACCAGTAAAACCTATGATTTTCTGGTCGAAGCTAGAACTGAGAATCAATATCCAGCGAAAGAACAGGGAACCTTAGAAATATTGCCCCAAGGGGAGGTAGAATTTAACTGCGATCGCCCCCAGCAAAGCATTCCCCAACACAAAAAATCAACAGAGCGCCAACGAAGAGCAAATACGGCTATCTATACTTTAGAATTTATCAATTCGAGTAATCTCGATCGCCAAGTCCATCTCGATATTGCAGCACAAGAGCGCAAGAAATGCGGTTTGGATTTTCCCGAACCCTTAACGCTACTATCGGGAAAACAAGGTGAAACCGACTTAATCGCTCGCAAAAATCGTCCTTGGTTGGGTGCTGGAAAAAAGTTAAACTTTGAAGTCAGACCTTGCTTATCAGAACCGAACTCCGAACAGAATAGTCAAATAATTCCAGTTCGCCCGAACAGCAGAATCTTTGAATTACAAATTCAACCAATAATTCCCTTTGTTTTGCAGCTTGGAGTCGGATTGCTAGCACTTCTCCTCCTCCTTTTTAGCGCATGGCAATGGGGTTTACCCTTCCAATCTTATCATACTGCCTCAGTAAATTCAGTTCGCTTTAATCGCGATGCTAGCACCGTTCTCAGCGGCTCTAGCGATAAAACTTTGCGTCGCTGGCAAGTTGATAAAACGCAATTATTCAGCCTCTTTCGCAATCGTCTCATCAGTCAAGGTAAAAAAGGAGAAACCAACGATAAAGCGATACAAGTTGTTCGAGAACAACCCGGACAGGCTAGAAAGCAAGATTTATTTGCCGTTGGATTAGAAAATGGAGAAATTCAACTTTGGGATATGTTATCCTCATCCGATTTTCCGGAAAAACGATTAACATTAACCGATACAACGGGGAAAAAAAGAAGCGATCGCCTCTTTGATATTACCTTTAGCGATGACTTTCAGCACCTTTTTAGCGTTCATGGAAGCGGTTTTCTGTATCAGTGGGACTTATTCCAGACAACCCCACAGCCTCAAACGATTGTCAATCTCGAAAGAACGATAACATCTTTAGCCTTCAGTAATATAAATTTTCCTAACAATCTCAAAGTGATTTTTTTGGCTGGGCGATACAATCAATTATTTCTTTTATTTATCAACGTCAATAATGAGCGCAACAGATTCCTTAAAAAACTTAGACTTTATCAAATTGTAGACAATTCATATTCAGAAGAAAAACGATTTCCGTTTAGACAGATTCAGGGTCAAGAAAACTATATTGAAGCGTTAGCAGTGGCTCAAAATAATAGTCAAAAAGAAATTTTAGCAGTCGCCGATAATAGCGGAACAATAACGCTCTGGAATTCCGAGCGCTTATTTCAGTGTATCGAGGAACAAGACCCTAATTTGGGGTCTCGCAAATCAAATATCTATGCTGATGGTGGAATTATCTCACCGCTATCAGTTCAATGCAGTTCTGCTGTTGTAGAGCGTTGGAATGACGGACATCAAGGAGCAGCCGTTCGCTCCGTTGCTTTAACCTCTAACGCCTGCTATCTAGTTAGCGCCGGAGACGATGGTAGAGTTATATTATGGCCTCTTAACCTCCAAGGTCAGCGGCTCAATAAAGTAGGAATCTTGCTCGATCGCGTACCTGACTCAAAGTTTAACACCGTCGATCTTAAATCCGATAATCATTATATTTTTGCGACGAGCGGGGCAGAAGATGGTCGAGTTCGGTTAAATCGTAGAGAATTAATGAAAGACAATGCAGAGTGCTACTCAAAATCCACTATTTTTAGATGAGAAAGAGCTTTCTATAGAAAGTCAAAGAGCCAAACTAGGGGAAAGAAAAAAACGACAGTATATCATTGAAAACTTAGGTAAAACAAAAGCAAATATTAACCTATGGATTTCTAGTTTAGACTTACAATCTAAGCCCTTAGAAAAATGGTCTACCTTCGATCCCCCTTCTTTAGAGTTAGAAGCTGGAAAGACGGGAAATGTCACATTAATATTCGATGTCCCCGCTTACGCAGAAGCCATTACTTACAACTACGAAATATTAATTAAAGCGCCCCTTCATTACCCCGATTCTCCTCCTTTTCGTCGTTCCCAGCAACTTCGAGTTTTCCAAATTCAGGAAGATCTCACAGGTTTCAATCAATCTGAATTCATCGTACAACCCGCTACAAATGCGAGCAACCCCCATCTTTTAAACTCTGGCGAGCGATTAGAAGTAACGGTTACAGTAAGAAATTTATCCGATCGCACCGATCGATTTTATTTAACTTGTCCGGACTTAGATAAGCATTGGTACGCTATCAAATATCCAGAAAGCGATCTCGATATACCGGGTTTAGTCCGAGAAACTCAAGGTTTAGAACTTAATCCCGGGCAAACTGGAAAACTGCTACTTTATCTGTCTCCCCCTCGCTATACCCCAGCAGGAATTTATAACCCGACTCTTCGCTTAATTTCTAATAATAAAAGCGATGCAGTTATGCTGGATATCATTTATTTACAAATCGAACCGGATGACAGTCTTGAAGTCGAGATGTCACCGCTCGTTCAAACGATTCCACAAAAGCACCGACGTTTTTCTAATCAGGCTGAATTTGTTATTCAAATCTCTAACGAGGGCAATATCGAGAGAGAAATCCTAATGCGAGCTAAGGATTTAGCCTCAATGTTTACTTATACTTTTGCACCTTGCCCCCTTCAAACTTCGCCTGGAACAAAAGCTACTGTTGTTTTAGTCGCTCGACTGCGCCGCTGGAAATCTTGGCTTCGCCCTTTTTGGGGGAAAGGATGGGAAATTCCGTTTGATGTGGAACTCGAAAATGCGAATTCTTTCATCTTAGCTAAAACTAATAAACCGCCTCGAGTTGCGCCATCCTTACCGCCGGGTCGCTTAATTTGGAAAGCACGCCCTCTTTGGGTCATCAGTTTAATAATCTTTCTAATTTTATTAGGTTTTGGCATACTGCTTTGGAAGCTCTTATATCTTCCTCCTCTTCCTAAAATTTCCAAAATTTATCCTTACAGTAGCGAAGGAAAAAGTTCTCAAAAATTTCAAGAAGACGAAAATACTCCCGTACAACTCCATTGGGAAATCGAGCGTTTGAGCCAACTGAGTCAGTTACAGGTTACGGCGATCGATGGAGAAGGTCAAGAAGCGAGTAAAGCAACCTATGTATTTAACGCTGCAATTCCTCAAAGTTATACCCGCAAAACGTCTGCTAGCAGTCAATCTATTTCGGAAAAACTGCCTTCTCAAAGCATCGCTTTAGGGAAAGATAATGCAGAGCAAGTAGAGCGTGTCGAGAGTCGGGAGAAAGTCGAAAAACTTCAATGTATCTCCCCTCGTCGCGAACTTCTGAGTTGCGATCTTTCGACGACGATCGAGAAAGCAGGCAAGTATAATTTTCGACTCGAACTTTTTCCGATAGAACGCCGATCGCTGTTAGGATTTAGAAAAAGAAGCGATCGCAAAATTGCCGACGCAAAAAAGACTGACATTATCGAAATCGCTAATCCGAAAAAAATCCTACAAAATTTATTTTTCAATCGCTCGGTTTACCAGCAGGCGACTAAAGAGGTCATTATCGCTACTTGGGATATCTTCAATATCGACAAACTAAAGCCGCTTTCAACCCTTCAAGTCCTCTTGACAGATCGTAAAAATAATGCTTACAAGTACAACTACAAAGTTGAAGAGCAAAAAGCTAGTAAAACGCTCTCAATTTCTCCAATCTTAGAAGCACAAAACTCGCTTCAACCTCCCAATCTTGACTGTAGTTTATCTAGCCCAAAAAATTTAGTTTGTCAAGTTCAAATTAATAGTATTGCCTTAGCTGCTGAAGACTATCAATTCAAAATCGAGCTATCGAAAAACGAAAAAACGCTCGATACTCTCGAATCGCTCAATCCGCTAAAAATCATCCCTAAGCCCGAACCTCCTTTCAAAATCTCATCTTTAGGAGTGAGTCAAGCTAGCGGAGCTTCTCCAAATAGTTCCTCGCTTTTGAGTTGGGAGATTGGGAACCCGAAAAACCTTCAATCTTTAACAATTAAAGCTATTTCTGCGGACGGAAAATCCGTCGATCTAAAAAGATATCAATATCCTAACGATCTTCGTCAATTCTGCGAGTTTCCTCGCCAACCGGGCGAATCGATGAAGTGTAAAAATGTGCCAACTGGGATATTACCGCAAGGAGAATACTCCTTTCAACTGGTTCTGGAAACTCAGAGTGCGGACGGAAAAACAGGCACATTAAGCCAGAATAGCGGCACGGTTAAAGTTAACAAAGCTCCTTATACAATGGAGGTAAAAGTTAACGACCAGCCGGTTCTCCCCAATTCCTCGAGCCTTTACCCCATTCAATTCGGTCTTCCCGTAATTTTCGATATTTCTTGGGTGGTAAAAGGACCAGGAAGTGAAGGAACGAAGGTAGAATTACTCCCGTTTGCAGGAGAATTCGGTTTAAGCGACTCTTATCGCTTGACACTATCACCCGAAGTTATGCAGCAAAATTTGATCTTGCAAGTTAGCAATCAATTTGGCGTGTTAGCTAAGTTTCCCCTGTCCATCCAAACTTACGATCCCAATCGTTCTGTTCCGAGCCAATCGTCACCCTCGGAAAAATCTGAAGGGGAGCGGCGATCGCCATCAACCGCAGAACCTTCTAAGCTAGAGCCTTTAGAGAAACCTCCGGTAGCGAACTGAGTTTTTGTTCTTTTCGTTTCGGAGCGAAACATTTTTAAACTTTAATTTAATTCATTTAATCTTTATCATCGTCGGTAAAGCCTCGTATTTCCATCGGTAGACCTTTTAGCCCCAAGCGACTCTCAATTCCCTTCAATCCCTCCCACACCCGTTCTAACTCTCGCTTAAGCTGAGTCAATTGATTCATTTCCCCTTGAAACCCACTCATCGGTTGCAGGCGATCTTCCAAACTCAATAACTCTTTGAGGTATTCGAGTTTAACGCTATTGTCCAAAGTGCTATTGAGAACTCGTTCCTGCGTCAGCTTCAGTTGCGTCGAGAGCAAATTGCGTTGCTGTCTTGCTTCCTCTCGCGTTTTCGCCAACACGATCGCGCCAAACACCTCCAAAAAACGCTGTCGCCAATTCCCTAAAGAAACTTTCAACTCTTTAAGGGAAGGAGAAGGACGAGAAATTCCTTGACATTGTTGGACGATTCGGATTAGTTCCTCCCTAACCCCTTGTAACTCGCTCTCTCGTGCCACCGCTTCCGCTGTCGGGGCTAAATCGCTATTAATCTGTTCTTGGAGGCGATCGCACTCCTTTTCGAGGGCTGCGATCGCATCGGCCACCACGATAATCAGATCGATCGACTGTTGCTCCATTCTTTCACTTCCCAAATTCATCAAATGATTCATTTGGTTATCAAAAGCATTGAGAAATTGCGAACTTTTTAGACGATCCATCACTTTAACAGGTCAGATATTTTGAGTCCCTTGCGTTGAATGCGTTCGGCTAAAGCCTTGTTGTATACTAACCGTACACCACCCGCTCTCCCTCATCAGAAACAGCACAGAAGCGAAAGTCCCCGATAAACCGCAGCGATCGGCTTTTTGCCTGCTAGCATTATCGCACATTCCAAAAGGATGGCTTTTTTCAAGTATTTTAATCCTTCAAACTGTCATTTCTAAGCCAATTTTCTCGACAACTGCTTTCTTAACTTACCGAATCCAAAGCTCGCCCAGTTATTTTCGAGCGATCGAACCTACAGAACGGAAATATGCCCCAAAATACCCCATCTGACTATATCGGTGCTGGAGTTGCTTTTCCCCTTCGCATCAGCGTCCAAGGAAGCCTCCAACTCAGCGACAGCGGACAAAACCTCGACGAATCGATTATTATTATTCTGCGAACCAGTTTGGGGGAGCGCGTTTACCGACCCAACTTTGGCTGCCGTCTTTCCGAACTGGTTTTTGAACCCTTAAACATCCAAACCCTTCTCATGATTCGCCTTTATGTCGAAGAAGCCTTGGAAATGTGGGAACCTCGAATTATTTTAGAGCAAGTGCGGACAGATCCAGATCCCATTCGAGGGGTTGTAGGGATTCATATTCAATACCGCCCCAAAAATAGCCCGGACAGCCGCAGTTTGGTCTATCCCTTCTATCTCATGCCCCAAGAAAATTTATCCCCATGAGAGAGTATAACTTTTTACCCAAACTCGATAAACCTAACCTCGACGATCGCACCTTTGAAGACTTACTCGAAGAATGCTTGCTTCGGATTCCTCGATACTGTCCCGAATGGACGAATCACAACCCCGGCGATCCCGGAATTACTCTAATTGAACTGTTCGCATGGCTGACCGACCAAATGCTCTTGCGGTTCAATCAAGTTCCCCTCCGAAACTATATTGTTTTTTTAGAATTATTGGGCATTCGCCTGAGTCCTCCTAACGCCGCCCAAACCGAACTCACCTTTTATTTAACCGCCGCCCAACCCAACCCGGTTCGGATTCCGATTAGGACTGAAGTGGCTACCACGCGCACGGAAACCGACGAAGCCATTATTTTTACCACCGATCGAGAACTATTCGTCGGCAATCCTCAAATCAAACATTTCCTCACCTCTCAAATTCAACCAGAAGACAGGCTAGAGGACGCTCCCCAAAAGGATCGACCTTACACCCTCCGCAATCCCTTCGTTAACTTGCAGCACGAACAAAATCGTCAGTGGGACGATATCGGCGAGGTCGAACTTTTCGAGCAATCTGCGCTCTACGACTGCTTCTATCTCGTTCTCGAAGATCGAGACGAGCGAGAATCGCTAGCGGGGAATGTCTTGGCTGTGACGTTTAAAGGTCAACCCGCCACTGGAACGGGAATTAATCCCGACAATCCTCCACTACAGTGGGAAGCGTGGAACGGTCGAGAATGGCAGTCTGACATTCTCCGCCATAAAGAAGACGATCGCACCAAAGGATTTAATTTTGATAGTAAGGACGGCTGGCAAGGCGCTAATTCTTTAACCGATGGGGCGGATGCTATCTTGCATCTTCCGCAAAACTGGCCGAAAACGAACCTCGATACCCAATATACCGGGCATTGGTTGCGTTGTGTTTATCGACGAGTCTCAGGAGAACGACAAAGTTGTTATATTAGTTCGCCGAGAATTACCGGTTTGTCTGTTCGCGCCATTGGCGGTTCGGTAGATGCAACCGAGTGTATCGAAATTGTCAGAGAACTACTCGGTATCAGTAACGGTAAACCCGGTCAAACCTTTGAACTGAAGAGTCAACCCGTTCTGATGCGGGAAGTTGACGAACATATTGCCGTGCAACTCCTCAGTCAAGAACTCGAACAAGAAGAAGCTTGGCAAGAGGTTGCTAATTTCGCCAACTCCGGTCCCGACGATCCGCACTATACGATCGATTCACTATCGGGAACGGTTCAGTTCGGTCCTTTGGTTCGCGAACCGGGACAGCTAAAACAACTGACTCGCGAGCGTCGGATGACCCAAGGAGGAGGAAATTTAGTGCGGCGTTCTACCGGAAAGCCCGTTCATTTGGTCGATCCCGCCCCTCTGACCGAGTTAGATCTCAATAATATTCCCGTATCTTCCTGGCAGTACGGGAAAGTGCCGCCTCCGGAAGCCGAAATTTACATGACCAAGTATCGCTCTGGTGGCGGAGAGCGCGGTAATGTGCGGGCGGGAACGTTAACGGTTCTGAAGTCAGCGATTCCTTACGTGAAAAGTGTTATCAATCCCAAGGGAGCGGAGAGAGGAGAAGAAGCGGAATCCCTGGAACAAGCGATTATTCGGATTCCTGAATTGCTGCGGACTCGCGAGTGTGCCGTCACTCCAGAGGATTTCCAGCGCGTGGTTAAGCAATTTAAGGGCGTGGCTCGCGCGCGCTGCGTTAGCGATTCCGAGCAAACAACACCGGGAATGGTGCGCCTACTCGTCGTTCCCGATGCCGATCGCAGTTACCTCGATTCTCGCGGCATCCATCCGAAAGATTTTAATCTTAAAAAGATCGAACCCGAACTCAAGCTATATATTAGCGATCGCAAACCTTTAGGGATCCAAGTTGTTTTTGATACTCCAACCTATGTCGGTGTAAAAGTTGAAATAGAAGCGATCGTAGACCGAACAGTTCGCTATGCTTCTCTCCTCGAACGGGAGAATTTTCAAAAAGAGATATTGACTCAACTCTATCGCTTTCTCAATCCAACTGTCGGAGGATTTAAAGAGAAAGGATGGGAATGGGGAAGAACGCTATACGAAGCCGATATTATTACCTGGTGCCAGCAAAAAGTGCCGGAAGTCCGCATCCGCTCGGCAAAACTCTTCCGAATTATCGATCACCTCCAAGGCTGGCTCTGTATGAATCTACCGGAGTCCGAAATAGCGTTGTCTAAATACGAACTAATTTGCTCTTGGGCAGAGCCTCACAATGAAGATAAGTATGGTCATAGAGTTGATTTTGTTGACTAGCTCTTATCGTTCGATAGAGAAATTTAAATCCGACTAAACGAAAATTGACCCTTACGGGGGTGCGATGGTAATTTCAAAACATTTCCCGATCGCCTAGTCATTGTTTATCATCGATTAAAAATGACCTCATCGCCTTCTCGACCTACCCTTGATTTTAAACTCTCCTCAATGCGACCGCTAGAAGCCGTTGAAATAAATTCTAGAGAATTGACCTATAACGCTTCTAATAATCTTTCATTGCGTCCCGGCGTACCCGCTGAAATGTTAGTGAAATTAGAAAATTCTGGGGACACCCCTATCCATTGGAAAGTTAATCTCAAAGGTGATTTTTCTCCACTGTGGTGTAAATGGGAAAAAGATTTTTATCAACAAATTAAGGCGAAAGAGACAATCTATTTTACTCTCGTTTTTCAAGTTCCTGAAAATTTTTTTGAAGAACGAGCCGATTCAAAAAATGAACTTTGGAAGCTTAAACTCGACTATCAAGTTGAGGTTTTTGTTGAAACCCGTGAAAAAGGGTTAGTAGCGTACCAGGTTTTTAAGCTTGTTATTCGCCCTCCCACTGTTTACATCAACTATTTGCCAGCGTTATACGGAGAAATCGATTTTGTTAGGCGATTAATCAGTCTTTTCGAGCAAGCATTCGATCCTACTATTCAAACCCTAGATACACTGTGGGCTTACCTCGATCCCCTCACTGCTCCGAGAGCGATGCTTCCTTTTTTAGCGAAATACTGGGTGGCTTTTCCGCTCGATCCACGCTGGAATATTAAAGAACAGCGCCGTCTCATTCGGAATGCAATTAAACTTTATCGCTGGCGGGGAACGCGACGAGGTTTACTTTTTTATCTACGCCTTTATACAGGATTAGATTTAGAGGATGCTAGTTTTGACATCGACTTAGATTTGTCCGATTTACCGGAAGAAAAACAGAAAATTTCAATTCAAGAAGTGTCCAGTCAAGGATTCATTTTAGGCAAAGCTTCGATGGGTACGGATTCAATGTTAGGGGGAGGTCGTCCCTATCACTTTATTGTGAAGATTTGTTATCCACCTTCATTTCAATTTGACGAGCAATTAGTTCGAGAAATTATTGAGAGAGAAAAGCCTGCTTTTTCTACCTATGAACTCAACTTAAAAGTTCAATCTACTAACTGGGATTAGATTAATCCGGCGACGAGGTTAATTGTGAGGGCTAATACTACCGTGTTAAAGAAAAAACTCATAATTCCCTGGATTAAGGCTAATCGTCTCATGGGGCGCGAAGCGATCGCAACATCCGATACCTGTCCCGTCATCCCAATAACAAAGGAAAAGTAAAAGAAATCCCAGTAATCGGGTTGATGTTCTTGAGGAAAATCGAGCGCTTCTACTCCTTCGGGGAGAGAGTCATTATTAGCTCTATTGTAGTAGAGATGGGCGTAATGAAGGGCGAACATCGTGTGAGCGAGCAACCAAGAAGCTACAATCGTAATGACACCGAGCGCGACGTGCAGTTCGAGATGCCATTCGGGAAGATTTTTGCTACCTTTCAATAAAAACGCGATCGCGAGCAAACTAATGCAAGCCGAAGCAACCACTAAACTCAAAATCGTCAATCGATTCTCGTCTTGGCGTTGGGCATTTTTTCGCATCATTGCAGCGGTTGCACCCTTCGTCATCAGCCATACTAAGACTAAAAAGACGATAACGCCCGCATCCCAAGAAATAATAACACGCGCGATCGCGGTTAATCCGTGCGACAGGAAAAAATAAACTAATCCCGTAACAGCAATAGAGAGAAGCAAACGAGGTTTTGCATCTAATCGCTCGAACCACTTGAGAGTCATAATCTAGCAAGCTTTGAAGGGTTTACAACGGGTGAAATTAGCCATTTATTTTAAACTCACTGTTCGATAAGATTGTTTATGCACTCAATTGAATTTTATCTCAAGCGTTTGATTATTTTTTGCTTAAAGGCTGCTGCTCGTAAGGTGGCAATTCGCAAAGGAGTTAAACTTTCTATTCTGTCAGTGTATGACTCTTTTTTATCAAAAAAAGTATTGATTTCTTCTAATATAACTAACAGCTTTTTAAGGATATTTTCGCTGCGATATTCTGCAAGTTGCTGCTCGTTGATGGCGGGGAGGACAGGACGCTTGAGAATTTCAAGGATGCGATCGCGATCGAACTCCGTTGAATATCCAGCAATTTTATAACAGTTGAATCCCGGATCCAAATAATCCGACAATCCACCATTCACGCTAGAAAATACCTGACAGCCGCACGCTAAGGCTTCCAACGGTTGCAAGCCAAACCCTTCGCTGACTCCTTGCAACGCCCAATATTCTGCTGAGTCGTAAAGATACACTTTGGCTCGATTGAATAATCCCGGTAAATCTTCCACGTAATAATCGATTAACTGCACATTGCAGTGTTTTTGTAAAGTCGAAATCAAATCTTTTAATAAATAACTTGAAGATTTCCGAGCTTGCACTAAAACATCAATATCGCGCTCTAAGTTTAAATCGCGAAACTCATCCGAAATTTGATTGGGAAGGTAATAAATTAGCGAATGGGGGGCTTTTTGTCCCCAATATCCGAGGGTATTGCGGCTGACGGTAATGATGGGAACTTCAGCGGGCAAGGTAAAGCCGTAGTTCGCACTATGGGCGTGATAAATGAGATGATAATTTTTTAATTTTGCGGCGAGTTTGGGGACATCAAAACCCCAACTCAAAACGAAGATTTTGTCTGCTAAGTTCTCTTGCTTCAGGATATCGTCGAGAAAGAGCGTTTCTTTTTCTCGCTGGCGATAAGTAACGACTTCTACGGGGCAAATTTGCCGCGCGAGGTTAACAGCTTTTAACTCTGCCCACAAGCCGCCGCAAGCAAACTTCCCACCCAATCCCGGTAATAAGAAATAGAGTTTCCTCATCTCAAAATAATCTTGGCGTTTTTTGTATCTTTGTAGTGGGGGAAGAGACAGGATTTCAAGTTTAATCTTAGAATTATCAAGATTTTAGGTAACACTTGTCCCGATGGAAGCAAGTCACTTTTGTCGCCCTCTCCCTAAATCCCTCTCCCAATTTTGGGCTACGGTGTACACATAAGCGATCGAATCTAGCATGACGGTTGAAGATCCCCCCTAGCCCCCCTTAAAAAAGGGGGGAACCGGATTCAAAGTCCCTCTTATTAAGGGGGATTTTAGGGGCGGGGGGATGAGGGCGATCGCGGCGCAAGTTTGACTTGCTCCCTGCCCCAACAAACCCTTACTTTACTTCTAAGATAGTTGGAGAACTCTCGATCGCGCTATTTTCCTTCCCCTGGTTAAACCGTTCCAAAATATCGAAGATTTCGCGCTCGAAGGCAACTTGGGCGCGATTGGTTCGTCCGCCGAGATAGAAGCGATCGCCATCTTGCAACGCCCAAATTTGCGAGTGAGAAAAATAACTCATCGCTACGCCTAACATCAGGAAGCCAAATCCGGCGTATACCAGGGGAATTCCGGGATCTGCCTTAATCTGTAACCCCGTACTGCCAATCAGTTGGCGAACTTTCAGCGTCACGCCGTTAACTTCAATCGACGAACCCGCGCGCACTGCCCCAACTAACTGCCCTTCAACATCGTAAACGAGCAGCGTTCCTTGTAGATCCCGCGTCAGCAGCGAGATTCCGGCACTCAGATCGGGTTTGATGGGAACCCATGTTCCCCAAAGTTGTCCGTTTCCTTTCGTATCCAGGGGTGCCATTGGCAGGCGGAAAATCGGACTATTATTAACTTGGACTTCTACTCCGGAAATTCCCCAACTGGTTTGATAAAGGGTTACGCCGCGATAGCGCAGGGGTTGGTTGACGTGGATGGTTTCGCGTTTGAGTTCTTTACCGTCGTTATTGATAACCGATAAGTCAGAATAAAACTGATCGATGTTACCTTTAGCGCTGTAATCGATCCAAAACCGATTGACTTTTACGCCCCAATCTTGAGGAACTTGCGGGGCGGCTAAGGGGCCTGCATCAATGATATTTTGAATTTTAAAACTATCGCCGGAAGGAACCATTTCTTGGGCGAGAAAACCCGTCATTGCACCGACAATCGAGCCGATGAGAACGAGAAGCATACTGGCGTGAACGACAATGGGGCCGATGCGTCCGACGATGCCTTTGCGCGCGTAGAGTGCGTTGCCTTCGCGAAAGATTTTATAGTTTTTTTGCTGGAGAAAAGGGGTGAGGGAGTCGAGAGAACCGCGATCGAGTTCGGCGCTGAGGGCGAGTTTCTCGAATTGTCGCACTTGGGTGTAATATTTCCAGCGGCGGGCGGCTTTGAGGGCGGGGAGTTGTCGCCGGAAGGTACAGGCGGTGAGACTGCTACCGAAGAGGACGAGGAGGGAAAGGAACCACCAGGTACGGTAGACGCGATCGAATCCAAAGGCAAGGATAACTTTCCAGGTGAGGAAGCCAAAGAGGGCGGGGTGTTCGGGATAGTTGGCTTGGTAGTAGACGGCGGATTGTCCTTGTTCGATGACAGTGCCGATAATGCTGAAAAGTGCGATCGCAAGCAATAAGAGGATAGCGAGGCGCAAATCCGCGATCGTTTTCAGGAGTTGTTTGGGAAGGATGGAGAGTTGCTGTTTGAGGGAGGGAACGTCTGCGGTCATTGCGAGGTGCGGCGGTCGGTCGGCGCTTAAACAGGGGTTGCCTGTTCAGTGTAGCTCGCTCGAGCAATAGACTCAATAGAAGTACCGAGCTTAGCCTCAAAACCCACAGCGATCGCGTCAACGATAGCATCAACGCCCTTAGCGGTTCGATCTCATTTGAGCAAAGAGTTGAATTACGCTGAAAAGTCATAGAGAATAAACCTCGATCCGTTCTCGCGCGAAAATCACCATGTCTACCCCCTTCTCTCCTGAAGAAATTGCTGCTGAAGGCATTAAACCGGAAGAGTATCAAGAAATTGTCCAACGTCTCGGCCGCCATCCCAATAAGGCAGAACTGGGAATGTTTGGGGTAATGTGGTCGGAACACTGTTGCTACAAAAACTCGCGCCCGCTGCTGAAGCAATTTCCTACCACCAGCGATCGCGTCCTCATCGGCCCGGGCGAAAATGCTGGCGTAGTAGACTTGGGCGACGGTTTGCACCTCGCCTTCAAAATAGAATCTCACAATCACCCGTCCGCGATCGAACCTTTCCAAGGCGCTGCGACCGGAGTCGGCGGCATTCTGCGCGATATCTTCACAATGGGCGCGCGTCCCATCGCCATCCTCAATTCCCTCCGTTTCGGTTCCCTCGACGATGCCAGAACCCGGCGCATTTTTGCCGGAGTTATCGAAGGAATCTCCCATTACGGCAACTGTATCGGCGTTCCCACCGTCGGCGGCGAAATTTACTTCGATCCCGCTTATACAGGCAATCCTTTGGTCAATGTTATGGCGTTGGGATTGATGGAAACCCCAGAAATTGTAATGTCCGGCGCGGCGGGAATTGGCAACCCCGTCCTGTATGTCGGTTCCACCACCGGACGCGATGGTATGGGCGGCGCGAGTTTTGCAAGTGCCGAACTCACCGACCAATCAATGGACGATCGCCCCGCCGTCCAAGTCGGGGATCCGTTTCTCGAAAAATGCTTGGTGGAAGCTTGTTTGGAAGCGTTCAAAACGGGGGCAGTGGTTGCAGCACAGGATATGGGCGCGGCGGGGATCACCTGTTCGACTTCAGAAATGGCTGCTAAAGGCGGGATCGGGATCGAACTGGATTTGGATAAAATTCCGGCGCGGGAAAAGGGGATGGTTCCCTATGAATACTTGCTGTCGGAGTCGCAAGAACGAATGCTGTTCGTTGCCGAAAAGGGGCGGGAAGGAGAGTTAATCGAGATATTCCATCGCTGGGGATTGCAAGCAGTTGTTGCGGGCAGCGCGATCGCGGAACCGATTGTTCGCATCCTCTATCAAGGAGAAATTGCCGCCGAAATTCCCGCCACTGCCCTCGCCGATAATACCCCCATTTATCATCGCGAACTCTTGAGCGAAGCCCCAGAGTATGCAGCAAAGGCTTGGGCTTGGACATCAGCAGCGTTACCGCCTTGCACTCCCGAAGGAATTGAAATTAACGCTCAACATCGCAGTTGGAGCGAGATTTTGCTGCAATTGCTCGAAACGCCCAGCATTGCCTCAAAACAGTGGGTTTATCGGCAGTACGACCATCAAGTGCAGAATAACACCGTAATACTCCCCGGTGGTGCGGATGCGGCAGTTATTCGAGTCAGACCGCAGGAAGCCATTCAAAATTCGCAGTTCAACCCTCAAAATTCGCAATATTTAACCGGCGTAGCGGCGACGACGGATTGCAACGCGCGTCACGTCTACCTCAACCCTTACGAAGGCGCAAAAGCGGCCGTAGTTGAAGCAGCGCGCAATTTAAGTTGCGTGGGCGCAGAACCGCTTGCAATTACCGATAACCTCAACTTCGGCAGCCCCGAAAAGCCGGTGGGTTACTGGCAACTGGCGGAAGCTTGTCGCGGAATTGCGGAAGCTTGCCGGGAGTTGGGGACTCCGGTGACGGGCGGTAACGTTTCGCTTTACAACGAAACGCTGGACGCAGAGGGCAGCCCCCAGGCGATTTATCCGACACCGACTATCGGGATGGTGGGGTTAGTCCCGGATGTCACAAAGGTTTGCGGGCTGGCTTGGCAGGAAGAAGGCGACTTGATTTATTTATTAGAATCTCCCCCTCTCCCCGTTTCCCCCTCCCCCACTTTAGGAGGAAGCGAGTATTTAGCAGCGATTCACGCAATTGTAGCCGGACAACCGCCGAAGGTCGATTTTGCAGCGGAACGGAAGGTGCAAGCCGCTTGTCGCGAGGGCATTCGCAAAGGATGGGTTCGTTCCGCTCACGACTGCTCGGAAGGCGGCTTGGCGGTGGCGATCGCGGAATGCTGCATTGGCGGCGAGTTGGGGGCAGAAGTCACTTTACCCACGAACGAGGGGCGCTGGGATGAGGCGCTATTTGGTGAAGGTGGCGCTCGTATTGTGGTTGCCGTGAAACCAGAGGATAAGGAGGTTTGGGAAGGGTACGCCCGCGAGCAGTTGGGCGCAGATTTTCAGCCCATCGGTCGCGTAGTTGCAAAAGATGAGGGATTAAAGGTTTTGGGGGCTGGGCAAAAACTATTGCTTAAGGTTAAGATATGTGAAGCTGGCGATCGCTGGCGCAAAGCGATCGAAAGACGCTTAGCGGGGGCGATGTAGTTGTAGAGAGCGGTCAACACTTCACGGATGACGGATTACTGTGTAACTGCTCGTTGTATTTTCGGGGATTTAAGGGACGACGCGCATCCAAAGGAATCCGCTTTGTGGCTCTCGTTGTAAATGAAGTTAAGGAAATGTTAAAATTTCTTAAGGATTGAAGGCAAAAACCGTTTGAGTCCCCCACCTGTTTATGCTGCTACCGAGCCAGTTTTGACCGCGTTTACTGCCCTACCAGGAGAATAACCCCCCATTATGATTCCTAACGAATCCCTTGACTTCGATTTGCATACGACTGAATCGCCCGCCAATGCTAACGAACGCCCTGACAAGCCAGAAGAAGCTTGCGGGGTGTTTGGACTTTATGCCCCCGAAGAAGATGTTGCCAAGCTCGCGTATTTTGGCCTGTATGCTTTGCAGCATCGAGGTCAGGAATCGGCAGGAATTGCCACCTTTGATGGCGATCGCGTTCACCTGCATAAAGATATGGGCTTGGTTTCGCAGATTTTTAATGAAACCATTCTCGATGAATTACCCGGACGGTTAGCCGTCGGCCATACGCGCTATTCAACGACAGGTTCGAGTCGGGTTGCCAACGCTCAACCCATCCTCGTAGAAACGCGAGCCGGGACATTGGCGCTAGCACATAACGGAAATTTAGTCAATGCAATGGAATTGCGCGAAGAACTGCACCGACGCAATTGTAGCTTTGAAACGACCATCGACTCCGAAGCGATCGCTCTCGCGATCGGTAACGAAGTCGATAGTGGCAAAGGCTGGTTAGAAGCAGCCATCAGCGCCTTCCAACTCTGTCAAGGAGCCTATAGCCTCGTTATCGGCACGCCCGAAGGCTTAATGGGCGCGCGGGATCCCAACGGCGTGCGTCCCCTTGTCCTCGGCATTCTCGAAGGCAGCCCCCAACGCTACGTCCTCGCCTCCGAAACCTGCGGCTTAGATATTATTGGAGCCGAATACCTGCGCGATGTCGAACCGGGCGAACTGGTTTGGATTACCGAAGAAGGACTCGCCTCCTTCCACTGGGCGAACAAACCCGAACGCAAGCTTTGCATCTTTGAAGCAATTTACTTCTCCCGCCCCGATAGCATCGCCAACGACGAAACCCTTTACAGCTATCGCCTGCGCCTCGGTACGGTTCTGGCAAGCGAATCGCCCACGGAAGCAGATCTCGTCATCGGCGTACCGGATTCCGGCGTACCCGCCGCGATCGGTTACTCCCAAACTTCCCACATTCCCTACGCCGAAGGCTTAATTAAAAATCGCTACGTCGGGCGCACCTTCATTCAACCCACCCAACATATGCGCGAATCCGGCATCCGCATGAAGCTAAACCCACTCAAAGATGTTCTCAACGGCAAGCGCATTGTAATTGTCGATGATTCCATCGTGCGCGGAACCACCAGCCGCAAAATCGTTAAAGCCTTGCGCGATGCTGGGGCTAAGGAAATTCACATGAAAATTTCCTCGCCGCCCGTCACCCACCCCTGCTTCTACGGACTCGATACCGACAGCCAAGATCAACTTATTGCCGCTACTAAATCCGTTGAGGAAATTGCCCGACATATCGGCGTTGATTCCCTTGCTTATTTAAGCTGGCGCGGAATGCTGGAGGCAACCGGCGCAGATCCGAATAGTTTCTGTTCGGCTTGCTTTACCGGCGACTATCCGATCGCGGTTCCCGAAAGCATCAAACGCTCTAAGCTAATGTTGGAAGAGGTTGTCGTTTAATGCTGAGTTAACTAGCAGCAGAAACCCAAAAAAGCGACGATTTCTCCAAGCATTATTCGGACGCAAATCCTACAAGCGCGCTACGATTACCTCCTTTTGGCGAGCCAGTCAATAACTCGCGATTAACAAAATGGGCTTGGTGGGAATTGTTGACTTAGGGGCGAATTGTTGACTTAGGGGCGAATGCCATTCGCCCCTACTATTCTTGAATAAAGGTAAGATAGGGGCAACTTTTGTCAAAACGTTTAGGCTTGAAGAGGAAAGCGATGACGGATAAACCTATTTTTATTTTCACAGGAATTGCCTCCCTAGTTTGCGTCTTTTTGCTTGTCTCTGCGGTTCCCGAACGTTTGGCAGAATTACCCCCCGAAGGACATAAAACCTTCATTTATGGAACCGCCGCTTTTGTAGTTTTTTGTTTGACGATAGCAATTTTATGTTTCTTTCCTCAAAGTCACTGGATAACCTTAAGAATTTTCGGAATTCTTTTGATGGGACTATGTGTTTTTACGCTGGTGGATGGGGTTCGCACTCGCAATCTCGCTCTACTTCCGAACGCATTATTGATACTTCCAATCTCGATTTATTTGCTCAAACGCGGTCAGTTGACTGAGTAATAGCAGCACTCGCTGGCGCACGCGCTCAACAAAAACAGAGTTTGTCGCTCCCGCAGACATCAATCATCCATTCAGCCAAACCCTTCCCCAGCAACGATCCCCTCTCAAAAGCGTTCAAATCAAAAATTCAGATATTAAAATGGTTGAGGTAAGGTTGCAAAGTTTGGTGTTTGGAGGAAAAGACCTTGGACGAATTGAGGGTAGCCCTGGAATTAGCAACGGAAGACGAGCTTCACCAACTCACGAAGATTTTATTTAGCCGAGGACTCAACCCGCTGGATTATATCCAAATGCCGGATGTTATTGAGGTTCAAAGCCGCGATCGCGAAGAACTACTTGATGGGATCGAGGAACGGTTTCGTTACCTCGCTGCCGACGGACTGACCGTTTTACGGGGGCGCACCCATCAAGTCAGCTACCGCACCACGTTGATTCAAGTCTGCCGCTATCTCAAAATTCCCTACGCGCAGAAAATGTCAGCGGTGGAGTTAGAATCCGAAATCTTCTTACATTTAGTGCAGCGCGCCTGGAAACATTTACCCGCCTCGGAACAGCGTTCTTTGACGGCGCGCATTCAACGTTCCCTCGCCCAGTCCAACTACTCCGAACCTCTACCCCCCCAACTCCAGCACGATCCCGTTAACTTATTGCTCAAGGGCGGCGGTATTATGGCGGTGAATTTTGCCGTGAAGCCCCTAATCCTTCAGCATATTGCGCGTCAGTTTGCCCTCCACTTCTGTCAGTATCAGATGGCAAAAACCGCCCTCATTGAAGGGGGAACTGCTGCTGCGGTACAAATTCAGCAACAGTTAGCCGTCCAAGCGGCGCGACGCGGTATGGTAGTAGCAGCATCGCGTCAAGCTGCGGTGCGATCGGCTTTTGCCTTCTTGGGGCCGGTTTTGTGGGCTTCGTTCGTTGCCGATTTGGGCTGGAAAGCGATCGCAACCAACTACGGCCGCATTATCCCCGCTATTTTTGCCCTCGCTCAAATTCGCTTGATTCGTTCGGAGTGTTTGGAACCCGCCTATTAATTCCCTGGTTTTCTCGCGCGGCTAATCCCGGGCAAACGTTGCCCTGGCAATTGCTCCAAAGCGGTTTGCTGATTTTTCCCCTCCTACCGGCTTTGGGAGCGGTTGCGATCGCGATCGCAATCTTAATCGTCTGGAAACAGCAGTTTCGCTCCATTGCGCGATCGCCCGTCAATCGCGCTCTGGGCATACTTTCCCTACTCCTAATCCTCAGCGCTTGCTTCGCGAACAAACCCGCCGAAGCCTTTCTTGGTTTAGCCAACTTTCTGCCTTTTTTCATCGGTTTCGTCGCCTTCAGCCAACTGCTGCGAACCCCCCAGCAGTTGCACCGCATTGCTTGGATTCTCGCCATTTCTACCGTTCCAGTTGTGATTCTCGGTTTGGGGCAAATGTGGGGCGGCTGGCAAAGTCCGCAATGGGTGTGGGCGGTGGCGGGTTGGCATTTGGAACCGCAGGGGAACCCCTCCGGGCGCATGGCTTCGACGTTTATGTATGCCAATTTATTAGCCGCTTACTTAACTTTTGTTTTTATCCTGGGGTTGGGTCTGGCAATCTCCACCTACGAAAATTGGCGCAGAAGCCGTCAAAAAGGCGGACAACTTTTGTTTTTAACTCTTTTCCTCTCCGGATGCCTTATTGCCTTAGTTTTGACCAGTTCGCGCAATGCTTGGGGGGCGATCGCGCTTTGTTTTCTCGCCTTCATCCTCTATCGAGGTTGGTACTGGCTGGGATTGGCGGCAGGAACGGCAGCGGGAAGCGTACTTTGGGCTTCTTTCGGTCCGAGTTGGGGGCGCAAACCGTTGCGTAACGTCGTACCTGATTTTTTCTGGCGGCGGCTATCGGGAGAAATGTACGCACCGCCGCCTCTCCCAGCGTTGCGAGCTTCGCAATGGCAGTTCGCTGGAGAGATGGCACGCGCCCGCCCGCTTTTGGGTTGGGGGTTGCGGAATTTTACGCCCTTATACGAAGCGAAAACGCAATTTTGGTTCGGCCATCCCCATAACTTATATTTAATGCTGGCAGCAGAAACCGGCATTCCCACACTATTATTATTTTGCGCGATCGCGGGATGGATTCTCGCTCGTGCCGTTCTTTGCTTGCAGCAATGGCAAACCGAACGCTTTCTCCTTTTCAGCTATATCCTTGCCTTTTCAAGTTTAATGCTGTTGAACGGCTTAGATGTGACGATCTTCGATCCCCGTCTCAATACCTACGGTTGGCTATTACTTGGAGCGTTGTGCGGCGCGGGATCGTCCTCCAGTTTAGCTGCGCGGGATGTTGAAAATGCTTGAAACGACGCACTTTGAGCGGAGCGTTGACTCCTAAAACGATTGCCCATCTTTTGGCAATTGGGAAGGCGAGACAGAAGGATTCGGCGTTACCTCGCGCCACAGCAAAACCGGGAGACTGAGAAGCCCTAAAACGATAACTGCTGCCGTCGTTATCCAAACCATCGTGCGATTGGGGCGATAGTCCCCCCGTTCGATTTGCCAAAAAACCCGATTGTAATGCCAAGCTGCTAAGACGATAACGACAATCCCAAAAATAACCAAACTCAACCCCAAGTTTTCCGAGTTGAAAATCGAGCGATGGGTTGCGGCTTGATGCGTCGTCGCGACTTGAAACTGACGCAAAAAGAGACTGAAACGAGTTAGGGCAAACCCAAAACCCATCAGCGCGATAGAAGTTCGCAACCAGGCTAAAAAGGTGCGTTCGTTGGCTTGATGTTCTCGCTGTCTATCTACTGGCGAAATTTTGGTCACTGATAAGGCGCTTCCACCTCTAAGCGCGCTACCGTAATCGCGCTCCAAGCAAAAGCAAGAACGAGGGGCATGGGGGATTTCAGGATAACGCATAAGGCTGCCGCGATCGCAGTAATGGCGATCGCGCTGCCCATCCACCAACGTTCCTCTCGACACAAACCCTTTGTTTCTTTAATCATTCTGAGTTCCTTAGTCGGAATCGGTTCCGGGATAACAGCCCCGGGGGGAAACGCCCAGTAATGATTGAGCCGCTCGGCGAACGCATCCGTCCATCCATGTTCGCCGCACCATTCCGCAATCCATTCATCCCTGTAATGTCTCATCTTTGTAATCCGAAATCCACACGCTAGAAATAACCCAAAGCCTTCGTTCGCTTTGGCAAAAGGGAACTTTATTTCTGAGATTCTCATGCTTGCAATAGTCGGCGGTTGTGAAACCAGCAGCTTCCCGACGCTAAAAGTGCTTTTGCATAGCCTCCTCTCAGCAGTATTACGCATACTAACAGATCGTTTTCGAGGAGGGGTTGAAGGCTATGCAAAAGCACAACAAAGTTAACATAATGACATTAAAGGACGCAGTTCTCGACAAATCCCCCTGCTGCCTGTGAAGGAGGGACAAATTGTGGCTCGTTGAAGCTTTAGCATCGCTCATTCCCGAGCCGCCATCAAACAAACAAGCCTTGAAAGGAAAATACTAGCGTCAGTTTAAGGAAGCTTCGAGATACTTCGATGATTTTATAGTTTTTGTATCCTTGATAACATTAATTTTTTTTCGGCTTCTCAACTTGAAAGTCTTTCTATCCCCTACGGAAAACCGTATTGATTTTGAAATAATATCGGTACTATTTTAAAACAATATAAGCGTTGCTTAAGCTCTTGAAAGCCTTTCACACAAGGACTTTAGCTATCTTAAGCGCTGAGTCACTGCGATTGACGATCTCGATCGCATCGCGTGCTAAACTTTAAATACAAGCTAAAATATAGAAAGTCAGTTTAAAGGGTTATCGACTTTATTGAAGCTTGCTTCATCTAAATAAAGTTCCCATAAATTAAACTGAGTGATAAAACAGATTCGGTGAGTTTATCGGTGTAAAAATCCGAGGTGGGACAGGCCTATCGTTTCTACCGGAAAACAACATTGAATCTTTGTAGATCGAGATCGAGCAAGACTATCCCGAGCCGGGAATACCCAAATCAGTTATGGCTAATGTAATCGAATCCGTCACCAAATCCGCGATCGCCTCCCGTTGGAGTTGGCTTGACTCTACCGCCTCCGAATCGCAGCCCGCAACGCCAGCGCATCGAGTACCGCGCTCCAAGTTTGCGCCGTTGCGTCCGATGCGGGAGTGGTTCAACAATATCAAAGTACAAGATGTTGACGTAGCGCACCATTTATGCTCTTTGATTCCCGCGCAATGTCCGTTCGAGCGGGATGTAAAACTGTTCGGGCGCACCCTATTTCACATCCCGCCAATGTGCAAGCTCAACCCCTTCTACGAAGAGTTAGTGATGCTGCGTTTCCGAGCGCTGTGTTACTTAGCGGATGAATGCGGCGAAGATATCAGTGCCTACTGTTGATGAAAGGTCAAGGCATTTGAGAAACCGGGTTTTCTGCCGCTCGAGAAACCCGGTTTTTTCATATCCGTCTCATTGTCTTGGGATTCGGGGCGGTCGATGATAAGATTTTCAGTACCCATTTATTGATATTGATGAGGGGCGATCGCAGATCGTGGCAATTATCGCGCTGAAAGCTTGGTATTTAGAACGGTACGAACCGATCGCGCAACTAATCGAGCGCCCGCACGACTTGCGTTTGAGTCAGAATAGCTTGCTCAAAGCCGGAATGCGCGCCGACTTTCTCGACGATCGCGCCGTTGTCGAAACCTCGAGTTGGTTCGCCCGCTACCTAGACGGAGAAACCATCGAATTTTACATCGAAGGCAGCGGCGGTTATGCCATCTCCAATATCGATCTCGTATCCCACGAAATCTACTTCACCAAGCAGGAAATCAACGCTTTCCTCGATCCCGTCATCTATTTAAGCCATCAGACGGAATATCCTAACTCCACTGAAATCTTACAAGAAAGCTTACAAGAAGCGATCGCCTCCTTCAACCCGCGATCGCGCCTTCCCCTCAAACTCGAACTCGCCCCCCGCCCTCACAACGCGCCCCTACGCCTCAGCGCCAGCCAACTGCGGAAAATCCGCAAAAGCTTGCTCTTCATCGCCGATACAACCCCCATCGCCAAAACCGATAGCAACGCCCTCCTTCCCAGTCCTAACGTTTGCGTCGAAATCGGTTTCGCCCTCCAACACAAACGCACCGAGCAAATCTTATTCATCCAACAAGAACATCTCGACGGCAAATTTCCCTTCGATCTCGTCAATCGCCAGCAACTCACCTTCAAAAGCGCCGAAGACCTCCAAAAAACCTTGCCCGAAACCCTAGAAACGCTCCTCGCGCGATTTAAAATGTTGTCTTAGAGTCCCACTTTGCAGTACCTTAACTTGCGATGGGGTTAATTGCGTTCAAAGCGCGCAGTTCCCTAAAAACATTTCTCTTGGGATCGAGGAAATTTTTTATGCCGAGAACGCCTGACGAATACGCCGTCTATATCCTCTTATCGAGCGGCCACCGCGAAGAAGTCCGCTTTACCACCATTCAAGATTTTCAGAAATGGTATAGTGGGGAACTAATGCCTAAAGCGAACGACAATAACTTCATTAGCGTACCGATTAAAAACCTGCAAGGCGAATATATGGTCATTCGACCGAGTTGCGTCGCGGCAATCCGGGTCGAGCCAGTTTTTGCAGGCAGCGTCGATCGCTATTAAGTTTTTACTGGGTTTTATTACGAACGATCGTGAAGAAAAAAACAGCTTTACTGGGATTGGGATTGGGATTGGCACTGTTTCTGCCTGCTTTTAAACTCGAAGCTCGTCCGCCCGCCCGTCAGACGAATGTCGCACAAGCTTCGACCCAGAGCCAAACGCCCTTACGTCTGGTTGAAGTCTCGCCGCAAGATACCTCCCTCGGACTGGACGAACAGTTATTTCAAGGGTATTCGGGAACGGCGGGAGATAAACAAGCGCTTCTGCAATCGATTGATAACAGCTTGCGCTATCTCAATAGTAATTCGGCAGCAGAAGTTTACAGCAACTATCCCGTTGCTGGAATTACTCGCGATCGCGTTCGTCGTTCCTTAGTCCGCTTTCGTCAACTCGTCGCTAATTCCCGCTCTCCCCAACAACTCCAAGCTGCCGTTCGGAAAGAATTCGCCTTCTACAAATCTGTCGGACGAGACGATGGAACGGTGTTCTTTACCGGCTACTACGAACCGATCTATGCAGCGAGTCGCGTTCGCACGGCGGAATATCGCTATCCCCTTTATCGCGAACCGGCAGATTTGAGTGCTTGGCCCAAACCGCATCCGACTCGCGCTCAACTCGAAGGAATCGACGGAACGGGAAGCGATAGTTTAATCGCAGGGGGCGAATTGGTATGGTTGCGCGATCGCTTTGAAGCCTTCCTCGTTCACATCCAAGGTTCCGCCCGACTGACCCTTCCCGATGGTCAAGAAATGACCGTCGGCTACGACGGACATACAGACTATCCTTACGTCAGCGTTGGCAAAGAGATGGCGAATGCAGGGCGCGTTCCCCTCAGTGGGTTGACGCTCCCGGTGATGATCGACTATTTCAAACGGGTTCCAGAAGATTTAGACGTATTTATTCCCCGCAACAATCGCTTTATTTTCTTCCGAGAAACCTTCGGCGCGCCAGCGACGGGGCAGATCGGCGTACCCCTGACCCCCGATCGCTCGATCGCGACGGATAAAGCCCTGATGCCTCCCGGCGCGCTCGCCCTCGTCCGCACGCGCATTCCTTACAGCGCCGGTAACGGCCAAATGGATTCTCCCACTGTTAACCGTTTTGTTCTCGACCAAGATGCGGGCGGCGCGATTAAAAGCCCCGGGCGCGTTGATTTGTTCTTGGGGACTGGGCAGGCTGCCGGAGCGCGCGCGGGCGTAGTCGGTTGGACGGGAGAGTTATATTACCCGCTGTTGAAAAATTAGCGCGATCGCTGCTAAAAATGACGTTAATCCCGCTCCTGTTTGGAGGGGGATTTTTTTATCGCGCCCCCAGCCCCAAACTTCAATTCTAATCTTTCTCAATAAAGCTCGCAATACCTCAGCGACTTTTCTAAGAAGACTCGCCGTTCCCGATGCGTGGTGCTTTCTTAGCCCCCTATTTACAGCCTTTATGCCCCTTTTTTTTTAAATCTTTAATTTTTGTTAAGAAAAATCTTAATTGTTAAGCAGAAGAGTTATATCTAATTTGAGCTATTTAATGAAAATAGTTATCAACAAACAATTCCCGCTTGCTCATTCTTAGACTAGAGAAATCCCTTGAAGTACGACACCTCAGAATTAGATCGCAACCTCCCCAAACAGCGTAAAGCTTGGAAGTTCAGCTTTTTCGGGGAAACGCCCCGTCCGACAGTTGACGAAAAATCTTCCGATTCCCATGCTGACTTATCCTTATCTCGCGCCCCCGTCAATACGCCCGTTCGGATTGTTAGCTTCAAAGATGAAAGCGGAATCAATCGCCGGTTAGGGATTGGATTGGCAACGGGTATGGAACTACGAGTGATTAGCCGCCAGCCGAGTGGTTCGGTTGTCATCGCAGTTGGCGACAACCGTTTGGGACTCGATGCTGGGATTGCGGGAAAGATAGTCGTCAGCGATTGCGAACCCAACAATCTAAAGGAGGAAGAGAAAATGGGAACAGAAACAACGATGCTATTGCGCGAAATGCCTCCCGGAACGCAGGGGCGCGTAATCGGCTATGACAGAGTATTCGGCGGTTACAAAGGAAAGTTGGTATCGATGGGACTGACTCCCGGGACGGAATTCTTGCTGATTCGCGTCGCCCCACTCGGCGATCTGATTGAAATCAACGTGCGAGGTTTCAATTTAAGTTTGCGAAAACAGGAGGCTGACGCGCTCATTGTTGAGGAAGTAAGCAACAATGGTAACTGATTGCGCGATCGCGCTTATCGGCAAAACGACACTCCTTGAAGGGCTTACGGGCGCTAATCAACGCACGGGCTAACTAACCGGGAGTTGGCACGACTAATAGATCCAATTCCCGCTCGAAAATTTCGTCAATAGGCAGCATTTCGCCAGTTTCGGTCATAAATTTATGATCGGCGGTTGCTTGCAGCGTCGAGCCATTATCTAGAGCATACTCGAAAATCTCGCGTTCGCCGCGATCGTGCCATTGCGCGATCGGTTGCGTGCGGACAAAACCATTGCGATCGATGCTATAAACCGTACATTTAATCCGTTCTTCGACAATTTTTCCGATCGGCATTAAGCCATATTCTTCCGTTAAAATCAACGTTTTGTAACTCAAACAATATTCGGCAAAATTAACCATCTTATCGAACAGCGCGTTCGCTAATTGAGACGAAATCCCATTTTTAGCCGAACCATCAAGAAATGCCGAACGCTGCTTTTGCATTTCCGATAATTTCTTTTTCCCCATCGCTCGGCGCAACAAATCTGCTTGTCCCAAAGAATATCCCGCTAAATCTTGGGCGGTTTTCATGATTTGCTCTTGGTAGCAAAGTACGCCGTAAGTCTCCTTAAGGATTGGCTCTAATAAAGTATGCTCGTAGCTAATCTCTTCTCTACCGTGTTTGCGGTTAATAAAATCGGGGATGAGTCCTGCATCTAACGGGCCGGGACGATAGAGCGCGAGAATGGAAGAAATATCTTCTAAGCAGGAAGGTTTGAGGTCGCGAACGATTTGTTTCATGCCTTCCGATTCGACTTGAAATATTCCTTCAAGTTCGCCATCTCGGAAGAGTTCGTAAGTTTTTTTTACGCCTTCTGGAACTTTTTTTGCTGTCCCTTTTTCGAGAATTCGTTGCGCTTTTCGCTCTTCTAACGGGAAGTCGTAAGGGTCTAGAACTGTATTATTATTTTTCTCGATTAGCGCGATCGCTTTTTGAATTGTCGTTAAATTCTTTAGACCTAAAAAGTCCATTTTCAATAATCCCAAACATTCGAGTTCTTCCATCGAATATTGAGTAATGACCGCTCCTTCATTATTTCGTTGTAGGGGAACGATTTCATCTAAAGGCAGGCAAGAGATAACAACACCCGCCGCATGAACGCCAAAGGTTTTATTCGTCCCTTCGATGCGAATTGCCATATCAACCCAGCGGCGGACGGGCATTTGTCCGACTTCTTCGTCGCGCTCGTTTTTAATCGCAACGGTATCGCGTTCGTAGGCTTCTTTGAACTGCGGTTCGGGCGTATCAGCTGAGATCATGACTTTCAGCTTTGTCGGTTTTCCGCGCGATACGGGAATTAATTTTGCCATGCGATCGGAGTCTTTATAACTGACACCTAAAACACGCGCGACATCTTTTAATACCGCTTTCGATGTCATGCGGTTAAAGGTAATAATTTGAGCGACTTTATCGGTTCCGTACTTTTGGGTTACATAATCGATGACTTGCTCTCGTTTGGTGATACAAAAGTCGGTATCGATATCGGGCATCGATTTGCGTTCTGGGTTCAAAAAACGCTCGAATAAAAGACCGTGATGTACTGGATCGATATTGGTAATATGAAGGGTGTAAGCAACTAAAGAACCAGCAGCAGAACCGCGCCCGGGGCCAACGGGAATTTTTTCGTCCCGTGCATATTTAATGAAGTCCCACACGACCAAAAAGTAAGTAGAAAATCCCATGCGCTGGATCATCTTGAGTTCGTATTTTAGCCGTTCTTGGTAAACGGGTTCGATCTCTTCGATCGCGCGACATTTCAACCGTTCTAGTAGTCCTTGCCAAGCGATTTCTTCGACATAACTATCGGCGGTATGTCCTTGAGGAACGTTGTAATTCGGGAGGCGCGGTTCGCCCATGATTTGATAAGGACGAACTTTTTCGGCAACTTCGAGGGTATTCGCGATCGCGTCTTCAATAATTTCATCGCTGAGGTGATCGCGGAATAACGCCTTCATCTCGTCCGCTGACTTCAAGTATTCAGTACCGCTATAGCGCAGGCGTTTGTCTTCGGTAATTAATTTTTGCGTTTGAATGCAGAGTAACGCATCGTGAGCTTCGACATCGTAGCAGGAAATAAAGTGAGAATCGTTGGTCGCAACGATTTTAATATCGAGTTCTTTGGCAATCTTAACGATTTCGACATTCACTAAGCGATCTTCGGGCGAACCGTGATCTTGAATTTCGAGGTAATAATCGTCTTCAAAAACTTCTTGATACCATTTTGCGACTTCGCGCGCGCGATCGTAGTCTCTGGCTAAAATGGCTTGGGGAACTTCACCGCCCAAACAAGCACTGGTAACAATTAATCCTTCGCTATATTGTTTTAATAGGGCTTTATTAATACAAGGGCGAGCAAAAATTCCTTTGCCTTGGAAGCCTTGGAGGTGAGAAATTGAAGTGAGTTTAACAAGGTTTTTATAGCCGAGGGTATTTTTCGCGAGAACGACTTGATGGTATTTGCGAATGCGTCTGTGTTGGATTTCGATATTGTCTTCGTTAATAACATACATTTCGTTGCCGATAATCGGCTTAATGTTATGCTGGCGACAAGTTTTAATCAGTTCGATCGCGCCGTACATAACTCCGTGATCGGTAAGCGCGATCGCGGGCATTCCCAGTTCGACCGCACGATTGATGAGAGCGGGGAGTTGAGATGCACCGTCGAGCAGGCTATAGTCGCTGTGGATATGAAGACCGACGAAAGTCATATTAATTATGAGTTATGAATTATGAATGGTGAGTTATGAATTATGAATTACGAATTACGAACTACGAATTACGAATTACGAATTACGAATTACAAATTACGTTTTGAGCTATGATTGGGTTCGATCGAGGGTTGGAGCCGCCCGCTCCTCGCTTAAAATCTCAATCAATTCAACTTTAAAATTGGTATGACCGTTTGGCAACAGTTAACTCTTTCTACTTTACCGCCTTACCAATGGCGCAAAGGTAGCTATCTCTTCAGACTTTTAAGTTTTGTCAATCGCTGGCAGTCTGGCAGTTGGCTGCTAACCCACGGCAGCGAGGCGATAGGGGCGCTGTTAATTGCCGTTGTTTTAGCCTTGGGGCCGTTTGTTTCGACGGGCTTAATCGGCGCGTTGCTGGCGGCGGTGGGGGCGTACTGGCTGTTGGTAACGCTGGCTGATGATGGCAGGGCAGCAGCCGCCACGCCCATTCATTATATGGTGTTTGCGTATTGGGGACTGGCTGCGATCGCAACCGCCCTCTCCCCGGTGAAAACCGCAGCGCTCGCGGGCTTCGTTAAACTCACCCTATACTTATTCTTATTCCTGTTAGCGGCTAGAGTGTTGCGATCGCCCCGACTTCGCAATTGGCTGATTACCCTCTACCTACTCGTTGCCCTTCTCGTCAGCAGCTATGGGATTCGCCAGCAAATTTTTGGAGTCCGACAGTTGGCAACCTGGAACGACCCCACCTCCGCGATGGCGGGCGATACGCGCGTCTATAGCTATTTAGGCAATCCTAACTTACTGGCTGGATATTTGCTAGCCGCGATCGCGCTAAGCATTGCCGCCTTTTTTGTTTGGCAAAGACGACTGCCAAAAGCTTTAGCAGCTTTGATGTTTTTTGTCAATATTGCTTGTCTCTTTTTCACCGACTCTCGCGGCGGTTGGCTAGCAACGCTAAGTTTATTAGCGGTTTTCGGCTTGGCGCTGTACTATTGGTGGCGGCCCTACTTGCCGAGTTTTTGGCAGCGCTGGCTATTACCCATTGTTTTCGGTTCCTTTTTCGTTCTTCTCGCCCTCGCCTTACTCGTCGCCGCACCGTTTCGGCTGAGGGTTCTCAGCATCTTTGCCGGACGCGGTGACAGCAGCAATAACTTCCGCATCAACGTTTGGCAAGCCGTTTTCAGGATGATTGGCGATTATCCCCTATTCGGCATCGGCCCGGGAAATAGCGCTTTTAACGCCGTCTATCCCCGCTATATGCGAACGGGTTACACGGCTTTAAGCTCCTACTCCATTTTCTTAGAAACGATTGTAGAAGTCGGTTTCGTGGGGTTTGCTGCTTTTATCTGGACAATGGTGACAATCTTTAACCAAGGCGTGCAACAGTTAAGGAAGTTATACCAATCGCGTCAGGTTCAAGCTTTTTGGTTGATGGCAGCACTAGCCGCGATCGCGGGTCTCCTTACTCACGGTATGGTAGATACGGTTTGGTATCGTCCCCAAATTAACTGCGTGTGGTGGTTAATGGTGGCGCTAGTCGCGAGTTACTGGAATCGTGAGGAACCCAAAGACTCGTCCGATTCTTTGCCCAGCGCTTGAAATCTTCCCAGAAATCCCTCCCCTCCTCTCTTCAGTCGGGACGTTATTTGACACTCCCCTGCCGGTCGGCGAATTGAGCTTGCCGAAATGCCGAAGTGGGCAGGGTTTTAAACCCATTTTTCTGATAAAATCGGTTGAATGACCTAAGTTAAGGCTGACGAGGAGAGGAGTAGAGGGGGCGGCGCTTCGACTTCGCTCAGCGTACCAGGTGAGACGAATTACGAATTACGAATTACGAATTACGAATTACGAATTACGAATTACGAATTACGAATTACGAATTACGAATTACGAATTACGAAAGCGGCGAGTTGCACCAAATCCTCAATTTTTCGCAAATTTGTATCGCCTGCTAAATATCCGATACCGCGATGCAAGTGCAGGCGAAATTGGGTTGCGAGAGTTTCTTTATCGGTCGCTAAACCATCGTTATGGCAGCGTTGTGTTAACGCAATCGCAAGCAGATCGGCTAACTCTCCCCCAAAGACGCGCCAAGTCAACTCGACGTTACTATCGGCAGGAATTGGAATGATAGAAGGAATGGTTGGTTCGGCAAGCGAGCGACAAAAAGCCCAGCGACAGAGAATATTCCACTGGTCGATTTTGGTATGGCGTTTGAGTTTAACCAGTTGGTCTTTCGCCGTTTGAGAGAGTTTGAAGCGTTCGAGAGGGGGTTCCACAGTTTAATTGATAATGGATAATGGATAAGCACCTAGGCAAAATAAATTACCAATTTTTAAGCACCGAAACCCTTGGCTTACAGTGCTTCTAGCTCATGGCGATGTGTAAATAATTCTACATAGGTGCTTAATGGATAACGAACTGAATTGATGAGAGGCAGCCGTTTAACTTGACGAGCGATTAATTTTTGCAAGCTTGTCTGTTATCCTTTAGCGGCGAACCGTTTGAGGTGAGTGCAACAAACAATGCTCGACGAGGGCGATTAACGCTTCAATGGTGGAGGTGCGATCGTTTGGGTTTACGGTTAAGATGGGTGGAAAATTTTCAAACGGAAATCCGAGGGCGCAAGCAATATCTTCACCTTCCCAAGCATCTTCGCAGTCGCTATGGGTAATGCCGAGTACCATTGGAATTTTAACGCGCCGATTGATGAAAGTGAGAATTTGTCGAGAGTGGCGAAATTCTTCGGGGCGATTGGCGGCGACAAGCAAAATATAAGCGTTAGCTTTGGCGATTAACAAATCCCACATAAAGTCAAAGCGGGCTTGACCGGGAGTTCCATAAACGTGCAAGGTTCTGTCGGAACCGAAGGTAAATTTGCCAAAATCCATCGCGACGGTAGTGCTTTTTTTGAGGAGAGCGGTTGTATCAGTTGCGGTGCGATCGGTATCGACAACTTCAATTTCGCTGGCAGTGCGAACGAAGGTACTTTTCCCGGCTCCGACGGCTCCCGTTACGACTAATCGCATTAACTCCATTAAGTGTTAACTCCTCTGAATGTTGAGTAAATTCTGGCGAACTGATGAGGAAACTCCTGGGTATGAAACTTTGCTCTTTAAAAAGCCTACTAAATTTTTGAGAAACGAAGGGGAAATTTCTTCTTGCTTGGGAGTATCGCTCGGCTCTTCTGGCAGAGGGGCGACGATCTCCAGTGTGGGGAGGTAAGCTTCGATCGCGACTTCTTCGACCAATCCAACCGATATTAACCGAAAAGCTGTCTGTTGGATCGCGGTAATAGGCAGGGCGGTACGAACGGCAATTTCCTCGAGGGAAAACATTCCATCTGCCAAGTCCCAAACTTTCCGTTCTAAGCTATCTAAGCTCAACGTCAGCTTAGCCCCCAAGGGTTTTATCAACCCTATTTTCGGGCTGGGAAGTTTGTCCGTTAGCGCGCTCCAATCTCGTAGAACGCGCAGTCCTAATAAAATGCCTTCAACTCCGGAGATACTCATTCCTGTCATTTCGGCCTTGGGAAGCGGCGCTTGGGAGTCAAATTTAAAGCGTCCGTCTTTGTATTTAAACAGCGTGCAAACTCGTTGAAGCACTTGAACGTGGAACAGGAGTTTGAGTTGTTCGCCTTGGAGGTGACTTTTGATTTTTAAGTAAGAGCCGAGGGGAGTGTCGAGTTCGCGTAATTGGTTGAGTTCGGACAGCGCTTGGGGACTCAGCCATTTGCGCTGGTGCATCATGAGTAATAGTCCTTGGCAATCGAGCGAGGAGGCGGCTCCAACGATGCGGCCGTTGTAGAACCAAATATAATGGGCGGGATGCCATTGTTCGTCAGCTAATCCTTGAATGGTTAGCAATCCGGTTTTTCGTCCGCGAGCGAGAATTTGCAGAACTTCTGCTAAAGAAAATGTAATTAAACGACCCGAAATCCCCATATTATGACTCCCTCTTTCCTGACAACCAATGAATCCCGTCCGAGTTGGAGCCGTTTAGCTCAGATAGCCTTTCAGTTCGGCAACGAGGCGCTTGATTTCGAGCATTAGCACGCCTTGTTTTGCCGATGCAGCCGCAAGAACAAGCAGGACAGCATCCTCGCCGCAGCCCGTCAGAATGGCGTAGCCTTGGTTTCCTTCAACGTAAATGCGATCGATGCTACCTCGAGCGAGTTCCATCCCAATGCGTTCGCCGAGGGACAACATGGTTGCAGACATAGCTGCGACTCGTTCTTCGTCCATGTTGCCTTGCAGGTTAGAAGCCAGAGGAAGACCGTCGGGAGAGACGAGGGCGGCTCCTTGGATATCGTTGGTTTGAGCGACGAAGTTTTGCAGCGTGGATTCAAGGCTCATGACGTTGAGTGGCATTCTGAATTCTCCTTAATAATTTCAAAACGAGTACAGCAAGCGATCGCCCCTAGGGGCAGGATGCCCATTAGTTTACATGGGCGTGAGTTCAAAGATGTCGTAGGGAGAGCCTTTCAATACGCTTTCGGTATGAACGCCCCGGAATTTTTTGTTTAAGATTTCTTCCATTGCGCCCCAGACGGCTCCTAGGGTAAATAAGCATTTGCGATCGCTTCCGTCGGGTTCGCCAGCACTACAGAGGGCTTCGGAGACATAAACTTTATATTTGTCTCCTTCTGTTTCGATCTTTTCAACAATGCACAACCGGGTTCCTTCTATGCCGAGAGCTTTTTGGAGTTGGGTGACAATTTCCTCGTTAGGTAGGGAAGTATGGCTTAACCCCAGTGTTTGAACGAGAGATTTCCCGCGCTTGCGACCGGCCGCAGTCAGCGCGATCGCGGTTGCTTTTTCGCCCAAGGCTTCTTCCATTCCGGCAATTGCTGCTTTAAAGCAGACCAGACTGCTGAAATCACCCAGTTGTTGACGGCGTGTAAGCTGCATTTGATTCTCCAACACAGTGTTAGTTTCGATTTCTAGCTCGTATTATAAACGCATTCAATGGCTGAAATTAAACGTGGATAATACCTATTTTTTTGACCCGATAAATGCTTAGAAGTCTCAAGCTTTTCATCAAAAATTCACACTTATGAAATTCTCTTCTTAATTCTATTTTTGATTTTTACGATTTCGGAAAGCTAAGCTTGTCAAGCGATTAAGTCTCACTTAACGAATAATGAGGTGTGGCATTGAGTAATTATACTTGTTGCTGACGATCGCGCGCCTTAAAACTTACCGAATACCGGAATCCAAAGTTCGAGCGGGTCTAACTGCTCTTCCAATTATTTTAATTTTCCCGTTTCAATTCTTTATTCGCCTAGGGTGACGCTATAATTCGAGGTTAAGATTTCTGTACCTAGCTCGCCTTCGATGGGGAGGGAATCTGGGTTTTGGGTGCAGCGCGTCAGGTAGAGGGCGGCGGCGCGATCTTCGGGGTTGAGGCGCAAGATTTCTTGGAAAATTTGCTCGGCGGGTTCTAACTGTTGCTGGTAGTAATAAACAATTGCACGCTCGAACTCGCTTTTGGTTTGCAGCTTGAGCGCTCGAACTTCTTCAGGATCGCCGTCAAAAATCTCGAAAATCGCGATCGCCTGATTTTTGCCCTTAACGCGAACGCGATCGAGAAATCGATAGTGAAACTTCTCCATATCAGCCAGCGAGTATAGCGTCTCCTGACTGATTAAAATTTTTGCCCCATAAGGTTTCGTCAGACTTTCCAAACGAGAGGCTAAATTCACCGCGTCGGAAATTACAGTGCTTTCCATACGCTGTTCTTCGCCAATCGTGCCTAACATCATATCTCCAGTATGCAGCCCCATACCGCTTGAAATCGGAACGTATCCTTGCATCTCGCGGTGTGCGTTATACAGCCGAATTTGTTCCTGCATTTCAATTGCACCTTTAACCGCATCATCAGCGCAGCGGGGAAATAAAGCCATAATCGCATCGCCGATATATTTATCAATGAAGCCGTTGCGATTGCGAATGACCGGACTGACGCGCTTCAAATAACTGTTAATAAAGTTGAAATTATCTTCTGGGGACATTTGCTCGGAAAGGGTAGTGAACGAGCGAATGTCCGAAAAGAGAATTGTCATTTCTTTGTAGGTATGATCGCCAAGTTCGACATCGATGATGCTCTCTTTCCCTAAAAACTTGAGAAAATCGTGCGGGACAAAGCGACCGTAAGCAGCGTTAATCTTAGACAAACTGATATGAGTTTTAATGCGAGCGAGCAGTTCTTTTTTAACGAAAGGCTTTGTTAAGTAATCGTTAGCCCCGAGATTAAAGGCTTGCACTAAATCCTCGGTTTGATTCTTGGCAGTGAGCATGACGATTGGTAACTCTAGAGCGGGGAAGCTTTCTCGAATCTTTTGACAAACTTCGTAACCCGTCATGCGCGGCATCATCACGTCGAGCAGAATCAGGTCGGGTTTAAACCCTCTATTGAGAATTTCCAGTGCCTCAAAACCATTCGTCGCCTGCGCGATCGCGTAATTTTCTAGTAACAAATGATTGGCGAGAACTTGTAAGTTTACGGGTTCGTCATCGACAATTAAAATCCTGAATTGACTGTTAACCTTGGGCTTATTATCTGTTAAAATAAGAGGGCATCTATCGCTTAGCTTGGCAATCATTTGTGCGGTTGATTTTGTCGCTTGCAAGTCTTGAGCTTGCCGCAAATCTTTTAAGGAAAGCGACCTATTTCGCTCTCGATCTTCCCAGCGTTGTAACTTGCTGTCTGCCGACCGAGCTAAGGGCAGCGTAAACACAAACTCCGAGCCAACGCCAACTTGAGAAGTAAGATGAATTTCTCCCCCATGCAACTCGACCAGTTTTTGGGTAACGGCGAGTCCTAAACCGGTTCCGCCGTACTCTCTGGCAGTGGAACCATCCGCTTGTTCAAAAGATTCAAAAATTTTCTCATATCGATCTTCGGGAATGCCAATGCCGGTATCTTTAACAGAGATGGCAAGGTTTCCGGTCGTGGCAAACAAACGCTCATCATCGCTCGGAGGCGGTTCGGGAAAAACTAATTGTGCCGAGACTTCAACGATGCCAGATTCGGTGAATTTGATAGCATTTCCGACTAAATTATAGAGGATTTGTTGCAAGCGATTTTCATCAGCAAGAACTAAAGGGGTTTCCGGATCGATCGCGTTAATCAGTTGCAACGATTTTTGACCGACTTGAGTTTGACAAAAGGTTAATACCAAATCAACAATCTCCCGCAAACCTACCGCCGTGAGTTGTAGTTCGATATGTTTGTGCCGCAAGCGAGAGAAATCGAGAAGATCGTTAACGAGATTGGCAAGTCGGCGACCGGAGGCAATAATTGTATTTAAATTGGCTTTGGTTGTATCGGGAAGTTCGCCCGTCGCGCCATCAACGAGCGATTCGGCTAAACCGATAATTCCGTTGAGGGGCGTGCGCAATTCGTGAGAAGTATTAGCGAGAAATTCGTCTTTGAGTTTATCGAGGCGTTGCAGTTCGGCGTTTTGGGTTTCTAAGGTTGCAAATGAGGCTTGCAATTGCTGGGCCATGCTATTAAAAGCATTGGCTAAAATTCCTAATTCATCTTTGCGATTGAGGGGAACAATGGAGTCGAAATTTCCTTGGGAGAGCGCGATCGCGGCATCCTTAAGCCGGAGAATGGGTAAGATAATCCAACGGGCAGTAAGAATGCCGACGACAACCGCAACTCCGAGAGCGGCGAGACAGAGGACAATGGTCGTGCGAATATTATTATTAATTTGACCCATAAAATCGGCTTCGGGAACGACCACCACAATCAACCAATCGAGGCCGAATTTGTCTTGCCAGGGCGTGACTTGTACGAATTGACGTTCTCCTTCCAGCTTGAAATCCAGGAATCGAGCTTTTTGGATTTGCTGGAGATTGCCGTACTTTCTCTCGAGAAAGCGGGCGGTTTCTCGCATGAGGCGATCTTGCCCTTGGGAAGCTTTAATGCGCGTTGCATTGCCATTTTTGAGAGTGTAGGGCGCTTCTGATGCTGAGGTAGCGACTAAAAATCCATCGCGTTCGATAATAAAAGTTTTAGCAGAGGGACTAATTTTGAGCGTGCGGAGGAATTCGCCAATTTGGGAGAGAATAAGATCGATACCGATAACGCCGATAAATTTACGCTCGCGATCGTAAAGAGGGTAGTTATAAGAAACCGAGAGAATTTCCGGTTTATCTTCCCATTCATAAATCGGACTCCAGGTTGGTTTTCCAGCTTTGAATGTATCTGAGAACCAAGCTTCACTGCGCGGATCGTAATTTTTGATTTCCTTTAAGCGGGTGCGATTTCCTTTTGCGTCGGTGGTGTAAACGTAGAGTTTGCCTAATTGCTTTGACTCGGAAACTTCATTAATCAGGAGTTTGCCGCTATTAAGCCGTTCGACACCAATAAATTCTCCTTTGATATTGCCGAAGTTGTTATAACCAATCTCAAAAGCTTGCATCTGTTTGAGAAAATAACGACCCGTGGTGGTAAAATCGTTGAGTTTTAGCAGCCCGAGTTCGACAGCATCGACGTTAATTTGGTTGAGTTGACGGGGTATGGAGAGGTATGCGTCTAATTTTTGCTCGGTGCGATCGCTAATTTGCTGCCGGAGTTGAGCGGCGAGGTCGTTAACGGCGTTTTGACCGCTTTTAAAAGAAAGGTAGCCCACAACACTGACTATGCCTGCAATTTGCACTATAAAAGGAACAACGAGAAAGGCATTGAGGGGGATGCGACCGACCCCTCGGGTGGCAAATTGCTTGATTGCTTTGAGAGACATAGCAGCAGAAAAGTAAAGGAGATCGGACTTTTAGGCTCACAACATGGCGTAGGCGGCGGATTGAGCGCGCATTCTCCTCTAATCCGAAAGCTATTCGAGTCTAATCTTCATCTATGATAGCCATTGTGAAACTTGCAGCGAGCGATTGGGTTATGAATCGGTCTTTCCTTTTCACTTTAGGTAACTGTCGCAGGGTAGAAAAACTACCCACTGGCTTAAAGCTTAAGGAGAAGGTTTTATATTTTACGTCCGGATGCCTTAAGATTCCGGAAAAAGGCGGCTTTCTCGCACTTGACCATTCAGCGATATTACCGATGAGAATTTCGGAATACCCTGTGAAATAAGAATTTTCCGGCTCTTAAGCTTAGGAGAGCGTCCAGGGATTACGCTCGGTGTTGTGGAACGCAGTACCATTTTGAGCGATCGAGTAGGAAAATGAAGATGGGAGGAACGTTAAACTAAGATTGCAAAGCTGCTAGGGTGCAGGTTGCGATGAATGGAGTTACAGACCAAAATTTTTAAATGGTAGACTTTTCGCTCGTCCCTTCTGTTATTCTTGCATTCGCGGCTGCCGATTTTCTACTTTAAACCCCCGCTATGTTTCGTTCTCGACTGCGCTCCAATTTATGGGCTACCCGAAGAAGCCTGCTCAAATTCCTCGGACTGGTACTAGCAATCTTCGCGTTGGGTACGACGCTGGTCGGGGCGGCGAACGTTCCGCAGAACGCGACGATTGAGGCGAAAAAGATTGTAAATGAGGATGTGTATTTGAGGGCGAAAACGGTAGCGATTGAAGGAACGGTGGGCGGAACGGCAGCGATCGCGGCGCAAAGGATTACGATTAACGGTACGGTTGAGGATGATGCTTACCTCGCGGCCGAGACGGTGACAGTGAATGGAACCATCGGCGGCGATGCCGTGATTATCGCGCGGCAAGTACGGATTAACGGGGAAGTATCGGGGGACGCGATCGCGATCGCTCAGACGGTGGTTGCGAACGGCAAGGTTGGGGGAGATTTACGCTTAGTCGGAGAAGTCTTACTGCTCGACGAGCGGGCAGAGATTGGCGAAGATGTGGCAGGGTTAGGGGAGAGTTTGGAAAGTCGCGTCGGCAGTCGCGTCGGTCGGAATATGATGTTTGGGGGGGCGCGCGCTTTACTGGCGGGAACGGTGCAGAGGAACGCGATCGCGTCTGCCGGAGCGGTAGCGTTGCATGGTATCTTCGATGGCAACGTTCAGATCGGGGTTGGGAACCGCTCTTTCCTAACGATTCCGTTCCTCCCCGAACCCGCGATCGCGCCGCCGAATGTTCCCGATGGTCTCGCTGTTGCCGACTCCGCCCAGATCGGCGGTAATTTCACTTATCGCTCGCCAGAAACGGCAAAACTCGGCAAAAAAGCTTGGATTGCAGGCAGTACGGTTCGAGAACCGCTCGAGAGCGAGTCTAAGGTAACGGGAGTGCCGGTGAATCCCGCGCGCGCGTTTTGGCGACAATTGCAGCGCTTTGCAACGCTGGCGTTAGTCGGTAGCCTTTTGGTGGGATTGAAACCGCATTGGGCGCAAAGTTTAGCGCGGACGGTTCGCGATCGCCCCGTGGCGAGTTTGGGTTGGGGCGCAGCGACGATACTGGCGGTCGGAGGAATCGCGATCGCGATTGCCTTCGTTGCCTTTGTCTTAGCTGTCCTTTTTGGGTACACCCTTCGCGGTTTAGTGCTGCCCGTTCTGGGGGTGGGAATGGTTGCCAACCTTGCTTTACTGGTCGCTTTTGGAATTTTTGTGAGTTTCGTCCCCCAAATTGCGATGAGTTATTGGGGCGGGCGCGTTCTCGTGCAAAATTTTAAACCGGAGTGGTCGGCGCGGAACTGGATTTCACTGTGCGTCGGTTTAGTGCTGTTTGTCGCGATCGCGGCGATTCCCGTCCTCGGTCAAATTTTTAGCGCTACGATTATCTGTCTGGGGCTGGGGGCGCTGTTTTTGTCTCAGCGTAAGGGGAGGCAACGCGGACTGCAAAGCGACTCTCTATCGGAACGCCGCGATCGGCTTGAGGTGCTACCCGCGATCGCAGCGGAAGGAACGAGCGAACCCGAAAGCGTTGTTCGTAATTCGTAATTCGTAATTCGTAATTCGTAATTCGTAATTCGTAATTCATAATTCATAATTCATAATTCATCACTCATAATTCATAATTTCCCCATTATTCATTATTCGGACACACTGACAAAAAGGCTTGCTTTGCCGCAGCCTGTTCTGCCGCCTTTTTTGTCGCTCCTGTTCCTTGTCCCAAACAGCGTTCTTGCAGCCAAACTTCAGCGCTGAAACGGTGAAATTCGTTACTTTCGAGTTCATTTTTTTGTACGCGATATTCGGGCAAAACTCTGTATTTTGCCTGCGTCCACTCTTGCAACGCATCTTTATAGTTTTCGCGTGCCGGATCTCGGCGCACTTCCTCAGCTTTTTGTTTGAGGAGAGGATCCAGCCAAGGACGCACCAATTCCATCGTGTGGGTGCTGAGATATAGCGCGCCGAGGATGGCTTCAAAAGCATCGGCAAGACGAGAAGTTCTACCCGCGCGATCGCTTATCATCCCGTTTGAAACGAGTAAATAGCGATCGAGTCCGTACATTTCGGCAAAGGAGGCTAAAACGCGATCGCTCACTAAAATCGATCGCACCGCCGCAAATTCCCCCACCGTGGCTTCGGGATAAGTTTCTAGCAACACTTCCGAAGAAGCCAAACGTACCACCGCATCGCCTACAAATTCCAGTTGCTCGTAATTCGCCGTCTTTGAAATTGACGGATGCGTTAAAGCTAAATCCAATAAATTAAAATCCACCCGCACGTTGTCCGGCAATCCTAGCTTTTCAATCAGTCGTTTTAGTTCTTTTTTTCGTCTGGGATCGAGCATAAAAGCAGTTATCAGTCAAGTCGGAGATAGGGAGAGGGGGTGAGGGCGCTTCGACTTCGCGGCAGTCGAGCGAAGTCGAGACTCAGCGTACCAGGGGACGGAGGGACTACGACTTACTCTGCGGGAGAAACTGTTTCAAAATCTCGATTGGTTTCCGATCCCAAGTATCCCGATGGCGATCGATAAATCCTTCCGGTGTTAAAGTATAAGTCGAATCGCCATTAAAAAATAAATTCGCTTCCCACGGCAATCGCAACCGCCCTCGCACCGTCCATTCTACCCGAATCGTCTCCTTGGCTGTCTGTTCGATACGATGCACATCAAAAAAGATTTGGGTAAAAAATAAAGCCGCATGAAAGCGCAGCGTCCAAAAAATAATCCGATAATTGAACTTCCCTTTAAACTCATTCACCGGATCCTTAAACTCAATCTCGCCCGTATAGATACTGTAGTCAATATCCCGCTCGAACAACGTCGGTAAATCGTTCTGGAGTGTCGCGATCGCGTTTTCAACTCGATTTTGATATTCTGCTTCAATTAACATACCTATTACAGCGAGAGCGTATAATCATCTTCTTCTGCATCCGTTCCCAAAACTTGGAAATCCGAACTCGAAAGCAATTGTTCTAAACGCACTTCCGGGTTCTGTTGCAAAAGGTTTAAAATTGTAATAAAATCTCGCACAATTTCGCGCGGCGTAATTAACTTATCCGCTCCCAAACGATTCATCACCGCTTGTTGGAACTGCTCGATTTGCGCGGCAGATAACAGCGGAATCGAGCGATCGCTTTCGACTCGAACTTGATTGAGACGCTGCAACAGTTGCGTCACTTCGGCGGCGGTTAGCGGCTCCAAACGCACCGCAGGCATTGAAAAATCGCGCAGTCCGCTCTTTAAAAAACGACTGGGAACCAAACGAGTTTTCCAAGCCTCATCGCTCTGCAAACCGCGACGTTTATCCTCAATAAACTCCGGCGTTCCGCCCACGACAATTCCTAAATATTCTGCCTTCCCCTGCATCGAATCGTTGAACATCGCCAAGAGTTTATCGTAATTCGCTTGGCGAGACTTTGCATTCGATACCTTATATAAATGAACCGCTTCATCGAGGAAAATAATCAACCCCTTATAGCCCAAATCCGCAGAAAACTTGGCAAATAATTTGATATAATCGTACCAAGTATCGTCATCGATAATCACTCGCGTTCCCAGCGCCGCTTTTGCCTCAGCTTTGCTCGAATACTCGCCACGCAACCATCGCAACGCTGCATCTTTAAGCGCCGCATTATCTTCGCGATAGCCCCGCCAGTAAGCAACGATAATATTGGCAAAATCGAAACCGTGAACCAACCCTTCCAAATCTTCGACAACTTCGCGAATCTTACTTTCAACTTTGCTGTCGAATTCCGGTTCTCCCGGTTGTTTTCCCGTCTCTCGCGCCACTTGATTGAGAATGCTGCTAATCCATTTCTCCAAAATCAAAGCACTCGCGCCGCCGTTTGCATGGGTGCGCGTCGCTAAGTTTTTCATCAACTCTCGATAGGTTGCCAGGGCTTGGTTTTTGCTACCCGCGAGGCGCAATTGGGGGGATAAATCGGCATCGGCAACCACGAATCCTTGTTCCATCGCGCGGTTGCGTAACAGTTGCAATAAAAAGCTTTTTCCCGCACCGTAACGCCCGACGACGAAGCGAAACGCCGCACCGCCGTCGGCAATCGTTTCTAAGTCTTGTGTCATTGCCGTAAGTTCGCGTTCTCTCCCGACAGCGATGCTTTCCAATCCCATTCTGGGGACGACTCCGGCGGCGAGGGCGTTGATGAGGGCGGTTGAAACTCGTTTGGGTAAAGACATCTATCCTGAGAATGAGACACAATCGACAGCGATCGACACTGCGGACAATCTGATTTACTAGACTACTATAGCGAGTCTGTCTGGGTGTGAAACTCTCTTGGAAAAGAATACAGGAGTTTAGGAGTCAGGATTGAAGAGGTCTGGGAAGACGCTTTGAATCTAAAAAAAATAACCGCGTTTTCCCTTAACCCGTTGAAATGGGTTGAAGAGTGGGCGCGAAAATACGGCGATTCGGTTAAGCTTGAATAAATTGCCCCCGAAACTGTAATGGATAGTATCGGAATCGACCAATTTCGCGACAGATTCCAACATTGGATCGATCGCGTTATCGACCGCCATCAACCGCTTAAAGTCACCGGACAGAGCGGTTCTGACTTTATCGTTGTCAGCGCCAAAGATTGGGAACAAACCCAAGAAACGCTCTACGTCCTCCAGAATAGCGCTCTGATGAAACAAATCTCTGCTTCTTTAACAACTCACGTAACTGGCAAAGGCTACCAACCCTCTGCCCGGGAGATCGATGAGATCTTTGGTGTTTGAAGGAGATACTTGGCTAACCTATGAGGAACTCAGACAAAAAGATGCCAAACAGCATCGCGTTCTATGTCGGGTTCTTAAGGAAATGCTAAGGGACGATCCGGCAAAAGGTACGGGAAAACCAGAACCCCTCAAGTATCAACTTTCTGGATTCTGGTCGCGCAGACTATCCTCAAAGGATCGTCTGATTTACAAATTTGATGACCGATACATTTACATTTTTGCGATCGGCGGACATTACGATTAGGTAGGTTATTTCTGTTTGCGCTTGAGCATCGAACCGGCTCCCATTGCGCCCAATGCTAGCAAGCCTAAAGTGGAAGCAGGTTCGGGGACAGATTTTTTCTCGTTGAAGGTGAAGTTATCCATCGCGAAATGCGTACCACTGCCTCCAAGACCTGGATTAATTCCGCCGTAAGAACTAAACTTTAATTGGTCAACCCCAAAGAAATTAAAATCAAACCAAGTTGGACTTGTCGTATCGACAACTACGGTCTTTGAATACAGAGAAATTCCATTCTTTAAACCTTCAACGACCACAGAAAGACCATTATTCCAAGCGGCTGTTAGATAAGCACCATTAAAATCAAAAAGATTAAGGCTTGATAAAGAAGCAGGATTTCCCCAAGCGTTGTAAGTTGTGTAGCTTCCTGAAACTGTCCCCTTGTTATAACCGCTTTGGGGAGCGTGGTTAATATTTACTACACCAAAGTTGTTCCAATTAAATCCACCATAGTTGCTAGTAATAAGCTCAGCATTGGCTGTCGTCGAAACATCATCAAAAGTCAAGACGGCTGCTGTTGATGCGGTGGGATTTATAACTGCTACAATTGCTGCTCCAGCCGCTACCATGAATACTTTTTCGAGCGTTTTTGAAGTGACCATAATTCAGAGCTATCCAAACAAGTAGAGATTGAGAGTAGGAATACTCTAGAGGTGCGATTTTTTATCTATTTCTTTTGAGTAGATACCGCCCATTCATTGTTTTTCGTAACTTGTTAGGAAACCGAATTTATGGGGGTAGTTTCGCGCTCATCGGAGTGTTCTCACTGAAATAAGCTTGGCATAGCTCAATTCTCACTGTCATCAGTTTCACGCAATCTTCATCGAAACATCAAATTCTGAGGATAAGTAGAAATACTCTCAGTCCGTTAGCGAAAGAGGCTAAGATTCCGATTATTTCTAGCTTTTAGGCATGGAAAGATAAAAAAGCTTGACGGAAGACTTTATGAATTTTCGAGCAATGTGATTTAGATCGCAGGAGTTCGGTATACATTACGAGTAGTAGTAGTAGCGATCGTATTTAGGAGCTAGATCGTTTTTAGTGGGGATGTGCAATGTTTGCGATCGCGGAAATGAACCTTATCCCATCGAAAACCGCTAGATAATATTCTTCTAGATAAAAAAATAACCGTGCTTTCCACTGAAGAAAACACGGACTTTGCTTTAATTGAATGAAGTGAAGCCACTGGGTTATGCTTTTGGGTAGCGCTTTCTATTTCCGTTGGCGCTTGAGCATCGAACCGGCTCCCATTGCACCCAATGCTAGCAAGCCTAAAGTGGAAGCAGGTTCGGGGACAGATTTTTTCTCGTTGAAGGTAAAGTTATCCATCGCGAAATGCGTACCAGCGCCTCCGAGATTTCCTGGATTAGTTCCGCCGTAAGAACTAAACTTTAATTGGTCAACCCCAAAGAAATTAAAATCAAACCAAGTTGGACTTGTCGTATCGACAACTACGGTCTTTGAATACAGAGAAATTCCATTCTTTAAACCTTCAACGACCACAGAAAGACCATTATTCCAAGCGGCTGTTAGATAAGCACCATTAAAATCAAAAAGATTAAGGCTTGATAGGGAAGCAGGGTCTGCGAAAGCATTAAATGCCGTGTAGTTTCCTGAAACAGTTCCTCGGTCGTAACCACTTCCAGGATGAAGAATACGGTTGACTACCCCGAAGTTGTTCCAGTTGAATTCACCATAGTTGCTATTAATGAAATCAGCGCTGCTTGTGTTAGAAACATCATCAAATGTTAAGACCGCTGCCTGTAACGCTCCAGCATTTCCCAACGCTATAATTGCTGCTCCAGCAGGAACGATAAATAACTTTTCGAGCGTGATTGAAATAGCCATGATGCTAAGATTTCCTAAAGGAGTTACGGTTGATAGTAGGAATCCTCTGAAAGGGAGATTACCAATAACCTTATTTTTCGTAGAAACTACCCATTAACAATCTTGTATAACTTGTGGTAACTTCGCGCTTTTCTGAGTGTTTTCACTATAAATAAACTGACATACGCCAATCGGCAGGGTCAACTGCTATAGCTCATCTTCGTCAAAAAAATATATCTACAGATAGATAAAAATAAAGCCAAAAAATCCGTAAATCCAGTCAGGATATGAAAACTGGTAGCTTTACTCAGTAATAATGCGTAAAAGTCTCTGTAAAGACTCCATCAATTTTTTAAAAATCCTGCCTAGGAGGGATTGACAAATCATAAGTTATGTGAATGGACATTGAGTGTGGAGGCTTGCGACATTATTGGTAAGCTATATCAGTAGGGACGTTATATACAACGTCCCTACTACTGGCTGAGAAATATTTGAATGGGCAGATATCTTGATGGTGCGTTATACCAATTCCCAATCCTGATGCACTAAATTTTATCTGTAGGGGCATTGCACTGCAATGCCCTAATTCTGCCGAACAGTGCAAAATTTATGAGAACTGGTATTACGAGGATCGCGCTCCGCACCCTACTTGATGCTAGGTTGTAATTAAATAGAATGCGGGGAGGGCGGGTTTTGATTTCTAGCTCGCTCTCATAACAACAGTTTCAGCTAACCCCCCTACAGGTCTTGTTAACTTTGTTTATGCCCCGCTACTTATAAACTTTTAATAATTAATTGTCTTGCTCTCTTCAGTTTGATGCTGGGAAACGGATAAAAATTCCTTGAAGTGGAGTTGCACGGGCTGTTTCAGGAAGTTCGAGTATTCTTCGTGAAATTCGGGAATTAGGGAGCCATTACCGCCCATTAAAAGCGTATCGCCTAAGATGCTGAGTGCGGATTCGTTGAGGGATTCGATGAGGACTTCGGGCATGGTGGTGTGGCGATCGGCAATTTCTTTAAGGCGTTGTTCGTCGCGATCGATAATGGCTTCAAAGGTTTCTTTTTCTAGATCGCTCAATCCGTCGATAAAGGTCAGTAAGTCAAACCATTCTTTGGGGAGGAGGGGTGTTAGTTGGGCGGGAATGTTACTTTCTTTCGCTTCATCGGCGCTTTCTTGAGTTGCTACTGCCGTTCCATTTTGGAGCCGTTCTTGAAGTTGTCGAACTTGTTGTTCGAGTTCTTGGCGCTTGCGTTCGAGCAGAAATGTGCGATCGCCGATTTCTTCTTCTTGCTTGCTGCGATTGTTGAGTTGATTTTGTAAGGTTTCAATTTCGAGTTTCAAGGCACCGAGTCTTGTTTCAGCTTGTTGAACTTCGGTGGTTTTAATTTCGAGGGAATGTTTAACTTGAGTTTGGCGTTGTTCGAGGAATTGAATCTGTTTTTGGAGTTGGTGTAGGGGTTCAACTTGTTCTTGGTGTTCTTTTTTGAGTTGAACTAAACTTTCGTGCAGTAAGCTGCGCTGGTTGTGGAGTTCGGCGACGCGCAACCGCAACCGTTCCGATTCGTATTGAAGGGCGTGAATGTGGGCTTCGAGGTTTTGTTGGGTGGCGGTGGCTTCGTAGAGGGAATGATAGAGTTGTTCTTCTTCTTGCTCGAGTTCTTCGATTTGATTGTAGAGGGAGTTGCGAAGGGTGCGCTGTTCGAGGAGGCGACGTTTGTAGAAGAACGTGCCGCCGATGTAGCTGGCGATGACGCTGAGACTGGCGCTGAGGAAGGCTAGCTGGGAGTTTCGCGCGATCGCGATTGTCACGCCAAAACTGACAATAAAGATTACAACCCCAATGACGATCGTAAAACGAAAGAATTTCATACCCTACAATCTATAGCAATCCAAGGACTTTACTCCTTTTCTAACTTAACTTCGAGGCAAGGGAGTTTGAAACAAGCCAGCAATCCTTGGCGATTGTTCTCATTTTCTTACAACTGGCTCGGGCAATGCAAAGATTTTTAAGAATTTTGTTTCTCGCGTTTTGATGCCAATTCGCTTTGCAGGAAATCGACGAACTGCCGCGCGGTACGCCCGGAACGTCCGTTATGGCGAGTTGCCCACTGTTTGGCGCGAAATTCCAACTCTTCTGTCGGTAAGTCGAGACGCGATCGCGCGGCAAGGTGGCGGACAATAACAAGGTAGGTATCCTGGTTAGCGGGTTCAAAGGTAAGAGTTAAACCGAAGCGATCGCTAAAGGAGAGTTTCTCTTGTAGTGTATCCCAAGCGTGAACTTCATCGCCATCACTAGGGCGGGGGCGATCGCTAAAATATTCTCGCACCAGATGCCGTCGATTAGAAGTCGCATAGACGACGACGTTTTGCGCCCGAGCGGTGGTGCTACCTTCTAATACAACTTTTAAGGCTTTAAAAACGGCATTATCTTCTTCAAACGAAAGATCGTCCACGAAAATAACAAATTTTTGCGGCAAATCGCGCAACTGTTCCACAATTTCCGGGAGTTCGGCTAACTGGGCTTGATTGACTTCAATCAGTCGCAGTCCTTGCTGAGTATATTTGTTGGCAAGCGCTTTAACGAGGGAGGATTTTCCCGAACCGCGACTGCCATAAAGCAGGACGTGCAAAGCGGGCGTTCCCGCCAGCAGAAATTCGGTATTGCGCGCGAGATCGGCTTTTTGCAGTTCGTAACCGACTAATTCCGACCATTGTACGGGGTCGGGGGAGGCAATGCCGATGAATTCGCCTTGATGCCAGCGGAAGACGCGATAGCGGGCGAAAATCCCGGTTCCGCAGCGCGCGTAATGGCTGGCTAAATCGGCGATCGCATCTGCCCAATTTTCGCACCCGTGCAACAGCGTTTCGTCCTCGCTGTCGCGAACCCACGCCAGCGCTTGCACCCATTCTGCTAATTGTTTGCCCCCGCAGCGAGAAAGGAGTTGCAGCGCTTGCAAATCGTGGCGGGCAGCTTGCACGAGGGCGGGCGGTAGGCGATCGAAAGGAAGGCGTTGTGCTTGTTGGGAAAAAGGGTTATCGTCCTGTAAAATTTGTTCGATGAGATAATCCGACCAACTGCGATCGCGCGCTGCTAAGCCCCGAAACCAACGCCCGTAAGCTTCGATTTTACCGAGTACGTCGCCACTCTGTAGGGCTTGCAGTAACTGGAGAAAGGTTGCCCCGACTTCACCGGAAAAGACGGATTGATACAGCAATAACGATGCAGCTTGCTGGCGCAGAAGTTGAACGGAAGGAGGATTGGACGACATCAGTAAAATTTATCGGGCAAGAGTCGATTTAACGGCACGGAATGGGGAATTAGAATTCCAAAAGCGCGTTCTGCTGTAGTTTACTCTCTTTATTGACGGCTGCCTACTACCCGATGCTTTCTCGCAACTCAGATTTAGATAATTTACCGCAGGCTAAATAGGTTAAATTTACCTTGAAGAAAGTTTAAACGGCGGATGCGATCGCGTTGTTGAAGATTTTCCTCGGTCAGGGCTAGCATTTAATACTGCACGACGACTCCCCACCCCAGATGACTGATAACCGATCACTGAAATGACCGATCCCACCACTCAGGCCGTCATCAATCAAACCGTGGCATTAATTCGCTATTATGGCTTTGAAACGGGATCTTTGACGGCGCTGGAATTAGTGAGCGGTTGGTTAGAGGTTTTTCCACCGATTTGGGTGCGTTTAGCAACGATTGAAGCACTCTATCAAGGACGCTATAAAGACATTTCTGTCGAACAAATTTTGGCGTTTTGGGTGCGACGCGGACAGCCCACCTATCACTTTAATCACGAATTTGAAAGCTTAGTTTGTCGTAAAATTCCATTGTTTCCGACACGAGATGAGGAATGGGATAAATTAAATGAGGTTTTAGCAGCAGCGACAATTGCTCCCTCAACTCATTCCGAAGCCGAAGTAACTCCGGCTGAGTTTCTAGAAGATTTTCTGAACGTGGAACCGCCCTCGCCTTCGGTTTCTCAAGAAGCTCAAGCGACGGAATCTTTGCCTAAGAAACCGCACTATCGCCCGATTCACAAATTCACACCGTCGCAAGAAAGTTCGGATTTTTACGATAAACTCAAGCGCACAACGATGGAGGATTAATAATGGATAATGGACAATTGATAATGGATAACGAAAGAACTTTAACGCTCTAATACAACATTGATGTGGATGGCTTCGGCTTGAAAATTTCCTTCATTATCGAGCGTCCAACTGAAAAGATTTTCGGCTTTGCCTGCGAGGACGGAAATGATAGGGTAGGAGTATTGGGGCCATGCGATCGCGCGATCGAATTGCGAGGGGATGGCGGGAGCGTCGGGATGAGAATGGTAAATGCCGATAATATTAAGGTGGCGATCGCGCGCTTGTTTTTGCACTTGCAGTAAAATTTGGGGTGCAATGGCAAAACTTCGCTCTTTCCCCGTCGCGCGCGCGGATAACCCTAGCGCTTCGCCAAACGCTGCTGCTGCGTCCCCGTCCCAGCTATTTTCCGTTGGAACCACCTCTCGCACCGTTTTAATCTCGCCAGAAATCGTACCGAGCAACAAACCGCAGCACTCTTCCGGGTAAGTAGCTTCGGCGCGATCGCACAGGAGTTGCAGTTGTTGTACTGTAGCAATAAGTACCATAGACTCGGAGAGTGGAAGAGTATGAATTGCGATCGAAGAAGCTAAAGTATAGATTAAAAAGAAATCATTGCTAGATTCTGGTGTTGGGAGAGTCCCGCCTTTCTCAAGGATTCCGCTCCGAGTGCTTCATTAAAATTGCTTTTTGAGAACCCTACTATCCGCTATGCCAACGCTCGTTATCGTTGAATCTCCCACTAAAGCTCGTACAATTCGTAACTACCTTCCTTCGAGCTATCGCGTCGAAGCCTCGATGGGTCACGTGCGCGACTTACCCTCCTCAGCCGACGAAATTCCCGCTCAGCATAAAGGAAAAGAGTGGTCTCAGTTGGGGGTAAACGTCAGCGAAAATTTTGAGCCGATTTACGTCGTCCCGAAAAAAAAGAAACAGGTTGTCAAAGAACTCAAAGAAGCCCTCAAAGTCGCAGACGAGCTAATTCTCGCCACAGACGAAGATCGCGAAGGAGAAAGCATTAGTTGGCATCTGGCGCAGGTTCTCAATCCAAAAATTCCCACCAAGCGGATGGTATTTCACGAGATCACGCGCGAAGCGATTCAGCAGGCTCTTAAGGATTGTCGCACGATTGATGAAAACCTCGTGCGCGCCCAAGAAACGCGCCGCATCCTCGATCGCCTCGTCGGTTACACCCTCTCGCCTTTACTGTGGAAAAAGATTTCCTACGGACTCTCCGCCGGACGAGTTCAATCCGTCGCCGTGCGCTTGTTAGTGCAGCGGGAACGAGAACGGCGCTTGTTTAAATCGGGGGGATATTGGGATTTAAAGGCTACCTTAGAGCAGGATAAAAATCCCTTTGAGGCGAAATTAGTGGCTTTAGCGGGGCAAAAACTGGCAACCGGGAGCGATTTCGATCCTAACACTGGGAAGATTATTAAAGGGCGTAAAGTCGTGTTGCTGAACGAGCAGGACGCGATCGCGCTCAAAGACCGCATCGCCGATAAAACCTGGACGGTGACGAATACCGAAGAACGCCCCACCGTTCGCAAGCCCGCACCGCCCTTCACCACCTCCACCCTGCAACAAGAAGCCAACCGCAAACTCGGTCTTTCTGCCAAAGATACAATGCGTGTCGCCCAAAAACTCTACGAAGAGGGCTACATTACCTATATGCGAACCGACTCGGTGCATCTGTCCGCTCAAGCGATCGCGGCAGCCCGAGCTTGCGTTGAAGAAAAATACGGCAAAGAGTACCTCTCCCCTAAACCCAAACAATACACCACCAAAAGCAAAGGCGCGCAAGAAGCCCACGAAGCCATCCGTCCGGCGGGCGAACGCTTCCGCATCCCCCAAGAAACCGGACTGGGCGGCCGCGAATTCTCCCTCTACTCCCTCATTTGGAAACGTACCGTTGCCTGCCAAATGGCAGACGCGCGCCTAACCCAATTCACCGTCAACATTGATGTTGAAGATGCCAGTTTCCGCGCCACCGGCAAACGCATCGACTTTCCCGGATTCTTCCGCGCCTACGTCGAAGGCAGCGACGACCCCGAAGCCGCCCTCGAAGATAAAGATGCCATCTTGCCGCCCCTCAAAGTCGGCGATACGCCCGAATGCGTCGATCTTGAAGCCCTAAAGCACGAAACCCAGCCGCCCGCGCGCTATAGCGAAGCATCCCTGGTGAAAACGCTGGAAAATGAAGGCATCGGTCGCCCCAGTACCTACGCCAGCATCATCGCCACGATTATCGATCGCGGTTACGCCCAGATGCGGAATAAAACCCTGATTCCTACTTTCACCGCCTTTGCCGTCACTTCCCTACTCGAAGAACATTTCCCCGATCTCGTCGATACTCGGTTCACCTCGAAAATGGAACAAACCCTTGATGACATCGCGACGGGAGAAGTAAAATGGCTGCCCTATTTAGAGAAATTCTACTCCGGGGAACAGGGCCTAGAAACGCAAATTAAAGTCCGAGAAACGCAAATCGAACCGAGTGCGGCTAAAGCGATCGCGCTCGAAAACCTCCCCGGTAAAGTTAAGATCGGTAAATTCGGCCCTTACATCGAAGTCCAAAAAGGCGAAGAAACCCTCACCGCTTCCATTCCCCCCGACTTAACCCCCGCCGACCTCAACCCCGAACAAGTAGACATACTCCTGCGCCAAAAAATCGACGGCCCCGACAAACTCGGACTCCACCCCGAAACCGGCGAACCCATCTTCGTTTTAATCGGCAACTATGGCCCTTACGTCCAACTCGGCGAGAAAACCGACGATAACCCCAAACCCAAACGCGCTTCCCTCCCTAAAGGCGTGAAACCGGAGGATGCAACCTTAGAAATGGCAGTCGGTTTGCTCGCTTTGCCGCGCCTATTGGGGCAGCATCCCGCCACCGGCGCAAAAGTCCAAGCCAGCCTCGGACGCTTTGGCCCCTACGTCGTCCACGACCAAGGCAAAGAAGGAAAGGATTACCGCTCGATTAAAGCCCCCGACGACCCCTTGACAATTACCCTGGAACGTGCATTAGAGTTGCTTGCCCAACCGAAAGTCGGTCGCGGCGGTCGCAGCAAAACTCAAACTCCGCTGCGAGAATTGGGAGCGCATCCGGCGGACAGCGAACCTGTGAATATTTACCAAGGGCCTTACGGTATTTATATTAAGCACGGTAAAGTTAACGTCGGCATTCCCGAAGGCGAAACGGTTGAAAGTATTAGCTTAGAAAAAGCAGTAGAACTGCTGTCGGCAAAAGCTGCAACGAAGAAATCAACGACGAAAAAGAAGACAACTACAACGAAGAAATCAACGACGAGAAAGAAGGCGACAACTGCCGAGGAGTCAACAACGAAAAAGAAGACAACTACAACGAAAAAAACGACTTCTAAGAGTAAGAAGTCGAGTGTTAGTGATGGTTGAGAACCACCAGTCATTTCATATCAGTTTCTGCTAAGCTCCTAGGTAGGGTGCGTTAGGCGCTTTGTAGACTTTGGAGGGGAGGAACAGATTTTTCGGCGCGCACCTAACGCACTGCGGGTCAAATTTTTCTCCCCCTCTCCCCCGCTCACAATACTTCCAGTTATTTTGGATATATAATGTCTATTAGGCTCTCTACGGGATATTTTGGAGATGTCTACTCTAGATAGGAGAAAGTTAGCAATGAAAACTCTACAAACACTGACCTTCTTGGCAGTATCACTTGGATTGTCAGCAACTGGAGCACAAGCAGCATCATTGGTTGCTACCTATGGTTTCAATGACACACTTGCTGCCAATGAAGCATCAGCGCCTGCCTTAATCTCCATCGATCCGCTAGGTCTAAATGGCTTTGAAACCGCATCGGTTAATGGGAAGAGCCAACGAGTGTTCAGATGGTCGGGAGATGGAAGTAGTCCAACTTTGAATGCCGGATTGTCACTTGACACGACTGGACTCATAGATTACAGCAATTACTCGGTCGAAATGACCTTTGAGTTTAAGTCTCGGGCTGCCTATGGCGGTGGCTGGCGTCGAGTCATGGACACTCAGAATCGTCAATCTGACAACGGCTTCTATGTATCTCCTAATAACGCTTTGCAAGTCTACCCTGTTGTGACGGGTTCTACTACCTTTACAACGCCGGGATTTCACAATGTTGTATTGACAAATTTTGTAGTGGATGGAGTTCGGGAAGTCAAAGCTTATTTAGACGGAAACTTGGAGCTTGTCTCAAATACAGACCAATTGAACCTGAATAACCCTAACAACCCCGGGCATTTATTGCATTTTTTTGTTGACAATCTTCGCGGTCCGGCGCAATTAGAATTTGCAGACGGTCGCATCGCATCCTTGCGACTGTATAATGGTATTATTAAACCTTCTGACCCCTCTTCTGTATCTGTCCCCGAAACAGGATGGGCTTCATCGCTGATAGTTTTCGGTCTTGGTTCGCTCGCATTGTTGCGTCGAAAAGTGGGTTAAGCTTTGTATTACCGCAACCATCTTTAAGCATTTTTTAATGAGGGAAAAAGCGCTCGCCAAAGTCAAGATTTAGAAGGTATTTCAGCGATCGCGCCCCCCCGATTCTAAGACAGTTGCGGTAGTAGGCTAGGCAAAGGCAGCGAATATTACAGTAAGAGTTGAATTTGATGTTTGATTGCTAATAAGCACTCATGCAAAATAAATTACCTATTCTCTATCGCTGAAATCCTTGATTTACAAAGGTTCTGATGCAGGGCGATGTGTAAATAATTTTGCTTGGATACTTATCGATTCCTGCTTCAGACATCGTTTCAATAGAGTGAGGATTGACTTAACTTGCTTCTAAACCCGAACTAATATAGCGCTACGAAACTCATTATGACATATTATATTAATCTAATACCAATTCTCAAATGATCCGAGTTATCTGGAATTGCAATTATCGCAATGACCGCATTTCAACCCCGTTGCTTCGCGAACAAGTCCAAAGGCTTCCAAGAGAAATTGCCAGCGACATTTGCGGGTTATTAAATAGTCTTGCATTTGTGTTTGAGCTTTTTGTTGTTGCTTGCTCAATTCGTTTAAGTTTTGCGCCGAACTGCTTTTAATTTGGCGATAATGGAACGGATCCGACCAGATAACTCGACCGGCGCTGTGGAGTAAAGAAAGGGCAATATCGCCGCCGCGAATCTGTCGGGAAATTGCGGCAATTTCTCCGGAGGGGGGTAACTTTTTAGCTACTTCTCGCGCTTGTTGGTATTGTTGTTGGGCGCGATCGCTAAAAAATTGGTTGCGCTGTTTATCTTCTGGGTTTAAAAATCCACTCGGTTCGCTCATTAAGGTTAACGCATCGGCGGGTTTTCCATCCCGCCCGCCGCGCCCGACTTCTTGAATGTATTCTGAGAGCAAACAGGGCGCTTGGAAATGAACGATCCAGCGCACGTCGGGTTTATTAATTCCCATGCCAAAGGCGCAAGTACAGACGACAAATTGCGTTTTTCCGCTCAACCAATCTCCTTCAATTTTACGCCGTTCTTCTCCACTCAATCCGGCGTGATAGGCAGCGGTTTGATAGCTTAACGTTTGAAACCAGGCAGCTAATTCTTCGCTATCTTTGCGCGATCGCACATACACCAAACCGGCTTGTTTGCCTTTGTTTTTAATAAACTTTAACATCTCCTGTCGTCGCCCCCTCGGAGTCCAAATCACTTGTACTTTCAGGTTGAGATTGCGGCGATAGGGACTGAGGAGAAAGGGCTGGGGGTTGTGGAGTTGGAGGGTGTTGCGAATAATAGTTTGGGCGCGAGGATCGGCGGTAGCGGTGAAGGCTGCGATCGCGATTTTTTCGCCCTCGGGTTTCCCTTTTAATAACGCCGGACGCACTGCCCCTAAACGTCGATAAGCCGGTCGAAAGGTATCGCCCCATTGTACCAAACAGTGGGCTTCATCAAGGATTAAAGCGTTAATTTTAACTTGCGGTTGCGAGAGTCTTTCCCAAACGGGAGGACTTAATAACGTTTCCGGAGAAAGGTAGAGTAAGCGAAGGGTTTGTTTCGCGATCGCGTCTAAGGTTTGACGGCGTTGTAATTTGGGAACTTCGCTATGCAGTAGTGCCGCCGGAAGGTTGCGATCGCGCAATTCTTGCACCTGATTTTCCATCAACGCCACCAACGGCGAAACCACCAACGTTAACCCCGTTTTCAGCAGCGCGGGTAACTGAAAGCAAATCGATTTTCCGCCCCCCGTCGGCAGCACGATTAACGCATCTTTTCCCGCTAAAATTGCGCGAACAATTTCACCTTGGGGCGGACGAAAATCAGCATAACCCCAAATCTTCTGGAATGTGGCTTTGACTCGTTCCCATTCTTCGGATGATGTAGATGGCTGCACTTTAGGTTAGAAAAAGAGTTCCTTTATTGTACCGATATCGCGCTGCATTGAAGCGTGAATGTAATACCAATTCTCATTGATTTTGCACGATTCCCGAAGAGGGCATAACAATGTTCATTAGCGTCAACTTAAGGTGAAACACTTAGCCCGCCAAGAACTCAAGTTCTACAGCGATTAGCTGAAACCCGTTGAAACGGGTTGGATACATCTGAATTTCCCAGTCCTATAAATGAGGACTTGAGTTATTAGCCTTGGGTTTGAACCCAAGGCGGTCTGTGCGAGCGTTTAAGCTTAAGTTGACAACAATGAATAATGTGGCTGCCCCTACGACGAAAAATTTAGTGCATCGTAACTGAGAATTGGTATAAGTTTAGAAACGCATAAAAGTATTAGCTGGTGGGCGCTGCCCACCCTACTAGACCGGCAAGCTTAATGCCAATACAGCATTTTGTCCGCCAAACCCAAAACTCAAACAAAGAAGATTTTTGAGGCAAGTTTTCCGCGATTCTCGAACCAAGTTTAAGTTAAATTCAGATGTTTTTAAGCCCACACATGGGGGTAAGATTTGTTCCGTTAAAGCCAGCAAACAAAAAGCCATTCCGATCGCGCCGGATGCGCCTAATGTATGTCCCGTCGCTCCTTTAGTCGAACTGACGGCAACGGGATGAGAAAATAAAGCTTGAATTAACTCGGCTTCGTTGCGATCGTTTAACAGCGTGCTGGTTCCGTGGGCGTGAATGTAGTCGATTTCTGCGGGTTGCAAACCGCTGCGTTCCAAACACTGTTTAATCGCGATCGCGGCACTGCGACTTTGCATTTCTGGCGCGCTAACGTGATACCCATCGGCGGTTAAACCCACCCCTAAAACTTGCCCGTAAATCTTAGCGTTACGCGCGATCGCCGCCTCCGCAGATTCCAATAAAAACAGGGCTGCACCCTCCCCCAAAACCAGCCCCTCGCGGTGCTTATCGAAGGGATAGCAGCCCGTTCGAGCCATTGCACCCATTTTTTGAAATCCAGCGAGCGTAAGGGGGCTTATGGGCGCTTCTGCGGCTCCGGCGAGGACGCGATCGCACTCTCCCATTTGGATAAGTTCAAAAGCGCGCGCGATCGCCCAAATTCCGCTCGCACAAGCCGCCATCGGCGCAAACACAGGCCCCCTCGAACCGACAATCCCAGCCGCCGCGATCGCGCCGCAATGGGGCAGCAACTCCAGCCAATTTTCCCTCGCTTTCTCCTCCCCACGCCGCCATTCTTCCCATTGCGCCTGAAAACTGCGACTCGAAGCAACGACAACGCCACAATCGGGTAAAGGCGACTGCAACCCCGCATCTGCCAACGCCGCGATCGCGCAATCCTCCACCAACGACAAAAAAGTCGCCGGTTTCGCCCCGATAAGTCCCAAAGGATAGGGCGGCAGTTCCGGAAACGGTTGATGAAACTGAATTCCCGACTCTGCGGCTAATAAACGCCGCCAGCTTTCCCGCAGCGAACCCAAACAAGAATTTAAGCCGATTCCCGTCACGACAACCGGCTTGGGAGAGAAGGGGACTGGGGGACTGGGGGACTGGGAGAGGGGGAGATGGAGGAATGGAGGAGACACAATAGGGGGTGCAACTGATTAGCTGAAAAGGGATTTGCTAACGTTAATTCAACGTAATTTTTGATTTTGAATTTTAACTGACCGAAAATATGGGATACAGAGCTACGCCCTTCTAGGGCGGATGCCTGATGGTAGGATAAAGACATCCGCCACACAGTCAGAGACTCGCGCCAAGAGCGGAGGAACCTGTCTCGCAATGGGCGTAATTTCCTGGGAAAGTTTTGGCTCCAAGGGAGCAGGAAGAATTTTCTCATACAGCGGTGGGGCGCATCGCCGTGAATTTTGGTGAGGGTAAAGTCATTAGACTCCCTACGATCCAAGAATCCTCGCATCTTTAGGGCGAGGAGCCGTCAAAACAAAAGGGAGAAGCGATCTCCTTCGTCGTTTCTCCCTTTCAAAATTTCAAGACTTAGCTTGAGAATTATTTACGGTTTCTTCAAATTTTCCAGACCGGAAACCACTTTCGCCGACTCAATCTTATCGCCTTGCTTGATGCTATCGACCGCATCCATTCCTTCTTTCACGTAACCAAAAACAGCGTAATTGCCATCTAAGAAAGAGAGATCGGAAAGGGCGAAATAAAACTGAGAAGAAGCAGAATCGGGCATTTGCGATCGCGCCATCGCTACCGCACCGCGCGTATGCCTTAAAGCGGGCGGTTTGTTAATACCGGCTTGCGGTAAAGTTTTACTATAAACCGGCGTATCGGCTCCTTCGGGGGTAATTTCTAAGGGAATATAGCGGGAACGCTTTGTCGTCGGATCGACAAATCCGCCCATTCCCGTACCTTGGGGATCGCCCCCTTGAGCGACAAAGGGCGGTTGACCCGGATCTTTGACGACGCGGTGAAATTTTAACCCATTGTAGAAACCGCTATTGACCAACTCGACAAAATTTCCCGCCGTAATCGGTGCGTTCTTTCCGTCTAACTCAATCGTAACGGGCTTGCCGTTAATCGTCATTTCTACCGTCGCCGTGCCTTCAAGTTTGGCTAATTCGCTCATATTTTGATTGCTCGCTTGAGCCGTAATGGAATATTGTTCTGTGGGCTGATTTGAATCTGCCTGCATCGTTGCGCATCCAACTAAGAGCGAGACACTCGCAGCGATCGCAACAATCGGCGTTAATTTTAACCAAGATGGCATCTTAAACGTCATCTGAATTTTTGCTTTTGAATGTTAAAGTTCTAGAGACCTTCCAAGGGGACGTTCAAAAATCGAGCCAGTTCCGCCCCTTGATTTTCCAGTTCCGACAGCGAAATCGGAGTGCCAACACGAGTCAGCGGAATATCGCGCCGCTTCTTCACGCGCAAATAAAGATTGCGCTTGGGGTTTAATCCGTCCCGAATTTCTGCGCGCACCGATTGCACCTCTTCGAGCTTAGAAACGAACTCAATCCGACGATTTTTACCGGGGTATCCCGATCGAAAAATTGTGAGTTTGCCCGTTTTTTTATCAAACTCGTTATAACCGCCGCCCACATCCCAGACAATAAGCAGCACTTGGTACAGTGCAACCAAGGAACCCGCAACCCCATAAAACAGTAGCGCCACCCCTTGAGGGATAAAAACTAACTGCGAAGGATCGCTGACCACCAACAAGTTAGTCTGGAGGTAGCTTGACAGTCCGGCTAAGAGAAAGCCGACTCCTCCAATTGCGGAGATGACTGCCCAAAAATAATTACTCAATCGACGAGAACCCAGGACTTCTTGCCGAAGTACCAGTCCGTCTTTTGTTTCAGTCTGTGCTGACATTACTACTTTGCGTTTCGATTTGAGAATTGCGATCTCTCTATACTCTAACTCTTTGGCTCGAAATTCAATGCTCGAACCCGTGGATAAGCTCGGACTTTGCGCCAGAACCGATAAACCCCTCTCCGGAAGCCTCATAATAGATTCGGACTTGCTGCATCGCGCCGCCCTCACATCGAACTGAGAGGCGATCGCTTTTTCTGCGCGCCGTACTAAGCTCTTGGGTAGGGTGCGTTATCCCCATTCTCATTGATTTTGCACTATTCCGCCCCTACCGATTAAAATTTAGCGATCGGGATTGGGAATTGGTAAGTCCCTACACAGAATTATTTACAATCAGGTTCTTTGTCCTCTAATGGTTTCATGGTAGTTCGTATGTAATTAATTTTGTTTGAATGGCACTGACTTAAGGCTGGTGGGCGCTGCCCACCCTACGAAATATCAATAACGACGTTGTATACAACGTCTCTACGGCGATTTTTCAACTCTTATTTCAGTGCCATTCAATTTTGTTTAATTACTTATCATCTTCATTATTCATCATTCATTATTCATTATTTTATGCTCTCTCAAGTTTACCAAAAACTAGCCCCTTTTCTTCAAGAATATCTTTACGATCGCGGTTGGACGGAACTGCGTCCCGTTCAAGTTGAAGCTTGTCGCGTCATCTTTGAAACTAATGCCCATCTTTTGATCGCGTCGGGGACAGCATCGGGAAAAACCGAAGCCGCATTTCTCCCCATTTTAAGCATTTTAGATCGCGAACCTTCCAGTACGGTGGGCGTTCTCTATATCAGTCCTATTAAAGCCTTAATTAACGATCAATTCGAGCGTCTCAGCGAATTACTCAAACAATCGCATACCGAAGTTTGGGCGTGGCATGGGGATATTTCTCAAAGTCGCAAGCGGCGCTTTCTCAAACAACCGCAAGGGATTCTGCAAATTACTCCGGAATCATTAGAAAGTTTGTTAATCAACAAAACTGAAGAACTACCGCGTTTATTTGGCGATTTACGTTTTATTGTTATTGACGAACTTCACGTTTTTATGGGTTCGCAGCGAGGAGGTCAAATTCTCTGTCAATTATCGCGCCTCGCCCCCTTAATTCAAAAACCAGCACGCCGCATCGGATTATCGGCAACGTTAGGGGATTATACGTTAGCGAAACAATGGTTGGAAGCGGGGACAAATTTACCCGCATTGCGTTATGTCGATGAAGATTCGCTTGCGCCAGAGACGGCAGATACAAAGCGTCCGGTTCGGCTCGCGATCGCGCATTTCCCAAAAACAGAAGCCGAAGACTTTACCGCTCCTTATTATCAATATCTTTTCGAGAGCAGTAAAAACCAGAAATGCCTGATTTTTACCAACAACCGTAATGAAACCGAAACGATTACGGCTAACTTGCGGCAAATCGCTAAAACTCAGAACTTTCCCGATATTTATCACGTCCATCACGGCAGCATTTCGTCACTGCTACGCGAAGATGCCGAAACAGCAATGCGCGAACCCGGTGCGGCAGTTATTGCTGCTACTTTAACCCTCGAACTCGGAATTGATATCGGGCAACTCGAACGAGTTATTCAGATTAATGCTCCGCTATCTGTGGCGAGTTTTCTTCAGCGTTTGGGCAGAACGGGACGGCGCGGAACCCCGGCAGATATGCGGTTTATTTGTCGCGAACCAGAATTAACGGGGGATGAATCGCTCCCGGAAAGTATTCCTTGGGATTTGTTACAATCGATCGCGGTCATTCAACTTTATGTTGAAGAACGTTGGATAGAACCCGTATCTCTTCCCAGTTATCCCTTTAGCTTGTTATTTCATCAAACGCTGAGTATTTTAGCAACAAAAGGAGAACTATCCGAATCAAAATTAATGGGAGAAATATTGAGTTTTCCCATTCTTACTAAAATTACTCCAAAAATGTTCAAAGAACTTTTACAATACTGGCTGAATAATGACCAGTTAGAAAAAACAGAGAGAGGCAGGTATATTCTTGGGGTAAAAGGAGAAAAAATCGTGCGTCACTTTAGTTTTTATGCAGTTTTTGCCGATACGGTTGAATATACGGTGCGGGGAGAAGTGGGCGCGATCGGCACGATTCCAATTATGCCCATGTTGGGTCAACAGTTTGCTCTCGCCGGTCGCACTTGGGAAGTTTTAGATATTGACGAACAGCGCCGCAGCTTGTTTGTAAAACCCGTTGAAGGAATTGCCAATCCTGCTTGGTATGGACGAGGGGGAAGTCGTGGTGAAGTCCATAAAAAAGTCTTGCAAAAAATGCGGCAAGTGTTGTGTTCTGAGGTTCAATATCCTTATTTGTTAGAGTCGGCGAAAGAGCGATTAACGAAAGCACGTCAAACCGCTAAGTTAGCAGGATTAGAACGAGAAAATTTAGTTGAGATCGACGAGCGAACTTACTGCATTTTTCCTTGGCTGGGAACGAAGGGTTGCAATACTCTGGAACGTTTAATTCAGTTGTTTGTGCGTGAAGTGGTGGATATCCAACGCTTACAAATTGTTTCGCCCTATTATTTTTGGGTTCGCTTGGGGAATAAAACTTCAATTGACGACTTTCAACAGCAAATGATATATTTTTGCGAACAAGACTTGACAAATGAAGAACTGGTTGCTGCAAAAGAAGCACCGAGATTGCAGAAATACGATGCCTTTATTCCCCATTATTTATTGCGAAAAGCTTTTGCTGCTGACAATTTAGACCTGGAAGAAGTTAAACAATTTTGCCGAGACTGGAGCGCAAGGTAGAACTAACAATGAGCCAATTATTTGGGCATTAAGCGAGTTTTATCGTTTGCTCATTTTAAGAATTCATCCGAGCTAGGGAAATCAAATAAATTCTTAAGATGCAGACATCTGGCTCGCTATTTGCTTAAATAGAAGGGAGCGAACTAGAATCGACCTTTCTAGGACGCGATCGCAGAGTTTGAGATTTTGGGGAGTAGCGAGAGAGGGGAACGTCTTCAGAAAGAACAAGCAACCGTTTAAACGAATTTCTAAATCAACTTTGGCTACAATAAAGATTGTCCGCTGTCAGTCCGAGATGGAGAAATTCGATCGTTGATGCAGTGGGCGATTGCATACAATCAACACTCCCCCCGCAACAACTCAGTTTAACGTCAATTGGGGGGTAGGGGTAATGCACGTCCGCAGAGTTCGCCAAAAAAGAGAGATATTATAGGTTGAAGTTCTTCCTATATGCAGCCCCTCTTTACCCTGTTTAGCTGAGTGGAATTTATTTGACCGTTCCCTTAAGGAGTTAGAGGAAAGCGTTTAGAGTAGAAGCTTAAATGCCGATCTGAAGTGAGTCTTACGCCCCCTGGAAGCCCCCTTACGCTCGCGTACTTATGAATCCTGACCTGCACAACTCAGAGACCCATCCGCTTGGCGATATTCTCATTGTTGATGACGAATTGAATAATTTGCGAGTTCTTTCAGCAATTCTCCAATCGTATGGTTATGGAGTGAGACAAGCGATCGATGGGAGGACTGCACTAAAAGCGATTGAAGTCGAACCACCTGATTTAATTCTTTTAGACATTATTATCCCCGATATTGGCGGTTATGAAATCTGCCAACAGTTGAAGCAGAACCCAGCAACGGCAGAAATTCCGATTATCTTTTTAAGTGCCTTAAATCGAACCAACGATAAAGTTAAAGGTTTTGAAGTAGGCGGTGCTGACTATATTACTAAACCGTTCCAATCTCAAGAAGCGATCGCGCGAATCGAGCATCAACTCAAAATTCGCTCCCTTCAACGTCAATTGCAGAAAAAAAATGAGAAGCTCGAGTTAACGCTTAGCCAGCTAAAGAATATGCAACTGCAACTCATCCATGCCGAAAAAATGTCGAGTTTGGGGCAGTTAGCAGCAGGCGTTGCTTACGAAGTTCAACAACCGATGAATTCTATTCATCAAAATATCAATCGAGTTGTCAAAGAAGCCAGTCAAATCTTAGAGCCGCTCGCCTCCTATTTTGCAACCGATCTCAATACCAATCCTGACGGGTTGGCGCAATTAGATAGAGATAAAATTCAACCGTCAATCGAAGGATTTTCAAAAGCTGTAACGACCCTGAAAAGCGATGCAGCTAGAATCGAAGACATTATGGCTTCGATGTGCTATTTTGCGCGTACCGATAGCGCCCAGATGCAGCAGTTAGACGTACATAAAGGCTTAGAAAGTACGATTACTATCCTGCAAAACCGCCTGCAAACCCGCGAGGAACTTCCCCCCATTTTGCTTAGAAAAAATTATGGAAATATTCCTTTGATTGAAGGCTATCCTGGACAACTCAATCAAGTTTTTTTGACGCTTTTAAGTAACGCGATCGATAAGCTAGAGGAAAAGCTCGAAGCGGGAGTAGACTTTGCCCCAACGATCGCAGTTTCAACGCAGGCGATTGAGTCCCCCTTTCCCGGAGTCGAGATTCGGATCGGCGATAATGGCAATGGCAGCAGCGGGGAAGTAGAAGATCGCTTATTCAATCGCTATTTTGCCAGTGAGGCTCCTCTAAAAGGAAATGCGATCGGCTTATCGATCGCGCATTCCATCGTCGTCGAGCGCCACGGCGGACAATTACAGTATTCCTCAAATGTGGGGGAAGGAACTGAATTTTTCCTGCGTCTTCCCCGACAAGCGGCCTTTTAAATCCCGTTCCCTTCAGTTTTAATAACCGTAGCAAGCAATACAAACTCAGACTTTATGCTACTCTAGAGAGAAAGTTTGCGCGTTAGCCCAACTCCTCAACCGTAGAAACAAGAGATATCAATTTAAAGTTTCTCAGAGGATGCTGTCGCTCTCTTTTTCATGATTCAGGGTGATTTTAAAATTTTTTTGGGTGGAATAGCCATCAACAATAATTAATCCCATTTAAAATCGGTCTCCAGAGAAGTATGAGTCTCGCAACCATTAAGGCTGGAGTCATCCTCATTATCGATGACAATCCTAGCAACCTAGAGGTGTTGAAGCAGTGCTTGGAACTCGCTAACTTTAGCGTTTTAACCGCACAAATTGGAAATCGAGGGTTGGAGGTTGCCGAATCCGAACAGCCCGACCTAATTTTACTCGATCTTCATATTCCGGGACTCGATGGTTACGAGCTATGCGCCGCGCTCAAAAATAAGCCTGCAACGCGAGAAATTCCGGTCGTATTTATGACGGGCTACGATGATGAAGACACTCGCATCAAATGCTTTGAAGTGGGGGGTGTGGATTACATTGCCAAGCCGTTCCACCTAAAAGAAATGCTAGCGCGCATTCGCCATCAACTTACGATTCGATCGCTGCAAGCGCAACTCGATCGCAAAAATGCTGAGTTAGAGTTGCGGGTTGCCGAACGAACTGCCGAACTAGAACGGGCAAACGCGCAACTGCGGCAAGAAATCGCCGAGCGTCAAGAAGCAGAAGCTGCCCTAAAAGAAGCGCAACAGCGTTACGAATTAGTAGTGCAGGGTTCGGGGGATGGAATTTGGGATTGGAATTTGGCGAGCGACGAAGCTTATATCTCGCCGCGTTACATAGAAATTTTGGGCTATGCACCCGGAGAAATCGATCGCGTCTCCTGTGCGGAGTTTACCAGTTGGGTGCATCCCGAAGACCGCCCTCGCGTTTGGCAAGCGCGCTGCCGCCACCTCAATACTGGGGAGCCTTACCGCATCGAATATCGCTTGCGCAAAAAAAATGGAGATTATTGCTGGGTGGCTTCGCGCGGGCAAGTCATTTGGGATAAAGTCGGCACTCCCGCGCGCATGGCTGGCTCCATCAGCGATATTACTCGCCTCAAAGAAGCAGAAGCAGAACTCCATCAATATCGAGAAGAGTTAGAGTCGCGAGTGGCAGAGCGAACGGCTGCTCTTAATGCGGCTAACGAACATTTGCTTCTGGAGATTCGCGAGCGCACTGCTGCCGAAATTGCCTTGCGCCAAGTTCAGGAGCGCTACGAACTCGCAACCAGCGTTTCCGGGAACGGGATTTGGGATTGGGATCTCGTTACGGATCGAATTTATATCTCCCCGCGCTTCGCGGAAATTTTAGGGTATAGCGAAGATGAGATCGTCCCCTATACGCGGGAAGACTCTTTAAACTGGCTGCATCCAGAAGATAGAGAGCGTATCATGGCTGCCGTGCAAGCACATCTCCAAGAGCAAGCGCCCTACTGCGTTGAATACCGCCTTCGCAACAAACAAGGCGAATATTGCTGGATTTCTTCGCGGGGACAAGCCACCTGGGATCGAAACGGGAAACCGCTGCGCATGGCCGGTTCCGTCAGCGATATTACGCGGCTCAAACAGACAAAAGCTGCACTGCGTCAAGCTAACGAAGCCTTAGAAGAACGAGTGCGGGAGCGCACCGCTGCCCTCCAAGAAAGCGAACAGCGCTTGAAAGCTATCTTGGATAATACGACCTCAGCCATTTATGTCAAAGATTTAGAGGGCCGCTATCTGTTGGTTAACCCGGAAGTTTTAAGAATTTTTAATCTTTCCGAAGCAGAACTATTAGGAAAGAGCGATCGCGAAATTTTGCAGTCAGAATTCGTTGAATCGTTTATGGCAAACGATCGCAAGGTTCTTGAGGCTGGAATTCCCTTAAAATTTGAAGAACGGGTTCTCCTGAGCAACGGGAAGGAGCATTCTTATATTTCGATTAAAGCGCCCCTGCGCGATGAGAGCGGAAATATCTACGCCATCTGCGGTCTGTCTACCGATATCACCGAACTCAAACAGGTGGAAGCGCAATTGCGAGAGAGCCAGGGAGTGTTACATTTGTTTGTCGAACACGCCCCGAGCGCGATCGCGATGTTCGATCGTCAAATGCGCCACCTTGCCGTCAGCCGTCGCTGGCTGAGCAACTATCAATTAAACGAGCGCGATGTCATCGGACGCTCCTACTACGAAATCTTTCCCAACCTCGACGAAGGTTGGCGAGAACTCCATAATAAAGCATTAAACGGCGAATTTGTCAATGTTGAAGAAGTGGAAGTGACCCTAGCCAACGGTAGCAAAGAATGGTTGCGCTATGAAATTCATCCCTGGCAAGATCGTACTGGCAAGATCGGCGGCTTGACGATCGGCAGCGAATTCATTGGCGATCGCAAACGCGATCGAGACAAACTCCAGCAACTCGCCCGAACTTTAGAAGAGCGGGTGCGGGAGCGAACCGCGCAATTCAAAGACAGTGAAGCCAAATTCCGCGCCATTCTCAACAATATCCCCCATAAAGCATGGCTCAAAGATCGAGAAAGTCGCTTTGTCGCAGTCAATCTGCCATTCTGCGACGCGCTCGGACTCAAACCCCAGGAGCTAATCGGCAAAACCGACGATGATATTTGTTCGCCCGAACTGGCGCGAGAGTACAAAGAACGCGATCGCGCCGTTATCGCCTCCGGCAAACAACAGCGCGTTGAAGAAGACTGGATTACCCCTGAAGGAGAATATCGTTGGGTAGAAACTTACAAACGCCCCATCTTTGACGACGACAATCAAGTTACCGGTACGGCGGGGATTGCAATGGATATCACCGAACGCAAGCGAGCCGAAACCGAACTTCAAGAACTCAACCAACAACTGCGCAACTCCAACGTCGAACTCGAACGCGCCAAACAAAACGCCGAGGCTGCTAACCAATCCAAAAGCGACTTTTTGGCAAAAATGACCCACGAATTGCGCACGCCGCTCAACGCCATTTTAGGCTTTACGCAAATCCTCACCCGTGCTGAAAATCTCCAACCCGATCAATACCAGCAATTAGAAATCATCCTCAGCAGCGGCGAACACCTCTTAACTTTAATTGACGATATTCTCGATATGTCCAAAATTGAAGCCGGTAAAGTCGAACTCAACCTCACTCATTTTGACTTCTACATTTTGATCCATACCCTCGAGCAGATGTTGAGGTTTAAAGCGCAAGTGAAGGGATTAGCGCTGAGCGTAGAAGTCGCTCCCGAGGTTCCCCAATATCTCTGCGCCGACGAACAAAAATTGCGCCAAGTCCTCATCAATCTGATCGGCAATGCCATCAAATTTACAAAAATGGGTTTCATTACAGTGCGAGTCGCTCTAGGAGATTGGGAAGAACCAAACTCAGAATCGACGGAAGTCGAGTCCCTACGGTTCGAGGTTGTCGATACCGGATGCGGTATTGCCGAGCGCGAACTCGATGGCTTATTCGAGGCGTTCGCGCAAAGCGAAGCCGGACGCTATGCTTTAGAAGGCGGGACGGGCTTGGGTTTAGCGATTAGCAAGCACTTCGTCGAACTGATGGGGGGGCAAATCGAGATTGACAGTACGTTGGATGTCGGGACAAGGGTTCGCTTTAACATCAAGATTGCGCCCAGCGCTTCGGAAACCGTCGCTTGCGGGCAACTGCGCCAGCGCATTTGCGGTTTAGCCCCCCATCAATCTCAATATCGTATCCTCGCTGTCGAGGATGGTTGGGATAACAGAAAATTACTGGTCGAATTGCTGTTGCCTCTCGGGTTTGAGGTTTTAGAAGCCAGTAACGGTTTAGAGGGCGTGCAGATGTGGGAAAAATACAAACCGCATTTAGTGTTAATGGATTTACAAATGCCGGTGATGAACGGCTACGAAGCGATTCAACGAATTCAATCCGCTCCCGGCGGCCGCGACATTCCGATTATTGCACTGACGGCGGCGGCATTTGAGAGCGAGCGCAAACAGGTGTTGGCGGCGGGCTGTCGGGACTACCTGACTAAGCCTTTTCAAGTCGAAGAACTGCTCGAAGCGATCGCGGCATCTTTAGGAGTTCGATACTTGTACGAAACGACCGCCTGCAAAAATTCTCAGCCCCTCGAACGACCGCTGACGCTGACAGAGGACAGCTTTAAGGAAATGCCGATCGCGTGGCTGACTCCTTTGCATTGGGCGGCAGTGGCTTGCGATCGCGATGAAATTTCCCACCTGCTCGAGGAGATTCCTCCCGAGCGCCACAGCTTGCGCCGCCAGATTGAGGACGCGATCGAAAACTTCGACTTTCCCAGCATTGCGCGGCTGAGCGAACCTTTTCTCCGGCAAAACGAATAAACTGATAGTATCCCTTGTGGGAAATCTACTGCCTTGAAAAAGCCGGTAATGGCTTAACGTTTAGACAAATCCATGAGCATCAAAGATAAACCTAAAGTTCCAATTTCTCGCATCATCGGCAACATTCTGTTTGTGTCGGGGGTGTTGTTCCTGCTGGCCAATCTCTTGTTACCGCAACTGTTTGGTCCGGCTATTCCCCGCGTTCCCTACAGCCTCTTTATCGACCAAGTTGAAGGAGCCGAGGTAACAGAAGTGTTAGTAGGCGATAAAGAAATTCGCTACCGCCTGAAAAGCGAAGAAGAAGGAAAGCCCGGTCAAATTCTTTCGACTACCCCGATTTTTGACCTCGAACTGCCGAAACGCTTAGAAGCTAAGGGCGTGAAGTTTGCCGCCGCGCCGCCGCCTCGTAATAGCTGGTTGGGCAGCGTCATCGGTTGGGTGGTTCCTCCCCTGATTTTTGTCGGGATTTGGTGGTTTTTCCTCGGACGCGGTGCTGGGGGCGGCGGTCCGCAAGGCGCGCTTTCGTTTACGAAGAGTAAGGCGAAAGTTTACGTTGAAGGCGACTCGGGCAAGATTACCTTTGATGATGTCGCGGGCGTGGAGGAAGCGAAAACGGAACTCGAAGAAATTGTCGAATTCTTGAAAACGCCGCAACGCTATATTGATATCGGCGCGCGCATTCCTCGCGGCGTACTGCTGGTCGGGCCGCCGGGAACGGGTAAAACCCTGTTGGCGAAAGCCGTAGCGGGTGAAGCAGGCGTGCCGTTTTTTAGCATTTCGGGTTCGGAGTTTGTCGAACTGTTTGTGGGTGCGGGTGCGGCGCGGGTTCGCGATTTGTTCGAGCAAGCGAAGCAGAAAGCACCTTGTATTATTTTCATCGACGAGTTAGACGCGATCGGTAAGTCTCGCGCCGGTAGCGGCGGTTTTGTCGGCGGTAATGACGAACGCGAGCAAACTCTCAACCAATTGCTGACGGAGATGGACGGTTTCGGTGCGGGCGACGCGACGGTTATCGTTCTTGCGGCGACTAACCGACCGGAAACGCTGGATCCGGCGTTGTTGCGTCCCGGACGTTTCGATCGCCAAGTCCTCGTCGATCGCCCCGATCTCGCCGGTCGTTTAAAAATTCTCGAAATTTACGCCCAAAAAATCAAACTGGATTCTGAAGTCGATTTAAAAACGATCGCGGCGCGCACTCCCGGTTTTGCCGGTGCGGATTTAGCAAATTTGGTCAACGAAGCGGCCTTACTCGCTGCGCGGGGCAAACACGAGAAGGTAGCGCAAGCGGACTTTAACGAAGCGATCGAGCGCGTCGTCGCCGGTCTCGAGAAGAAAAGCCGCGTTCTTAATGAAAAAGAGAAGAAAATTGTCGCTTATCACGAAGTCGGTCACGCTTTAGTTGGCGCGACTTTACCGGGCGGCAGCAAAGTGGCGAAAATCTCGATCGTGCCGCGCGGGATGGCTGCCCTGGGTTATACCTTACAAATGCCCACCGAAGACCGTTTCCTGCTCTCAGAATCGGAACTGCGCGGTCAAATTGCCACCCTCCTCGGCGGGCGCGCGGCGGAGGAAATTGTTTTCGGTAGCATTACTACGGGCGCTTCTAACGACTTGCAACGGGCCACCGATATGGCGGAACAAATGGTCACGACTTACGGAATGAGTAAGGTTCTAGGACCGCTCGCTTATCAAAAAGGGCAGCAAAATACTTTCCTTGGCGATGGGATGAATCCCCGACGCATGGTCAGCGATGACACGGCAAAGGCGATCGACGAAGAAGTTAAGGAAATTGTCGAAACGGCGCATCAAAAAGCGCTCTCAATTCTGAATGACAATCGAGAATTGCTTGAAAGTATCGCTCAAAAAATTCTCGAAGTTGAAGTGATTGAAGGTGATACTTTGCAAGAATTACTCGGTCAAGTTAAAGGGTTGGAATTAGCGAGTCATTCCTGAATAATTGAGCTTTAGCAATTATTCAGCAATCCCTAAATTAACAAGAGTCAAGTTGTTATAAACTTGGCTCTTTTTTGTGAAAAACGATTGATTCTTTGGGAGATTAGGAGTTACCGGCAAACTTAAATTTGGGGTTTGCGATCGAAGCCTTGGAGCAGTTATGTTATCGCTAAAATGCGCTGGAGAGCCGCCGTGCCGGAATTTCGAGATACATTATGCTTTTAGGGTTCCTTAAAAAACATAATCTCGCAGCATTTTCCGGATCTCAACGTTGTGCAACTCTTCTTGACCGATCGCGCCGCGTGCAAATTCTTCTAGATAAACACTGGCATCTTCGACTACATCGAGTAAAGATTTATACAACTCTAATGCCTTACGCTCGTGGTTGAGACTCTCTGTCAAAAGGGCTTTGAGATCGTGGCGGTTCGTTTCTTCAATCGGCGCAATTCGCATACTGGGATGTCCTTCCAGTCCGGTTAGCACTTCTCCTGCTTGTTGGGCGTGCATCAGCGATTCATTCGCTTGCGCTTGGAAAAATTGGACGATGGGGATGCGATGCGGCCCCGTCACCATTAAGGAATAATGCGTGTAGCGGACGACACCAGCCAATTCAAACTCCATAATCTGATTGAGGAGGTGGATTGTTTTTTCGCGATCGAGTTCTTTCATGGCTTCTTTTCAACGTTATTGAGTAAGGGTTTGGGTTAGCTTGCAGAAGTTGTTCGGACAAACAAACTGCCTGTAGCGCCTTGCGGCTTCTTCTCAAACCGCGCGGCATCTCTGCCTCCATCAAACACTTTTTGAGAATTATTGTCAAGTAAGAAGGGATTTTCTACCTGTACTTAAGCATAGAAGAAAAATCGAGAGTCGTTCGACAGGCTACAGATCGATCGCGGGATTCCCCCTCAAAATCATTGTGGGTAATGCTGACCACCTGCCCCGAAGGATTTCATGAAGGACAATGTGTTTCCCGTAACCTATTCAACCCTCGAGAGTTCGGCGCTTGTTAACCGCGTGCTGACGCAGTACAAAATCGAAGCGATTGAGAACTGTCAGTTTTGGAATCGGGGATTGAGCGATGTATATTTAGTGGAAACGCTCGGGAAACCCTACATTTTAAGAGTTTCTCACCACCATTGGCGTTCCCAGTCCGATATCCAGTTTGAGCTTGAATTGCTCGATTTTTTGCGACAGCGCCATTTGCCTATTGCTTACCCGTTGCGCACCACAGACGGGCAATTGTTTGTGCCGATTGATGCGCCGGAAGGACAGCGTTATGCAGCCTTGTTTATTTACGCACCGGGACAAATCCCCGTCGGAGATCTCAACCCGAAGCAAAGTTGGCAATTAGGAGAGACACTCGCAAAAGTGCATAATACAGCGTTGGATTTTCGCTGCACGGCACCGCGCCAAGCTTTAACTCTCGAGTATTTGCTGGATGACTCTTTTGGAGCGATCGCGCCGTTTTTGCAAGAGCGCTCCCAAGACTTAGAATATCTCGAGGGCGCGATCTCTCGGGTTAAACTTCAGTTAGGCGATTTCCCCTGCGAACCGCCATTTTGGGGCATCTGTTGGGGAGATCCTCACAGCGGTAACGCTCATTTTACCCCAGACGAACAAATTTCCCTCTTTGACTTCGACCAATGCGGTTACGGTTGGCGCGCCTTCGATTTAGGGAAGTTTTTACAAGTTTCCGCCCGCGCTGGTTTGAGCAAAACGGTGCGAGAAGCTTTCATGGCGGGCTATCAAAGCGTTCAACCCTTAACCGAAATCGAAATTAATGCGTTGCGCGCTTTCACAAAAGTCGCTCATATTTGGGTATGGTCGATTAATATCAACATGGCCGTCGTGCATAACTGGTGCCGCTTGGACGACTATTACTTTCGGCAGCGCTTGGAACAACTCAAACATTTAGCATCCCCCGATTGTCCCTTGTTTTAGGTGGACTCGAGCCGATCGCTGGGCAACCTAGAGTTATATAACCTACAATTTCTCGAGCATCCGGCAGTAGTATCTGCGATGACTGGCAGCATCGTACTGGTAGGATTTACGTTAGAATACCTCAAGGCTTAAAGTGCAAATGTATTACTTGCGGCTTGAATCTGATGCTTCAATGACTGATAACGGATGACTGATGAGTGATAACTGAAATGACTTCCACCGCCCCCCTGCTTCTCCTCATCGACGGACATTCCCTCGCATTCCGCTCCTACTTTGCTTTCGCGAAGGGGCGCGATGGGGGTTTGCGAACTTCTAACGGTACGCCGACGAATATTTGTTTCGGCTTTCTCAAGTCGTTGTTGCAAGTCATGCAAGCAGAACAGCCTCAATATTTAGCGGTGGCTTTCGATCTGGCTACACCCACCTTCAGACATGAAGCGGACGCGACCTATAAGGCGGATAGACCCGACGCGCCGGAAGATTTTGCCCCGGATCTCGAAAACTTGCAAAGACTGCTGTCAGCGCTCGAATTACCGCTGATTACCGCTCCGGGTTACGAGGCGGACGATATTCTCGCAACCTTGGCGACGCTGGGGAGGGAGGCGGGGTATCGCGTCAAAATTGCTAGCGGCGATCGCGATTTGTTTCAATTGGTGGATGACGAACGGAATGTGAGCATTTTGTATTTCGATAATAGTGCGATTAAGGGGTATTCCGCGATCGGCGCGATCGAATTCAACGCTGCCGCCGTCGAGAAAAAATTAGGCGTAAAACCCACTCAAATTGTCGATTACAAAGCCCTTTGCGGCGATAAATCCGATAACATTCCCGGCGTTAAAGGGATTGGCGAAAAAACTGCCGTCAAGCTACTGGCAGAATATGACAACTTAGAAGCGATTTATCAAAACCTCGATAGCATTAAAGGAGCAAACCAAAAGAAACTCGACTCCGGCAAACAAGACGCAGAAAATTCTCGCTATCTCGCGCAACTCAAATTCGACGTTCCCATCGAAATCCCTCTAGAAAGATTGCAACTGCGAGGGTTCGACACAACCGCAGTTCAACCCATCCTCGAAGAGTTAGAACTTAAACGCTTTATTCAACAGATCGATCGCATCCAAGAGCAATTTGGCGGTACAATCGAACCCCCTCCCGAAGCGCCAGAAGAAACGACAATTGCGCCCGAACCGGACGAAGAATTTGAAGACGAAGCGTTATGGTTTTTTAGCGCCGAAGATACGCGCCAAGCCCAGAAAGAAGAAAAAGCCCTAATCGAGCCGCTTATCGTCGATACGCCGGAAAAATTAGAGCAACTCATTCAACAACTCAAACAGCAGGTTAATCCACAAAATCCCGTTGCTTGGGATACCGAAACGACATCTTTAGAACCGTTGCAATCCGATTTAGTCGGACTCGGCTGCGCTTGGGGAACCGCTACGGATAATGTCGCTTATATTCCCCTCGGACATACCCTCGGAACGCAACTCGAAAAGCAACAAGCGATCGAGGCTTTGCGCCCCTTTCTTGAAAGCGAACAATATCCCAAAGCGTTCCAAAATGCTAAATTCGATCGCTTAGTTTTATTTGCCCAAGATATTCAGCTTCGGGGTGTCGTTTTTGACACGATGCTGGCAAGCTATATCTTAAACCCAGATCGCGGTCACAGTCTCAGCGAACTCTCATTACGTTACCTATCGGGGATTGAATCTCAAAGTTATAAAGATTTGGGCATTCCTAAAGGAAAAACGATTGCCGATCTCAGCATTTCAACTGGTGCAGATTACTGCGGAATGGATGCCTATGCAACCTATTGTTTAGTTGAAAAACTTCAGGCAGAGTTTGAAGCCGTTCCCGAACTGAAAAAACTTCTGCTTGAAGTCGAACAACCCTTAGAACCGATTCTTGCAGCGATGGAGGAACGCGGGATTCGCATCGATATTCCCTACCTAAGCGATCTTTCCCAGCAACTCGAAAAAGATTTACAGGAAATCGAAGATAGCGCTTACGAAGCAGCAGGCGAAAAGTTCAATCTCGGTTCGCCCAAACAGTTGAGCGAACTGTTATTCGATAAACTCAATTTAAACCGCAAAAAATCGCGTAAAATCAAAACGGGTTATTCGACTGACCATGCGACTTTAGAGAAATTACAAGGCGATCATCCCGTTATCGATCGCATCCTGGAACATCGTACTCTCTCCAAGTTAAAATCGACCTACGTCGATGCGCTGCCCGCCCTCGCAGATCCAGAAACTCATCGCGTTCATACCGATTTTAATCAAACCGTTACTTCAACCGGAAGGCTTTCTTCCTCCAATCCCAACTTACAAAATATCCCTGTTCGCAGCGAGTTTTCCCGACAAATTCGCAAGGCATTTTTACCCAAATCAGATTGGCTTTTAGTCTCTGCCGACTATTCGCAAATTGAACTACGCATCTTAGCGCATTTAAGTCAAGAACCTGTCTTGCTCGAAGCTTACCAAAATAGCAGAGATGTCCATACTGTGACGGCGCAATTGGTGTTCGATAAAGAGAAAGTAACGGCAGACGAGCGTCGTTTAGGGAAAACGATTAATTTTGGGGTAATTTATGGGATGGGGGCGCAACGATTTGCGCGAGAAGCTGCCGTAAGTAGTGCAGAAGGTAAAATCTTTATCGATAAATATCGCGCGCGCTATGCTAAAGTGTTTGAGTTTTTAGAAAGCATGAAAAAAGCCGCGATCGCGCAAGGATATGTAACGACGATTCTCCAGCGCCGCCGCTATTTTAACTTCGCCAGTCCGAGTTTACAAAAATTACGCGGGAGCGCTCCAGATCGCATCGAACTCGATAAGTTTACCAACGTCGGGCAAGGCGACTCTCAATTATTAAGGGCTGCCGCCAATGCACCGATTCAAGGATCGAGCGCTGATATTATTAAACTGGCGATGATTCAGTTGGAGCCGATTTTACAAAACTATCGCGCGCGCCTATTATTGCAAGTTCACGATGAATTAGTTTTTGAAGTTCCGCCGGAAGAATGGCAGGAATTAGAACCCAAAATTAAAGCGACGATGGAAGGTGCAATTCAGTTAAGCGTTCCGTTAGTGGTAGAAGTTCGCGCTGGCAAAAACTGGATGGAAGCTAAGTAATGGATAATGGATAATGGATAATGAATAATGGATAATGAATAATGAATAATGGATAATGAATAATGAATAGAGGTATAGCGTTTTTCATAGGGGTGAGGTACGCTCTTTTTAAAAGCTATACAAAAGAAGGGCGAATACCATTCGCCCCTACGGGGCGGCGTTGAATTTCGAGGTTTTAGGGGCGCTGTTTTCACGGGGCGGCGCTTGATTGTCGAGGGAACCTCGACTAGCGCGCCCCTTGAGGTTCCCTCGAAAATTGGAGCCGCCCCGTCTCGAAACCCGCGCCCCTACAAATTCAATTTTGAAATTTGTACCTCACGCCTCAAAAAAAAGGCGATATTCACTATTCGCTATAGCGACTGCTGCTTGCTCTCGTCAAAAGGTTCGCCTTTAAACGGTTGAACGCCTGTTGCCGGATAATTATCGTCTGATGGACTGAATATCCGTTTAATTCCGTTCCAAAGATAAAGTAGCGTGTCTTTAAGTCCTTCCATAACTACCTCTTTTTTTGAACTTGGTTAAGCCCTGGTTGTAACTCGATACGGCAACAGTTTAATAGCTCGGGTTTTCTCTTGAAATTCGATCCCAGTTCGATTTATCTCAATTTTTCTTGCTTTATCAATCGCAAGAGCCTCAATCTTGCCAGCGCGTTTTCGCAAATTTGCACGAGAGGAAACCGATCGTAACTTATACCGTCGATGCCAACTCAACGCGAGGATATCGATAAAATCCTCATGTCTCGATCTTAAAACCCACTCCGGATAAAAAGGAGATATAGTTCGCACAAATTAACAAGAATGTTACAGTTTGTTTGCACTTTCAGCACTTAAAAAAAATTAAAGTTTCCTCGAATGCTGTCGGAAACTGCCTCGATCGCTAGCATTTGACCGAGGGGACGCACGAGACGGCTGGAAACGGCAATTTGGCGCAATCTTCTTAAATGCGAACCGAACCTGCCGCGTTCTAAGCTAATCTTGTCTATATGTAACCGTTTGTAAATTTGCAGGAGGGAATCTTGGAACGGTCTTTTATCATGATTAAGCCTGACGGCGTGCAACGCAACTTGGTGGGCGAAGTGATTCGGCGCTTTGAAACGAAGGGTTTTACCCTAGTCGGACTGAAGCTGGTATCGGTGTCGCGCGATTTAGCCGAAAAGCATTACGGTGTCCACAAGGAAAGACCTTTCTTTGGGGGCTTAGTGGATTTCATTTGCTCTGGCCCCGTGGTGGCGATGGTTTGGCAGGGTGATGGCGTAGTGGCTTCCGCCCGCAAACTGATTGGGGCGACGAATCCTCTCAATGCGGAACCGGGAACGATTCGGGGGGATTTTGGCGTGAGTGTTGGCAGGAATATCATTCACGGTTCCGATGCGATTGAAACGGCGCAAACGGAAATTAAGTTGTGGTTCAGTGACAGCGAGTTAGTGAGTTGGGAACCTTGTAACAAAGCTTGGTTGTACGAGTAACTCGAATTTGACGCTAGAGTGCAGCCCGAAATTCATTTTTCGGGCTGCAAGCTTTTAATAACTCCCACTCGCAAGATGACGGGGTTTAGCAAAAGTCTTGATGAAAATTTAATTTTGAATTTTGAAGAGCGCATCAATCCGATGCAGAAGTTTCTGAGGCGGTGCGCCGGGAAAATCCCCAGATAAAAATAAGCGCGATCGCGACAATCATCAGCCATTCTGGAGGAACGTAAGCTGGAGCGAGGGCTTTCATCATCAGGCGCGCACCGACAACGGCGACGGCAATATATCCTGCATCTTCGAGGTTGTCGTATTCTTCAATCCAGCGGATGAACAATCCAGCCATAAAGCGCAAGGCAATTACGCCGATAGTACCCCCTGCTAAGATCAACCAGGTTTGGTCGGCGACGGCGATCGCCGTGGTGACGCTATCGAGGGAAAAGGCTAAGTCGGTCACGGCAATCATGGGGATGGCTTGCCAAAGGGAGGCAAAACGAAAGCCTTTGCTGTTATCTTGTGAGTTTCCCCCAGAGCTAAAGTATTTCCAGGACAACCACAACAAGTACAGCGCCCCTAAAACTTCAAACTGCCAAAACTTGATGACCCAAGTTGCCGTTAAAATCAAGGCGATGCGGAGGAAGTAGGCGGCGATTAAGCCGATGTTAAGGGCGCGGCGCTGCATGGCGCGGTCTTCTAAGCCTTGGGCAATGGAGGCAAGCGCGATCGCGTTATCGGCGGATAAAACGGCTTCTAGTACGACCAGCAGCAGTAAAATGAACGGAACGGTAAAATCGATGGCAATCTGATTCTGAAATACTTGTTCTAACATGGGATCGCGAACAACAACTTAAAAAAACAGGAGATTGTTATCTGTACCCTTTCCATTGTAGTTTTTCGCCGCCCACCTTGAATTTTTAATATGGCGGGATCAGGCTTGCCAAAATTTTTGCGCGCTCTCCCACAATTCTCCTAAAGACCGCTTAATTTGACGTTTTCGCTGCCAATTTTGAAAGGCTTCTTCGTAAGCATCGCCTTTGAGTTGATAGACTTTCCAAGCATCGAGGGAGACGAATAAAGCACACAGCAGCAAGATGTAGAGCGACCAAGAGACGTTCCCTCCCATTAAGCTATCCCAGGAAATTAAGAAGATATTGAAGATCGAATATCGCCCGATGCGATGGTGGAGTTGTTGTCGCCGCGCGGTATCAAAGGCGAGATGTTGTTGGGTGAGGGAATTTTGCTGTTGCCAGTCTTGCTCTGCGGCTTGCAGGCAATCCGCAGATATACCGAGTTCTGAGGCAATTTCTAAGAGTTGCGATCGCGAAAGTTCGCCTTCCTCGGTTTGGCGGGCAAAGGCGAGTTGCAGGATTTGTTGGGCTTCCTCTTGTTGATAGGTACGAGGGAGATCGAGGTCTGAAGCTTTCATGATTCCAGAAGCAAGCCATTCAGTAGGTGAGTTGGGCTAACTCTATTCTATGAGAAACTGCTTTGCCGCCGTCGGGAGCCACTCTTAATACCAATTCAAAATTAAAAATTCAAAATTTAAAATGAAGAAACCTAGATATATTAGGGGTTTCAGCCTCAAGATGTGTCGTCCGAACTCGGAGAATTGGTATACGAACGCGATCGCTCGCTTCTGCCGGTTAGGAGTACGAGGGGAGAGACGATCGTTTTAAAATTGGGATATACTCGAATGCTTGCGATCGCTAAGCAACTCCTTTAATCAATCTCTCTCATTCAATCTTGAATCTTCCTCTAACCGACTTAGCCCGTCAATTTCAACCCGAAGCAAAGTTTGTTGAAATTCGGGAATGGGGCAATGGCAATATTAATCGAACTTACCGCGTTAGCTGCGATCGCATCCCAGAAAGCGATTTCATTCTCCAACGCCTGAATACGGATATTTTTCGCCAACCGGAGCAGGTGATGGATAATATGGAGCGGGTGACGCAGCATATGCAAGCGAGGGTGCAGGAAAGTCCTTTTTTGCGCGATCGCGTTTGGCAAGTGCCGCGCGTTCTCCCGACTCGGGAGGGGAAAAATCACGTTATTGATGGGGAAGGAAGTTTCTGGCGGGCGCTGAGTTTTATTGAAGGGGCGCACTTTGTCGATACGATTGACAATTCGGCGCTAGCTGAAGAGATTGGCTTTGCGCTGGGCGCTTTTCATACCTTAATTAGCGATTTACCGGCAGATAAACTCAACGATACGCTGCCGGGATTTCATATTACGCCCAACTATTTGGAACAATACGAAAAGGTTTTGGCGGCGGCGGAATTTAAACCCTCTGCGGAGGTGAATTATTGCTTGCAGTTTATCCGCGATCGCGCCCCAAAAGCAACGGTCTTAGAAGTGGCGAAAGCGCGCGGATTGCTGCAACTGCGCCCGATTCACGGCGATCCGAAGGTCAATAATGTCGCGATCGCTACGGCAACGGGACGGGCAATCTCGATTATCGATCTCGATACCGTTAAACCCGGACTGATTCATTACGATATCGGCGATTGTTTGCGATCGAGTTGCAATCCTTTAGGAGAAGAAACTCACAATTGGGAAGCGGTTAAATTCGATCGCGATCTTTGTAACGCTGTCTTACAAGGGTATCTTTCCGTCGCGAACAACTTTCTCACCGAAAATGATTATCGCTACCTCTACGAATCTATTTTTACTATCGCCTTTGAACTTGGGCTGCGCTTCTTCTGCGATTATCTCGCTGGGAATATTTACTTTAAAACCACCGATCCCGAACACAATTTAAGGAGAGCTTTAGTTCAATTGCGGCTCGCAGAAAGTATCGAAAAGCAGGAAGAATCGTTACGCCAAGCAATCCGAGCATTACAATGAGCGAATTTACCTTTTCCCTACAACCTTTCGAGATAATAGATAGCCCAAGAGTAAAAATCGAGGGAAAAATTCGACATTCCAATTATCTTTTTAAAATTGATTATATCCTATCAGGAGAAGTGAAGTCGATCGAATTGCCAGAATTTAGGATTGAAACAGAACGTAAAAATGAATTGTGGAAAACCACTTGTTTTGAGTTCTTTTTAGGCATGAAAAAATCGTCCCGCTACTGGGAATTCAATCTATCTCCGAGCGGCGATTGGAATGTTTATCGCTTCGAGGACTATCGCCACGGAATGGAAGAAGAACGCAGAATCTCGAGGTTGCCCTTTGAGGTGCGATCGCGCGATAATTATGTTGCTCTTAGCTTGGAATTCGATTTAGCAGCAATTGTCAGCGAACCTGAAGCATTAGAAATCGCGATCGCGAGCGTTATTCAAACCCAAACCGGCGGGGTAACTTATTGGGCATTGAAACATTGCGGAACAGAAGCCGACTTTCATCGTCGCGATAGCTTTGTTGACTTGGCGTAATAATAGAAGTGTAAGGATAAAATAATCCTACGTCAAAATGACAACCGAGCAAATCCTGGAAAACCGTTACCGAATCATCCGATCTTTGGGCAGTGGTGGATTTGGCGAAACATATCTCGCTGAAGATCTGCATATGCCATCCGCTCGTCGCTGCGTTATCAAACAACTTAAACCAATAGCACACAATCCAACCGTTCATCAACTGGTGCAAGAACGATTTGCACGGGAAGCTGCAATCCTTGAAGAGTTAGGAAATTCTCATCCACAAATTCCTTCACTCTATGCTTACTTTGAATCCAATGGAAAATTTTACTTAGTGCAAGAATGGATTGAGGGGGAAACATTAACCAACAAACTGATGCGGGAGAAGACTATTACAGAAAGTGCCGCGATCGAAATTTTATGCAGCCTCCTACCTGTATTAGATTACGTGCATTATAAGCGTATTATTCACCGCGATATTAAACCTGATAATATTATCTTACGAAACCGAGATAACTCTCCCGTTCTTATTGATTTTGGAGCCGTCAAGGAAATCATGGGAACGACGATAACAACTTCGGGAAACGGTAGTAGCTCTATTATCATTGGAACTCCGGGTTTCATGCCGAGCGAACAAGCGATCGGAAGACCGATGTTTGCTAGCGATTTATATAGCTTGGGGCTAACGGCAATCTATTTATTAACGGGTAAAATTCCCCAGGAAATTTCCACCGATCCGGTCACGGGAACAATATTATGGCGGCAGTATGCACCAACGGTAAGTGCGACATTAGCGGCAATTCTCGATAAGGTTATTCAACCGCATCCGCGCGATCGCTACCAAAGCGCTAGAGAAATGCTCGATGCACTCCAACCTCTAGCCATAGATCTTCCCTTTCCAACAACAGTTCTGCCTTCTCAATCTCCTCAGTTTTTGCCAACTATAACCAGTTTCTCTCAAAGCCCAGTTTCTACATCCTCTCCGCCCGAACAATTATCTAGCACTGGGTTAAACAACTGGCAAAAAGCAGGTATTGCGGGCAGTGTTATGGGGATATTTTTGACAGGAGGGTTAGTTTTAAATCAATCTAAGACAAGAAATTTTAATTATATTAATAAGCAACCTCAAGAATTTTATTTTGTTGCAGATGATGCTTACTCGAATATAAACTTTGCTAGTGAAAGAGTTGAAAACTTGCAAAGATTGGGCTATCAGGGAGCCGGGATGTTCTGGATTAGAGAATATCCAAATCTATCGGGGAAAAACCTTTTGCAGGTCTATCCGGCTAAATTTGTAGATAGAGATTCTTGCGCTAAGTTCATTGAAAGTTATCGACTTCGCAATCCTGAGAGTTATTGTGTTTTTGGAAGCAAAAATCCGGCAGCAAATCCCGATCGCTTTTAAATGGCTTAAACGAGACGGCAAATCGCTACTATAATAGGAAGATTACATAAAGTTATTTTATCCCTCGCGATGTCTGGGAACTTAGCCGAACTCATCCAATCCTTAGAGCCAGAAATTTCCAGTAAGCTGGAAATCGAGGAACGTGCGAATGCTCGCCCGGTAAGTTGGCAGCAGTACGAAATGCTTCTGCTCAAATTGCAAGATACTGCTTATTATCGCGTCACTTATCTGAATGGAGTCTTAGAAATTGTGTCGCCCAGTCGTCGTCACGAAGGCGTAAAAAAGCGCATCGCAACGCTATTGGAAGTGTATTTTGAAGAAACAGATACTCAATATTATCCCCTCGGTTCCACCACTTTGCGCCAACAAGAACGGCTTGGAGGAACAGAACCCGATGAAAGTTATTGCATTGGTGAGGAAAAAACGCTGCCTGACTTAGCAATAGAAGTTGTTTTTACCAGTGGTGGTATCGATAAATTAGCCGTGTATCAAAGACTTGGTATTTTAGAAGTTTGGTTTTGGCAAAAAGAGCGATTCTCCTTATATCGTCTGGAAGGGGAATCTTACAAAGAGATACCCCACAGCGAACTACTTCCCGATCTCGATTTAACTTTGCTTTCTGAATATGTCCGACACTCTAACCCACTTTTAGCAGTTAAAGCATTTCGACAACACCTTCAAGGCATAATTCAGTAAACCGATAATAATCATTTAAAGCGTACCGCCCTACCGTGTTTCTCTATATTGAATGACCACAAGAACCTACGCTCGCTTGCTCGCAATTATCTTCCTCTGTTTTAACCTCTTTCTCCTTACAAGTTGTCAGCTTCAATCCCGCACCAATACCGATGTCGTTCATTTAACCTTATGGCACGGAATTAACCCGCCGCCTAACCGCGATGTTTTCAATCGCTTAGTCGAGCGCTTCAATCAAACTCATGAAAAGATTCAAGTTGAAGCCTTATATGTCGGTCAAGCCGACCAACAACTACCAAAAATTCTAACAGCAGTTATTGGGAATGCTGCGCCGGATTTATTATGGTTTGCGCCGACGCTGACAGGGCAGTTAAAAGAATTAGGTGCGATCCGCTCTCTCGATGACTGGTGGAATAGTTCGCCCTTAAAAGCAGAATTAAATCCCGCACTTTTACCGACCATGCAGTTAGATGGAAAAATTTGGTCGGTGCCGATGGCGACGAATAATGTAGGTTTATTTTATCGTCCCAGTTTGTTGAAAGCAGCGGGAATTACTGAGTTGCCAAAAACTTGGGCGGAATTGCGACAGACAGCGCAACGGTTGACGCGAGAAAGTGGCGGTAATGGCAAGCGTTATGGTTTGGTTTTATCGCTTGGAAAAGGTGAATGGACGGTTTTTACTTGGTTGCCCTTTTTTTACAGTTCGGGGGGAGAGTTAGTGCGCGATGGCAGCGTTAATTTGTTGAGTGAAGAAGCGATCGCGGCGTTGCAATTTTGGGCAGATTTAAGGCAAGATGGTTCGACTATTCTTTCTGCACCAGAACGCGGTTACGAACAAGACGATTTTATTGCGGGGCGGGTGGCAATGCAATTAACCGGGCCTTGGACTTTAGGCTTTTTAAAGGAAACGCCGATTAAGAATGATTACGGGGTAATGCCCATTCCGCAAAACCGAGAAGCGGCAACTGTTTTGGGGGGAGAAAATTTGTTTGTGATGAAAACGACGCGCGATGTCGTTCCTCGATCGCGAAGAGATCGCGAAAAGGCAGCGTTAGAATTTCTTGAATACATTCTAGGCGAAGAATTTCAAACGCAATGGGCATTAGAAACGGGATATTTACCTGTTAATCTAAAAGCCCAACAAAGTAAGACTTATCAGGCGTATTTAGCTAAAAATCCAGCTTTGCAAGTATTCATCGAACAGACGAAAAATGCGCGATCGCGCCCTTTAGTTCCCGCTTATGTCAGATTATCGGATAACTTGGGACGCGCGATCGAGGCAACCTTACTCGGAACGCCGCCGCGAGAAGCATTAACCGCCTCCCAAAAACGTCTCGATTTGGCAGTTAATCGCAACTAATTCAAGCTGTAAAAGGCTCGAAGGCTTCCCCTAGCTTTAATTCTGTTCTGTAGTCGTTGCCACTTGAAAATTAAGCGCCTTCTGTTTCATCATTTGAAAAGTGTTATAAAAACCGTTAGCGCGCGAAGGCGTTAAACTTGCATTTAGCCCTGTTTCAGCAATAAAATCGGGACTAACTTTCAGGATTTCCTCGGGCGTTAAACCGTTGAGTCCTTCAATTAAAAAGGCGACTAATCCTTTAACGAGTTGTGCATCTGAATCGCCAGAATACACAACTTTTCCATCTTCGATACGCGCCGAAATATAGACTTGGGAGACGCAACCCTTAACCTTATTTTCTGGAACTTTATCCTCTTCAGGCAGGGGTTGCAGTTTTTTTGCGTAACTGAGGAGTTGTTGATAGCGAAGTTTGGGATCGCTATGGCGTTTGAAGCGTGCGACGAGGGTAGAAAGTTTGGCGGGAATTTCAGAAGATGACATGGTAGAAAAGCATCGCGATCGGCAAGACTCGTTTAGTTTATCGCAGTCGGGAGCGCGTGCGAGAGGGGAGAGGGGGGGAATGGTGAATTATGAATGATGAGTGATGAATTATGAATGGTGAGTGGTGAGTAATGAATAATGAGGGGTGAGGGGGGAATGGTGAATTATGAATGGTGAGTGGTGAATAATGAGGGGTGACGGGGGGAGGGGGTGACGGGGGGAAAGATTTTTGGGATATCTCGATGAGATTGTTTGAGTTTAATATCCCGATCCATTATCAATTATCAATTATCAATTATCCATTATCCATTATCCGCCGCTGCCAGGGACTATGACGTTGCGCGTAGTACCCTAAAATTGCATCAATGCGATCGCGCTGCCCTTCTGCGTCGGGATAGCGCAGCACCAAAGAATCCACCTGACTTTGATGGTAGTCGAACTCGGTTGGCACGCGCGCGATCGACTCAACTTCAACCCCACTTACTTGACGCAGATGAGCGGCGACTTCTCGATACACCGCTAAAGGCAAACCCGGACAGCAAATTCGTTCTTGTTGCATCTCAGCGCGCCTATCCCTCAGAAGCTCCATTCGGGGAGGGAGTCGATTGCGGGGCCGCTTCCGGCGAACCGCCAGAGGAAGAAGTGGGGGCTGCGGCTGTCTCGCCACCTTCGCCAACGCGCCGAGCGACTTCAACGCCTTTTTCTTCTAAAATGACAACCGGACTGCCGCCTTTGTTGGTAATAATCCGCTTCACTAAAACCTGTCCGTTCGCCAAATAATCCCCGGCTTTAACGTAGCGCGATTCTTGTCCGGCAGCTTGAACGATCGCGTGGGGAACGCCGCGAATTTCAATGACTCCCGTTACCTTCACGGCTTTAGCATTCGTCGGGTCGGGCGCTTTAGGCAGTTGAGGAGGGTTAAAGTTGGGCGAACCGGGAGCGCCGCTCGAACCGCCCGCTCTTCCACTCGAACCGGCAGAAGGCGGTTTCTCAATCGGCGGTAAGTTAGGCAGTTCTGGAACCGAGCGCCCTTGAACCTTCTGTTCGGTTGCTTTTGCCTGTTGCGAACCTCCTCCTCCAGGAGCGGGGACGGGAACGGGCGGGCGCAGGAAGCGCGGCAGTCCCGGAAAACGAGCGGGTCTTTCGATGGGCGGGAGGGGCGGGAGGGAAGGAACGGATCGTTTGGGCGTTGGCTTAGCTTTTTTAGCTTCTACGCCGCCTGGAGCCTGTTTGATGGTCGCGCGCGCCGGAAAAGCGGAAAAAGGGTCTGAATTGCGGGGTTTAATATCGTCTTCGCGCTTGTTGGGATCGGTCGAAGCAATCAAACCGGCAGCAACGTTCGGCTGGGAGACAACGACGGTCTTTTGCGGTGCTTGGGCTGCGGCTTTCTGGGTAGCGGTCTGAGCTTTCGGCTTGACGGGAACGGATTGGACTGCGGCTGGTTCGCTGGCGGTTTCATCCTCTCCACCGCCAAAAAATGGCAAATTCTCGCAACCGGACAATGTAAAAGTTAACATTGCCAGCAATGGAATATATAAGGTTTTCTGCATTGCCAATCCTCCAAGATTTAACGAGAAGACACCGCGATCGCGCTTGCTTTAAGCCTTAAACCGAACAGTCCGCACGGGGCTAATTTCCCCTTCATTCTAGCGTATGCTAGGCTTGCGCCCATCATAAACTTTTGGAGAAAGAAAAATTGCAGTCGTGCAAAAATTTTCAATTTCGCTGCCCGCCTGCCGTTGATTGTAAAGCAGAGAGGAGCATTTGAGATGACTTCTTGTTTTCCTTTACAAATCTCTGTCGTACAACCGACGGCGGTCGAAATTCAGGAAGTCCGCACTTACAATCAGTTGTTAGAACGAGCGGCACAAAAAATCCCTGCTTTACCCACCGATCGCCAAGAGCGTGCTGGCGCGATGCGAGAAGCGTTGCGGAAAGCACCAGTTGTTTCCAAACCGCTCCCAGTCGGCGAAACGCGGCGAATTTCGACTCCCGACGGCGAGCTCAATTTGCGCGTTTTAATACCGTCGGAAGTGCGAGGAGTGTATCTCGATATTCACGGCGGCGGTTGGGTTCTGGGCGATGCCACCCTCGGAGAGCGTTTGAATTGGGAGATGGCACAAGCGGCGAAGGTGGCTACAGTAAGCGTCGATTATCGCCTCGCGCCGGAATATCCTTATCCGGCGGCGGTGGAAGATTGCGTTAATGCGGCGTTGTGGCTGGCGGATAATGCGATCGCGGAATTTGGGACGAATTGCTTGACAATTGGCGGTGAATCTGCTGGTGCTTATTTAGCAGTAATGACGCTATTGCAACTGCGCGATCGCTACAATCTGCTCCCTTTTAAGGCTGCTAACTTAATTTACGGCATTTACGACCTCGGAGGAACGCCAAGCTGTCGGCGGGGCAATCCGGCGCGAGAGTTCGATCTTACGCCCGAAGCGATGCAATGGTACATCAACTGCTTTTTACCCGAAGTTGCGATCGCATCGCGGCGAGAACCGCAATATTCGCCGCTTTATGCCGATTTACGGGGAATGCCGCCCGCATTTTTGACGGCCAGCCGCAGCGATATTCTTTTGGATGATACGCTGTTTATGGCATCGCGCTGGGCGGCGGCGGGAAGTTCGGCAGAAGTCGCGCTGTACCCAGAACTGACGCACGGCTTTACCCTGCAACCACTCGCGCTGGCGAAAACGGCAACGGCGCGATCGCAACATTTCATCCGACAGCAAATTTTAGAGCAACCGTGACGGAAAAACCCAACCTCTTTATCGGCGTAGATGGCGGCGGAACCAAAACCTTAGTACGGCTGGAAGATAGCCGAGGCAACCTCTTAGGCGAGGGCAAAAGCGGCACTGCTAACGTCCGCTTGTCGGTGGAAATGACGTGGGAATCGATCTTAGGAGCGTTGGGGCAAGCCTTACGACAGGCGAATTTACCCCTCGATCCCGACTCGTATGATTATTATGTCGGTTGCGGACTGGCTGGAACGCAGGTTCCCGACGCGCGCCAGCGATTTTTGGATTGGCCCCATCCCTTTACTCAACTCGTTGTAGAATCCGACGGTTACACTTCTTGTCTCGGCGCGCATGACGGCGAAGATGGCGAGGTAATTTCGATTGGAACTGGCGTTATCGCTTATCGCATCGAAGGAGAACAAGTTTGGCGCATCGGCGGGTGGGGTTTTCCCCAAGGCGACGAGGGAAGCGGCGCTTGGCTGGGATTGGAAGCGATACGATTAACCCTGCAATGGCAAGATGGGAGGATTCCCGCATCGCCGCTGGTGGAGGCGGTTTTTGCCCATTTCGATCGCGATTTTAGTCGAATGTTGCTATGGGCGAATCGAGCGCAATCATCCCACTTCGCCCAAATCGCGCCGTTCGTCATCCAACAAGCCAAAGAAGGAGATTCCCGCGCGATCGCGTTAATGACCCAAGCAGCGGCAGAAATCGATAAAATTGGGGCAGCTTTAGCGAATAAAGGAAGCCAAATTTTACCGTGCAGCTTATTAGGGGGCGTTTCGCCGTTTCTCGAACCTTTGCTCTCAGAAACGTTGCGATCGCGTCTCATCCCCGCGAAGTACAATTCTGTACGAGGAGCGATTATTTTGATTCGTCGCGCGATCGAAAAGCAAAAAGATTGAGGGAGTTACGAAAAGTTTAAGAACTCCGATTTAACCCTAAAAAGCATCATTCCTTAACCTTAATTGCCACCATTGTAATATCATCAAACACTTTTTGTTTGCCGATATATCGCCGCACATCCTCAACAATTGCTTGACAAATCTCTTCGGAGGTACAGCGGTGGTGGGCGAGCAGCACTTCGCACAAGCGCTCAATTCCGTATTCTTTATTTTCGAGGTCGAAGGCTTCTGTTATTCCATCGCTATAAAGCAGCACGACATCTCCCGAATTTAAGGGGGTTTGATTTGACCCGACAAAATTGCTAATTTCCCGTTCCAAAGCTAAAGGAAACCCTAAATCGATCGTGTCGAATCGTTCTAAGGTTCCGTCGGCGCGCACGATAATTACTTCTTCATGCTGTCCGCTAAATTGTAGCATTCCGTCGCGATAATCCAGCAGGATAAGCGTCATACTTTTATCCGCTCTCATGCGCTGGATATTGTCAAAGAGGGTGCGGTTGAGGATGTTGATAAATTGCACCGGATCGCTCTGTCCATCGTTGTGGATACTGCGGGCGGCGGTTTGCACCATCATCATGATAGCACCGCTTTCTAAACCGTGTCCGGTGACATCTCCCAGCGCAATTTTCACCCCGCCATCGTATTGCCAAACATCGTAGTAATCGCCGCCGACATCATCAGCCGGTTCCATAAAACCAGCAATATCTAAGTTAGGAATTGCCTGCAATTCTTCGGCGGTTGGTAATACCATAAATTGCAGGGCTTTAGCGACATCGAGTTCGGTACTCATCCGCATATTTTCGTTTTCAAGGCGTTCGTTGAGGAGGGTGATTTCTTCGTTAGCAGCAGCAAGTTCTGCGGTGCGTTCGGCGACTTTTTGTTCGAGGTTTTGGTAGAGGCGCGCTTTGTCGATGGAAATTGCAGCTTGAGCGGCGAGAACTTTGATAACTTCGACGCGATCGCGCACGAAAACATGGGTCGTATGATTATTTTCAAGATACACGATCGCGCTAACTTTGCCGCGATCGAGGATAGGGGCGACGAGGACAGACTTGGGTTGCGCCTGCTGGATATAGGGATCGTCGCGATAGCGCGGATCTTGGCGAGCATCGGCGAGAACCACATCTTCTCGCGTCCGTTGCACGTATTGCAAAATCGAGAGCGGTAACATTTCCCCGCTCGCGATTTCTAAGTTTTGCAGCACCTCAATTTTAAGGGCGCGATCGACAATTCCCGAAGCTTGAACCCGCCAGTCTTGACCCTCCGCGACGATTAAAAAACCGCGCTGCGCCCCAGCATTTTCAATCGCTAATTGCATTAACTTTTCTAGCAATTTCTCGATTTCGATTTCGCTGGAAATGGCAAGCGCTGCTTGCGTGACCACCGCTGTATCGAAAATCTGTGGCGTTTTGTCGTGATTTGAGGGCGTTTGCAGCGTAATTTCTCCCTTTTGCGGCACAGTCGGGGACAAAAACCATTCTGGGTAACGCGCTTCTAAATCTTCCACTTTGCGGAGCGCCCCCCACTGCTGATAAATGTAGTAAGCTTTGCAAGCATACAAGCGAGCAAAATCAGGCTTCTGACGATTTAACCAGAACTTGGCGGCGAGTTCGTTAGCGATCGCTTCGTTGAGCAAAAAACCGTTATCTTTAGCCGACGCGATCGCGCGATCGTATAGCTCCATTGCCTCCTCTAAGCGCCCTTGAATTCGCCAGATTTCCGCTTCAATTAATAGCAACCGATTTAGAAAATTATCCGGACAATTCTCTGCCCATAATTCGTAGGTACGATGGCAGGTTTCTAGCAATTGCCAATACTCCGGTTTTTCTTCAGAAGGCAACTCCTTAAAAATGGCGGTAATACTCAACGCACAATCGAAATAAGGTTCGGCTTGCAGGATTGACCCTCGTACAAAAATTGCCTGTTCCACCGCCATTTTTCCCATCGTTACGGCTTGCGAGTAATCGCCATAAAGAAACGCAACTTTCGCTTTGTACATCCAATATTGGGCTATCCCTGGCGTAAAGTTCGCCTTCTGCCAAATTTCTAAGCCCTGTTGCTCGTCATATCCTTCGCTACTCAACGAGAATTTAGAAAACGTTTGACCTTTTAAGTTGAGCAGAAAATGCTGTTTGATTTGAATAGTTGCCAGAAAAACAAGATCGTGAGTTTTCCGAAAAAACTCGATATGCTCGTTAATTTCTTCTAAGATGCTCTCTAAATCTTCATTAGCAACAATTCGCTGCGAGATGAGATGGCTAGCACCAAAGCTAGTTTGTAAATCTCGCAGTTCGGCTCCCGCCTTAAAAGCCGCCCGCAGAATTGGAATATTTTGCTTTAAAGATTGTCGCCAAGGAGCAATGAGCGCGCCGAAAAGATTGAAAGAGTGAGAGACAAGTTCCTGACGTTTATTGAGCGCGACGGCTAATTTTCCAAACTCGTAACCCGCCTTATATTCTTGCAGTTGCGCGCTCAGAACTACGCCCCAAGCCGCGTAAGCATCGGCGACGTTTCTGGCGTTGCCGTACTCGTAGGTGATTTGCAACAATTTCAGCCCGATTAAAGCTAGTAAATGGCGATCGCAAAAATAAGCAGCCGGAGTCATATTATTAAGCAACCCCACACAAGCTTTCATGCGCGAATCGACCATTTCAGGTAGATCGGCAAGAGAAACAACCTCAATTTTTTCAAAAACTTCTCGATACCATTGAAAATATTCCGCAAGCATCTTTTGCAGGAGTTCGGGGTTATCGAGAGGAATGTGAATTCCGAAGCGATCGAGATAGCTCGCCCCTGTTTTGAGAATATTTCGATATTGACCTCGGAGACTGTAAAGAGCGCAGAGAATTTCTTGTAGCTCGACTTCTTCTAAGATAGTTTGGGCGTGCTTTAAAGCAACTTGTAAAAGTTCGTCCGCGCGCTCTAAGTTATTGCATAAATATTCGCATTCCGCCAAGTCGCGATGCAACACAAAAGTTAGCTCTCGCTCCTCACTCCAACTGTTAACAGGCGAGTGCGTTAAAGCTAGAGCAAAGTAATCCCGCGCCGAAGCAAACGCTGTCGATTTTTTCGCTTTTACCCCGCAGCGGTAATTAAGCAGCATCAGTTGTTTGTAGTCTTCTAACGAAGTCAGAGCGCCTTCTCCAGCGTTCCAGTGTCGCGTAATCTTAAAGAGCTTTTCCTCAAGCTCGCGATCGCTACTTTTAGCAAGCAACCAGCGCCCGATCTTTGCATGATTAACACAGCGTTGTTCCTCAGAAAGAAAGGCAGAGCAAACTTGTTGAATTCGGTCGTGAGAGAATTGATAAACGCGCTGTGAAACCGAGAATAGACTTGTTGAACTCTCCTCGCCACCAAGCCCAACTCGCCCTAACTTTTTGAGGTCGATAATCAGTCCTTCCTGCAAACTTTTATAAAGAACGTATTCGATATCTAGATGAGAATTGTTCTGAAGTTCAGCTAGCATTTCTCCGTCAAATTGACTGCCGATACAGCTTGCTAACCCCAGAAGTTGTTTATGACACTCTGAAAACTTCTCAAGTTTTTGGCTGACAAACTCAACTACATTTTCAGAAATATTAACTTGCTCAATCTGTCGGATATTCCAGTTCCAACTTCCGCGATCGCTGTTATACTCAAAAATTCCTTGCTGATAAAAAGACTTGAGAATTTGATTGAGAAAAAAGGGATTACCGTTGGTTTTTTGCTGGCAAAGCTGGGCGAGCGGACGGGCGCGATCGCGATCGCACTGTAAGGTTTCAACTATCAGTTCCAACGTTGACTCAAAACTTAACGGCGAGAGTTCGATTTCCTCAATCTTTACGCCTATTTCTGAAATACCATCTAGGGTTTCTTGCAACGGATGTTCGCCCTGAACCTCATTATCGCGAACGGTACCGAGTAAGAGAAAATGTGGGTTATCGAGTCCGCTTAACAGAACGCGGATTACACTCAGCGAAGCAGTATCTGCCCATTGAAGATCGTCCAGAAAAAGAATGAGGGGATGTTCCGGACGCGCGAAAACGCGAACAAATTTTTTAAAAACGGAGTTGAAACGATTGAGGCTATCGTTGGGCTTCAAACTGGGAACGGAACGCTGCTTGCCGATAATCATTTCTAATTCAGGAATGACATCGACAATCAATTGTCCGTGAACGCCTAACGCTTGCTCGAACTCTCCTTTCCACTTTTCCAAAGTTGCTTGGTTTTGGGCGAGGAGTTTATCGATAGACACCCGGAACGCTTGAATCAAACAAGCATAAGGCGTGTTCGGTTGCAATTGCTCGAATTTACCTTCAATAAAAAAACATTGATGCTGTTTAGAGCGCTCAAAAAATTGGTTAACTAAATAAGATTTTCCCGCGCCCGGTTCGCCTTTAATGAGAATGAATTGAGGCAACTGCTTTTCAAGGACTCGAGAGGCTGGCGGTGACGTTAAGGCGGTTGCTGGTGGAGGCAAAAAGAACCGCTCGAGCCTCGCATTCAAGCGTTGAAATTCTAGCTCCCGTCCGTAAAGTTTTTGAGGGATGACAAAGCGGCTGGCATCGTCTACAATGCCAATGGGGAAGGGAGCAATTTGACCGCTTGCACTCAGTCGCTCGTAACACTTTTTTAAATCCGCCAAAATTCCAAAGGCGGTTTGATACCGGCTTTCGACAGTTTTTGACAGAAGTTTCATCACAATTTCAGAAACCGAAAGCGGGATTGAAGGTTTTTTTTCGTGAGGGAGAATGGGCTGTCGGGCAAGGTGACAGTGAACCATTTCTAAAGGGTCATTTGTGAGAAACGGTCGCTCCTTCAGTAAAATTTCATATAAAGTTACGCCCAGAGAATAATAGTCAGTTCGGCGATCGACAGTTCGATTAATTCTTCCCGTTTGTTCCGGAGAAATATAAGGCCAACTTCCGACAATTGCTTGGGGATTTTCAAATGAGTTAGTTTCAGCACTAAAGCGTGCCGCTAGACCAAAATCGACGAGCTTGATTTGCGCGGTTTGAGGCTCGATAATAATATTGTCTGGTTTTATATCTCTGTGGATGATTTTGTGATGATGAAGTTCTTGGAGAGCGCTAACAATCGCGATCGCGATTTTTAAAAAGAGTCGCAGATCGATAGTCTTGAGCCTACAATACCGTCTCAGCGAAATACCCGTACTATTTTCAAAAACGATCGCGAGACGATGATTGTCGTTTTCTAAAGCATAAGCTCGGATGCTGCCCTTCAATGACAAACCCTTTAAAATTTCGTACTCGTGCTTGAGTCGAGCATTAACCGCCACATTTGGGTACTCATGGCGGCTCATTTTCAGCGTCACGAGTTTTCCGTCTCGTTCGCGAATGCCCCGATATACTGCCGTGGACAAACCTTCGTGAATCTGTTGCGTAAGTTGATATCCTTGTAAAAATTTCATAAAAGCGACCCGTTAATGAATAATTGATAATTGACAAAAGACAATTGACAATTAACAACGGATAAACCACCCTAGTTCTATAATATTAAAGAAACAAGATTCTCTATTTTTGTTTCACCACCACTATTGCAAGATCGTCAAATACTTTTTGATCGCCGATATATCGCTGCACGTCCTCAACAACAGCTTGACAAATCTTTTCAACATTTTCGCGGTAGTGAGCTAATAAAACTTCACACAGCCTGTCAATGCCGTACTCTTTTCGCTTCAAGTTAAAGGCTTCAGTAATTCCATCAGTATATAAAAACACTACATCTCCAGACTCTAGTGTTATTTGCCTTTGCGCCACAAAATTTATAATGTCAGGTTCCAACGCCAGTGGAAACCCTAAATCGATCGTGTCAATGCGTTCAATTTTTCCCTCGGCTCGCACCACAATAATCTCTTCGTGTTGTCCGCTAAATTCAAGCGTACCGTCGCGATAGTCGAGCAGAATAAAGCTCATGCTTTTATCCGAATTCATGCGCTGGATATTGTCATACAGCGTGCGATTAAGGCTATTTAAAAATTGGCAGGGATTAGTTTGACCTTCGTTATGAATGCTGCGGGCAGCGGTTTGAGCCATAATTGTTAAAACGCCACTTTCTAAGCCGTGTCCGGTGACATCACCAATGGCAATTTTTACACCACCATCGTATTTCCAAACATCGTAATAGTCGCCGCCCACTTCATCAGCAGGTTCCATATAAACAGCAATATCTAGAGATTCAATCGCTTGCAATTCGGCAGTTTTTGGCAAAACCATTGCCTGCAATCGCTTAACGACTTCAACTTCAGCACTCAAACGCACGTTTTCTTGTTTGAGACGCTCATTGAGAAGAGTAATTTCGGCGTTTGCTTCAGCAAGTTCGGCGGTACGTTTTGCGACTTTATCTTCGAGAGTTTGGTAGAGGCAGGCATTTTCAATGGAAATGGCTGCTTGAGTGGCTAGAATTTTAATGACTTCGACGCGATCGCGCGAGAACGCTCCCGGCGTTAAACTGTTCTCGAGATAAACAATACTCGTTAATTGTCCTTGTTCGATCGCGGGAACGCAAAGAATCGATTTCGCTTGATTCTGTTGAATATAACGATCGTTCGTAAAATTTCCCTCTAATGTGGCATTATCTAAAGCCACACTTTCGTGGAGTCGGGCAACATAATTAATAACCGAGAGCGGCAAGCGATTTTCGAGCGGGAGCGATTGCAAAACTGAGACATTCTCAGAATCGATCGAACCGGCGGCTTCAATAAAAAAATTTCCGTTTTGTGCTAATAGTAAATAGCCCGTCTGCGCGCCCGCATTTTCAATAAGAATTTTTAATAGCTTCTTTAATAAGTCCGCTAGAATAATTTCGCCACCAATTGTTTGAGAGGCTTTAATAATACTCGCCAGGTCTAAAAGATGTTGCGAATCAGAAGTTGTTTTTATAGTTTTTAGAGAAATTTCATTTGTTTTTTGTGTATTATGAGTTGTATGAATTAACTCTCCAAAAATGCTAATATAGCGTTTTTCTAACTGTTTTACTTTTGCAAAAGCCTGCCAATTCCTATAACTTTCAATCGCAGACTGGAAGTAAGTTTGCGCGAGCGGATTTAAATTACGTTCCCAATAAAACTCAGCCGCTAATTCGCACGCCAGTGCTTCTTCTTGAAGATAGCAATTCTCATTTGCTCCTCTAACCGCACAATTGTAAAGTTCGGCAGCTTGCCAGTAATTACCGGCAACCCTTGCTCGTTCTGCTTCCACTAATTCGTACTTATGTTTAAAGTTCGCTGGTGCTAAGTTTGCCCATTCTTTAAGTTGTTTTTGGTTGGATTCTACTCGTTCTAAATCTACCGAAGGATTTTCAGAGGCTAAAGCTAACAATGCAAGTGAATCATAAAAGTTATGGATGGCAACGTAGAGAAATCCCATCACTGCATCGAGATATTCATCGACAGCACGAGCATGGTAGAGCGCGGCACTATAATCTTTAAATAGATAGGCAAGGTTGAGTTTAGCTAAATAAAAAACACAGAGGAGAGTCCTATTGTTCGATTCCTGTAAAATTGATAAAATTTCTACTTCATCGAAGGTGTCTCCTTGTAAGCTAGGAGAATATGATTTTGGATTGAGAAGATTGCAACAAACTTGTTGCCAAATTTGAGTTTGATAAATTGAATAGTATTGCTTAGATTCTAACAATTTAGGTTCATTTTCTTGCATTCTCGTGACGACCCATTGCAGAGGCTCCCCGCTCATAAATAGGTGAACGCAATAGTCTTTAATGCAATAACACGCATACTCGCGGTCTCCGGTTTCAAATCCAAATCGAATCCCTTCTTGAAGCATGGGAATACTATTTCTAGCAGGTTCTTTCCAGTGACGCACTAAAGCACAAAACAAGTTATATACCTTGGCTTTAAGGTCTTTAGCATTGTAGCGATCGACTAAATTTAAGGCGAGTTGTCCAGCTTGATATCCTAGCTCAAATTTACCGAGCGCAGAACTTAGCGCAGCATACCAAACATAGGCATACGCTGAAAGTGCAGAATGCCCCTTTCTTAAGGTCAAATTGACCATTGTTAATACAATAGCAAGCAATTTTTGTGGGTCAATAAAGTAAGCAGAAGGACAAATCACCATTAAAACTCGCATCGCCGACAAATCCAAAGGGTTACTCATCTGTGCAACTCGCTCGAGAGATTCGAGTGCGGGTAAAGAAAGCTCCCATTCCAAGTCAGTTTCTAAAGGGAGTCCGATAATTTCGAGCGTACTGATACCGAGTTCGAGTGCTTGAGAGGGTTTATTCTGTGCAGTATAACTTTGGATAATTAATTCTTGAGTTTTAATGCGATCGAGATTTTGCTTAGCATTTTTCAGGACGATATCTGCTAAAGATTCTGCTCGCTCGAAATTTGTATTTAAGTAGTGAGCTTCAATGGCTTCTTCACAAACTGTTAAAGTAAAGTCATAGTAACTTTCCCAGCTATTTTGAGGACATAACGACAAGCTTTTTTCTAAATATTTTACAGCAGCCGAATAAGCAGCAGCAGCTTTTGCTTTTCTCCCCGCTAATAAATTCAGTCGCGCCACTTCTTGCCGTTCTGTTGCATCCGTGACGAGGGAGATTGCGAGATTAAAACGGTCGATAATCTCAAAAATGCGATCGCTCAGATGTTCGGAAGGTGTATGCTGGAGAAGCAAGCGAGCAATGTTTAACTGTAATGCGATGCGGTCTGAAGGATTTAAAGAATTATAAGCGGCTTGTTGGATACGATCGTGAGCAAATTTATATTGGGTTAGAATGTGCGTTTTGCTATAGCTGAATAAAGTCAGGAGTAATTCGGCTCGTACAGCTTCTTCGAGTGCGTTTAAAACTTCTTCTTCTGAAGCATTACAAATCTGTGAAAGCAAATTGCGATCGAATTGAATTCCTAAACAAGCTGCGCATTGCAGAACGTCCCTTACAAAGTCAGGCAAATTTCTTAACCGACCCGCGATTAGATCGACAATATTATCAGTTGCTTTGAGTTGTTCAATCGCAGCGAGATCCCATTCCCAAATTAGATCGCGATTAGTATTATCTGTCAGCCTAGAAAAGTTAAGATATAAAAGTCCTTCTCGATATAAAACTTTTAAAAACTCATTAATAAAAAAAGGGTTTCCCCCGGTCTTATTCAACACAAGTTGTGCTAAAGGACGAACAGATTCGGAACTGTGGTGCAAAGTGTCGGCAATAAGCATCTCAATTTGCTCTAACTCTAGGGGAACTAGCCTAATTTCTGCAATCGCTTCTTGATGATGACTAGCAATAATTTCTAGGGTTTGTCGTAATGGATGAATTGCATCCACTTCATTGTCTCGATACGAACTGATTAGTAAGAGATATTGCGTATTGCGATCGCTCGTCAACAGTTCCAGGAGCTTCAGTGTCGCTAAATCGGCCCATTGTAAATCATCTAGGAAGAGAATTAAAGGATGCTCGCGATCGCAAAAGACTCGTATAAAGTTTTGAAAGACTAAAGTGAAGCGGTTCTGAGCTTCTATCCCTCTCATTTCAGGAACGGCAGGTTGAGACCCAATAATTAACTCAACTTTAGGAATTAAGTCTATAATAATTTGGCTATTCTCACCGAGAGAAGCAAGAATTTTATCGCGCCATTTCTGTAAATTTTCTGTTGTTTCTGTTAACAGTTGCTCGACGAGATTTGAAAAAGCAGAAATTAGCGCATAGTAAGGAATATCGCGTTGAAACTGCTCGAACTTTCCGGAAATAAAGTAACCGTGAGTACGAGGCAGTTCTTTATATAGTTCTCTGACTAAAGTTGACTTTCCAATCCCAGAATAACCCGAAACTAGAATGGTATATGCCCCCGAAGTTTCTCCCATCGCAACTCGCTCAAACGCCTTTAAAAGCTTTTCTATTTCTGCTTCTCGACCGTAAAGTTTCTGGGAAACTTGAAATCGGCTGGGAATATCTTTCATGCCGAGTTGAAAAGGAACAATTACCCCTGTCATTTGCAATTGTTCGAGACAGTATTCGAGATCGCACTTTAGACCCCAAGCACTTTGATACCGTTCTTCTGCCGTCTTTGCTATCAATTTTAAGACAATTTTGGAGATGATTTCAGGGACTTTTTCATTGAGATGGTGGGGTGGCGTAGGTTGTTTAGCAATATGGCAGTGGACTAATTCTAAAGGGTCTTGGGTCGTAAAAGGAATTTGGCCCAGAAGCAGTTCGTAAAAGGTAATGCCTAAAGAATAAAAATCGGTACGATAATCTAGATGGCGATTCATTCTTCCGCTTTGTTCGGGGGAAAGATAGGCGAGTGTCCCTTCTAACACATTTACCGATTGAGGACTAAAATTTTCGTGGGTAAAAGTTGTGGAAATACCAAAATCAATGAGTTTTATATTTTGAGTCTTGGGGTCAAATAAAATATTATTAGGGTTTATGTCTTTATGGATTGCTCCTCCCTCGTGAATTTGCGCTACAATCTCTGAGAGTTGAATAGCAATATCGAGAAATTCAGCGAGTCCTAATCCCGCAGATACTCTTTGTTTTAAAGGAACAGCCCCAATATCCTCAAATACTAAAACAACGCTATGAAAACTTTCTTGACAATCGAGGGCTGTAACTATTCCTCGAGATTTGAGAGCGCGAGCAATCTCATATTCTTTTTTGTAACGAGCAATTGTTTCAGGAGTAGGAGAGGTTTCGCTGGGAAGCTTAAGAATAACGGGAGTTCGATCTCGTTCCCGAAAGCCGCGATAAATCGTAGAATTATCGCTTTTGTAAATAAGCTCGCTGATGGAGTAGCCGTCTAAAAAGTTCATGGGTTTAAATGTTAAACTGGAGGCTAGAATCTGAGAACTCACTTCAATTTGTCCTAATTACCTTGGCGATGGTTAGAGTTTAAAAACTCTAAGAGTTTCTAAACTAACTCTACTAGCTTTATAACTCAAGGGATAAAAGCTAGATTTCGCTCTTTAAATGGTTAAGATTTTGATATGGGCTTCCAGTTATCGTACTGGGGATATTGACTGTAGTTAAAGTCTCCGTTAAACTCACCGCCTGTATTTTTAATGAGGTGGATTGCGGAGTCTAATGCGGAACGAAAAGCAGGTTCTGTCCAGCCTCCTTCGACAGAAAATGCTTCCCCAGCAAAATACAGATGAGAGCGATCGCTAAAATTCTGGTTATATCTGAGTAAAGCATAATCTTCATTCCAAGTCATTTCTCGATAAAGTTTTGCACAGCCCCGATAATTGGGTTTTCTCGACCAATGAATGACGGCAGGTTTATCGGTATCGACGAAAGGAGAAATCGGTCGGTTGATGTTTTTGCATCGCTCTAAAATCTCATCCAGTTCTTGCAAACATTGTCTAGCAAAAGCACCATCATCGCTTTCGGCGATAAATTTATTAGCATCGTCTTCCCAGGTATAACTAACCAGTAAAACCCCAGCATCTCGCTCCGAAGTATCGAGACTGTATCCATAAACGCCTTGCAAATATGTATCTGTACTAATAATTTGCGGAATATTAGATACCTCCCAATAACGTTGTTTTAAAGGAAAAAATACTTTACAACTGGTTATCCAGTGGGAGTTTTTAAAGCTGTTCAATACTTGAAACGGAAGCTGAGTTTTAAAATCGAACTCAGAAAAGTTGAAACTCAGTTGCGATGCCCAGGTAGGAGGTGTAAGAATTGCTGCTTCGTATTCGCACTCTAAGCTTTTCGAGATGATTTTTAAGCGATCGCTGCTCTGAAGATATTCAATATTACGGACGGGATTGCGAGTATAAATATTGATGTCGTATTTTTCTGTTTGAGTGGCTTGATATAGAGAAATTCGATCGACTAAGTTACTAACAACGGGTTCAAAAAATAAACATTCGGCAAAGGACTGCACGCCGAGATACTGAGGTGAAGCCAGGGGATTTCCGAGATTATCCTGAAGTAAGTTTTGGTACTCCGATCCTGGACTAAATTCTCCTTCAGGATTGAACTTTCCTTGAATCAATTGATGATTGCTTCCAAATCCAAATAACAAAGTTCTAATTGGGTACAAACAAGAAATATCGTAAAAAGCGCCCCAAGATCCATCGCCTGCTCCAATTGTATAAAATAGCTCGGCTTCTTCTTCATTCATCCCTAAACCGCCGAAAAATCCTTTTCGACAGGGGTGGTAGGTTTTAATTGCCTTAAGAACGACAAGTTCTCGAAAGTTATACTCCCAGTAGTTATTGACGACTGCGTGCCAAAAGTCCTTCCAATGTGGCGTGTTGTATTTTTTCTTGGCAACTTCTGTTACCATGTTGGCAAAATTAGACCATTTTTGATAGACCGCCACATATTTTGGGCTGGGCGGTTCTTTTGCCTCTTTGTGCCAAATATCGAGGTGAGGTTGAGGATAGGGACAATCTAGATCGGGACCGTACCCATTATTGATAAAAATTCCGGTGTCTGCTACGGAAGAACCCGGATCGGGAAAGTTTTGGGTGGTAATGCCAAAACGAGTGGTGTAATAATCAATAATGCTATTACAACTACCCGGTGTGTCAAAAAACGGCATCCGCATCGCTCCCATTTCTAGAACGGTCTTTTGTCCTTCAACAGGGATAGAATAGGTACGCCCGCCGATCCGATCGCTCGCTTCAAAAATATCAATTTTTGTATAGCCGCAACGAAACAATTCTCGTGCGGCAGTCAGTCCAGCTACTCCGGCTCCTATAATGGCAATCCGAAGATTGGGATTGGTATTGCGCGCGATCGCGCTATTTTTACTATCCTCCAGCAACTTATAGTAATTAAAGTTGAAGTCCGCTGTATTCGGCCATCGCCATTGCCAGGGATTTTCGCTCCTGCTTTCAGACACTCCAGCCTCGAGTTTCGCATCATCAAAATATTTATTAACTCCTTTATGCAGTCCCATACGCGAGTATTTCCTCTCAATAATAATTTGATGTAGGTAAGATTAGAGCAAAATAGCCGAGAGTTCGCTCAAACTCGACTTTTGTACTTACTTATTCTGTTATGCAGCAGTTGCCCAATTTTGGCAAGTAAGTGGTTCTAACTACCCTACCCACAGGAAACTCAACTTACTACCGAGTCACTTTGGGTTGACTGATTTGCTCTACCAACGGTTTAAAAATTGGGACGAGTTCGGCGCGACTGGTTGCTAAGGTTGGATAAGGATGCTGCCCGTAATCGAGTCCGACTTGTAGCGGGAAAATCGGTTCGTCGCTCAGAGAAACCCACGCCCCACCCGCTGCCTGTAAGATCGCGTAAACGGCGGCAATATCCCAAATCTTCGGCGTGGCTTCAATTCCTCCTAACGCTGCGCCACAAGCCACCAGCAGCAAGTTATAACTCGCTACGCCCAGCAGGCGCATTTTGCAGGGAAAGGGACGAGTCGCCACATCGGTACTGCGCGCGCAGAGGTTAAAGAGGTGGTTGAGACTGGGTTCGTCGGGGCTGGTATGAATGGGGCGATTGTTGAGAAATGCGCCAGTAGGCCCTTCTAAACCGGAGTCGCCATACCAGTATCCGTGGAAAAATTGCTGGATTTGGGGAAAATAAACGGCTCCGAAAACGGGCGTTCCTCGGTAGAGTAGTCCGAGGGAAATGCCCCAAATGGGCAAGCCTCGCGTAAAATTAGTCGTGCCGTCGATGGGGTCGATAATCCAACACCAATCGTTCGCAGGAAAAACGTGAATCGTTTCTTCGCTCAAAAACCCGTGTTCGGGGAAAGCGGCGGCGATTGCGTCCCGAAGTGCTTTATCTGCCCATTTATCGGCTTGCGTCACTAACGAACCATCATCTTTGCGCACGGCTTGAATTTGTCCGAAATCTTTGACTAACTGCTTGCCAATTTCTTCGGTCGTGGTTCGCGTCAGTTGTAGAATGTTATCCCAAAACTCGTTGGCCATCTCTCCCCCAATTTCCAGTAGTGTTGGAGTTCAATGTAGCGCAAAGATAGCACTGTGAGGAGACGGGGGCGGGGGAGATCGGTGTTTCCCTGAAGCCGTCTTCGCCTAATATGGATAGATGTACGGAGCAGTAGGGGTATGGGCGAGCAGAACGGTCAGCAACAGGTCATTTACCGCATCTTAGACGCAAATTTAGACCGCGCGCGGGAGGGATTGCGGATTATTGAGGAGTGGTGTCGGTTTGGGTTGAACGAGCGTCAACTGACGGGCGAATGCAAGGAAATGCGGCAAGAGTTGGCGGCTTGGCATTCGCCGGAGTTGCGGAATGCCCGGGATACCCTCGGAGATCCGGGGACGGATTTGTCTCACCCGCAGGAGGAAAAGCGCGACAGTATCGAGGTGTTGTTGCAGGCAAATTTATGCCGCATTGAGGAGGCGTTGCGGGTTCTGGAGGAGTATAGCAAGCTGTACGAACCGCGCATGGGGCTGGCTTGCAAGCAAATGCGCTATCGGGTTTACGTTCTGGAAAGTCAGTTATTGTCTCGCCAGCGCCATCAGCAGTTAGAGGAGGGGTTGTTGTATTTGGTGACTTCGCCCCACGACTATTTGTTTGGGGTGGTGGAAGCGGCGTTGCAGGGCGGCGTGAATGTGGTGCAGTACCGCGATAAGGAGGCGGACGATCGCGATCGCGTTGAAAATGCCCATCGTCTCTGCCAATTGTGCCACAATTACGGCGCGCTATTTTTGGTCAACGATCGCATCGATCTTGCCCTCGCTGTGGATGCGGACGGCGTACACCTCGGTCAGCAGGATGCTCCTATCGCCTTGGCGCGGCAATTACTCGGCTCCCAACGTATTATCGGACGTTCCACTACTAACCCCGAAGAAATGCAAGGCGCGATTACTGAAGGGGCAGATTATATCGGCGTTGGGCCGGTTTACGCTACGCCCACGAAACCGGGTAAAACTGCGGCAGGCCTCGATTACGTTCGTTACGCTGCCGAAAATGCAACGGTTCCTTGGTTTGCGATTGGCGGTATCGACCCGAAAAATATTCACGAGGTGATTGCTGCGGGGGGGGAGCGAGTGGCGATCGTTCGTGCCATTATGGAAGCCGAACAACCGACGCTCGTCGCTCAATACCTACTCTCGCAACTCACTCGAAAACATAAGGTACTACGCTTAGAGGGAAATCCGCAAGTTCATGGCTGATTCTGAAATTACCTTGCAAGTGAATGGCGAACCGTTCCGCTGTCCGCCGGGGCTTTCTTTACCGCAATTGCTGGAACGTTTGGGGTTAAATCCGCGTTTGATTGCAGTGGAATATAACGGAGAAATTCTACACCGGCAGTATTGGGAAGGGACGACGGTACAAGAGCGCGATCGCTTGGAAATTGTGACGATTGTGGGCGGTGGAATGGGCGATTAAACTCGGGAAATTTTGACAATGTTAAAGGGAGCGCTCGAAAGCCTCCCTCATCTGCCCATCTGAGCATGAACCGTCTATTTTGTCAAGTTTTTCTGAGTAATGAATTGAGAGTCCGCGACTAATACGCTAAAGTTTCCAAAGTTTCGCGCAAGTAGAGGCGAATCAGGGAATCCGAGCCGGATACCGCCGGACTGTCCTTTAATTGTTGTTCGATTTGCCAGCGTTGAAAGCCAGAACTCGACGCGATCGCGCGTTTTAAATTTTCCCAGATTTGCCGATCCTCTTCAGAAAAAGGGGTTGCGGATGTTGGGCATGGATTTGGCACGACATTACCTCCAAAAAATGGATTTATCCTAAAGAGTAATCTTTCCTCGACTTCTTAACCCATCTTTTACCCAAAACCGGGTTAGAGGGTTGGGTTTCTCTACCCTGTTGGCAAGTGCGGGAAGCGTTAATAAATTGAATTTTGCTCTTCAACTCCTAGGATAACTTAATTTTTTCTAACGTTATGTAAACTAGATTGCAAAACGCTTCAGTAACAGCGCGGCGAGGTTTTTTTGCCTCGCCGCGCTCGATATCGATCTGGCGATCTCCACCCTATTTAACTGACAGCGTGCGGCGCTTGAGAATCATTTGGTGAACCTCAATCAGATCGCCTTCTTTCCACTCATTGAACTTAGCCGTGCCAATTCCGCATTCAAAACCGGCTTTAACTTCAGTGGTATTCTCCTTCTCGCGCTTGAGGGAGTCGAGAGTGCCTTCATGAATGACCTCGTTACCGCGACGGACGCGGATGCGACGGTTGCGGACGATACGCCCGGACTGCACGTAACACCCGGCTACGGATCCTTTTCCAATGTTGAAGACTTGGCGAACTTCGGCAGTACCGAGGTATTCTTCCACTTCTTCTGGTTCGAGGAGACCTTCCATCGCCGCTTGTACGTCGTCGAGGAGGTTGTAGATGATGTTGTACTCGCGAATGTCTACGCCAGCGCGATCGGCGGCTTGACGCGCGCCGCTACCGAGAGCGGTGTTGAAACCGACAATAACCGCGCTACTCGCTGCGGCAAAGTCCACATCGGTCTCGGTGATTTCGCCGGGAGCGGCAAATAAGACGCTGACTTGGACTTCGCCTTGAGGAAGCTGCTTGAGCGCGCCGAGGAGTGCTTCGACCGAGCCTTGCACGTCGGCTTTGACAATCAAATTCAGTTCCTTGAGGGTTCCTTCTTGGGCTTGGGCGGACAAACTGCTCAAGCTGACGCGACCGGGGGCGCTGGTTAGGCGAGTTTCGCGAATCGCCATCGCTCGCGATTCGGCTAGCTCTCGAGCTTGTTTTTCGTTGTCGAAGGCTTCAAATTCGTCCCCAGCTAAGGGTACGTCGTTGAGTCCCAAGATTTCAACGGCAAAGGATGGCGTAGCGTCTTCAACCCGGTTTCCGCGATCGTCGATCGCGGCGCGAATCTTCCCAAACGTCGAACCGGCTACGACGATATCGCCGACGCGCAGGCTGCCGTTTTGAATCAATAGCGTTGCCACCGGACCTTTCGCTTTATCGAGGTGGGCTTCAATGACCGTACCTTTTCCGTTGCGATCGGGGTTGGCTTCGAGTTGTTCGACTTCCGCTACCAGCAGAATCATCTCCAAGAGCGTATCGAGGTTCTCGCCCGTCATTGCGCTCACGGGAACCATAATCGTCTCGCCGCCCCATTCTTCGGGAACGAGTTGGAGTTCGGTCAACTCCTGCATGACGCGATCGGGATTGGAGTCGGGCTTGTCGATTTTGTTAATCGCAACAATAATCGGCACTCCGGCAGCTTTCGCGTGGCTGATCGCTTCCCGCGTCTGCGGTTGCACGCCGTCGTCTGCTGCCACCACCAAAATGGCAATGTCGGTAATCCGAGCGCCGCGCGCGCGCATCGCCGTGAACGCTTCGTGACCGGGCGTATCCAGAAACACCACTTGCTCGGTTTGACCGTTGTGTTCGACATCAACGTGGTACGCGCCGATATGCTGGGTGATTCCGCCCGCTTCGCCTTGAGCGACTTTGGTTTTGCGAATCGAGTCGAGCAGGGTTGTTTTACCGTGATCGACGTGACCCATAATCGTAACAACAGGCGGACGGCGCTGGAGACTTTCAAGATCTCGCTCTTCAATCATCTCCGTTTTCGCAGCGGCAGATTTTTCGGCCTGCTGAGCTTCAACCGTCACGCCCAGTTCGTCGGTGACGAGTTTCGCTGTCGCCAGGTCGATGGTTTGGGTGATTTTTACCCCAATCCCCTGCATGAAGAGCTTGGTAATTACATCATTTTCAGAGATGTAGAGTCGTTCGGCTAATTCGCGCACGGTCAGACTTTCCGGCAAGACGATGCGATCGGGCGTAGTCGGCGCAACTTTCGCCGTTTGTCGTTCGCGAGTCTTATTGCGGCTGGAACTACTATCTCCGGTTTTAGGAGTCGCTTTTCTGGCTTTCTTAGCGGCTACCGTTGCTTGTTCGGCAGCCTGCATTGCTGCGGGCTTGGGCGGGCGAGCAATGGAAATACTGACCGAACTTTGACTCTGAAGCTGAGTTTGGAGTTCTTCTAGATCTTCCTCTTCATCTTCGAGCATCGTGCTGCGACGCTTCCCTTTACCGGCTAGCTTGCCTGCTTTACCGACTTTGCCTTTACCGTCTGCCCCTTCTTCTTCCTCATCTTCCCATTCGGCATCGCGTTTGAAGGCGCGCGGGGGAGTTGGGCGCTTGAGTTTGGGTTTTTCGGTCGGCGGATCGAGTAGTAAGGTTTCTTCCTCTAACTCGTCGTCGGGAGTCGGAACCGTTCGTTCCGGCGGGGGGGCTAAGGTCGCATCGAGTTTCGGCGCGTTGGGGGGTTTGGGTCTGGCTCCCAGAGCAGGGCCTTTCCCCGAACCTTTCACGGGCGCTGCTGGTTTGACGGGCGTTTTTCCTTCTGTTCCGGCAGAGGGGCGGGGGGCAGGACTGCTGCTCCGGGCTTCGCCCGGTTTCACCTTTTTCTTCGGTTTGCTGAGGATCGGTTTCTCGATCGCGCTAACTTTGGTGAAATCCGGAGATTTCGCACCGCGCGGCGGCGGCGATAGCAATTGCGGCGAGGACGCTTCCGGTTCGGGCGAAGCGGCGAAATCCGAGTCGGTTTCGCCCTCCCAGGGCTTGTCTTCGCGGTTGGGGGTTTCTAAAGGTTCGAGCGCCTCCTCGACCGACTTGCTAGGTTCGAGCGGCGATCGCGGTCGAGCAGCTTGCACCATAGATTTTGGGGGGGTGGGAGCCGATGCTTGGGAAGAGGGAGGGGTCGTTGATTTCAAGATTTCTCGAATTTGGGGTTTGCGGAGTTCGCGGGCGGGTTCGGGGTTTCGTTCGTTACCCCGCGCTGCTGGGCGGTTTCCTACGGAATCGCTCGACCCCACACCGCTTGGTGCTTTGTGAGGATAGCGTTTTGCTTCTGCCCGAATCCGTTCGACTTGGGCATCGTCAATGGTACTGCTGTGACTTTTTACGGCAATGTTAAGCCGTTCGCAAATTTCCAAAATATCTTTGTTATCTCGGTTCAATTCTTTAGATAGCTCGTAAATTCTCGTTTTTCCTGCGTTCATCCAGTATGCCCCGTTTGACCTATAAGTTTGAGTTTGGGTTGTTTTTGAGGGTTTGTCTTGGGTGTTTTTTGTTGAAGATTCACTTTTAATGTAATGATTTTCGTTGGGTGGGGGAGGGAAAAAGGGCGATCGCTTCGATCGCTGCCCAGCGCTCGCGTTACCAGTCTACCTCTAAATTTTGTTGGAATATTCTACTTTTTCTTTATTCTTTCGGGGGAGCGCTTAGAGCGCCCGCGCCGAGGCGCAGTTCCAAGCTTTGATAAATCGTTTCGGGGATTGCGGTTTTTAACGCTCGCCCCAGGCGATTTTTGTGTCTGGCTGCTTTCAGGCAGGACTCGGTAGCACACAGATAAGCAGACCGTCCCATACCCCAATCTAATTGTACCGTTCGCGATGGATAGACTCGCACAACTCGCCAAAAGGCATCTTTCGGGGCGACTTTGCGGCAGCTAATGCAGCGGCGCGCGTTAGGTTGTTTCGCTTGGGATTCTCCCATTTTAATCGTCAATCGCTGCTTCGGAGTCCTCAGATTCAGGTTCTAGCCCTTCGGGGATTTCCCCTTCAAGTCGGTTCTCTACCTCTTCTAATTCTAAACGGCTTTCCTCTTCCCTCGCTACCGATTCGTTCCGATCCTCCTCGGGCTGTTCTTGATATTTCGCACTATCTTTGATATCAATTTTCCAACCCGTCAAGCGGGCTGCCAAGCGCACGTTTTGACCTTCCTTGCCAATCGCCAAACTCAATTGATTTTCTGGGACGAGAACCAACGCTTGATGTTCCTCGGGTTCGACTAGCACAACGCGATCGACTTGCGCCGGACTGAGAGCGTTGGCGATATAACTCGCGGGATCTGGCGACCAGCGAATCGCATCGATTTTTTCGCCTCGCAGTTCGTTAACCACCGCTTGAATGCGCGATCCCCGCGCACCGATGCAAGCGCCGACGGGATCCACATCCCGCTCTAAAGTATCGACCGCGATTTTCGTTCTCGGACCGACGTGACGCGAGGGCGGATTTGCTTCCCGGGCAACCGCGACAATCCGCACCACTTCATCTTCGATTTCCGGCACTTCGTTGGCGAATAAATACACCACCAAACCCGCAGCAGCGCGCGAGACAATCAATTGCGGTCCCCGACTCAGCCCGTCGCGCACTTTTTTGAGGAACACTTTAAATGTGGCGTTAACGCGATAATTATCGTTGGGGAGTTGTTCGCGTTTGGGCAGTTCGGCTTCGACTTCTGGCTGTCCGAAACCGCTGCTGACGGCCATAACGATCGATTGCCGCTCGAAACGCAAAACCCGCGCGGTTAAAACAGTTCCTTCCAAATCCTTAAACTGTTCTTGCACGATCTTGCGCTGTTGGTCGCGCAGTTTTTGCAGCAGGACTTGCTTGGTTTGAATGGCAGCCATGCGCCCGAAGTCTTTTTGTTCTGGGGTGACATCGAGGATTACCGAATCGCCGACTTGGGCTTCTGAAGTCACCTGCTGTACGTCTTTTAGGGCAATGTGATGGTCGGTATTGGCAATTTCTTCGACAATCAGTTTTTTGCTGAGAATGCGAAAGCCTTCTTCTTCGGTATCGAGTTCGACTTCAAAGTTGTCGAAATAATCTTCGCTGAAGGGCTGGCGACTGCTGAGTTGTTGGGAGCGGCGGAAGCGTTCGTAACCTTTGAGTAAGGCTTCTCGCAAGGCTTCTTGTACGGCGGATTTAGGTAAATTATGCCCTTTACTAATTTCATCGATCATTTCTTTTAAACCGGGCAAACTAACCAAAGACATATTTATAAGTCTCCTGAAATTCGGGGATTAGAATAGAGGGCAGGTCAAGGGTTGTCGTCAAGTTGTACTTTTGCGATCGCGTCTCGGGGGAGTGCCATCGCGCGCCCTTTTTGATTGAGATAAACCGCTTGTTCGTCGCGCCCTTGTAAGAGTCCTCGCCATTCTTTTTGCCCTTGGTAGGGGCTATAGGTTTTGATGAGGATGGGAAATCCCTTAAAGGCAATAAATTCGCGATCGCTCAGTAGCTGGCGAGAAGTACCAGGACTCGAAATTTCTAAAACATAAGCATCGGGGATCGCTTGAGTTGCATCCAGTTGTTCTTCTAGCGCCCGACTCATTTTTTCGCAATCGTCCAAACCTGTATCGGTTTGGAGATTTCGCACGTCCACGCGCAGCACGGGGGGCTTTTTGTTAGTCTGAAACACTGCCCCAACAACCTCTAAACCCAACTGTTCGGCGATGGGCGTTGCGATTTCGAGAATCTTGGGAATTAACGGATGAGTCATTTCAGTTATCAGTCATCAGTCATTAGTCATCAGAGAATTTGTAAAGTTTTCTCGCGAAGCTCAATACCCTCAACGTTTCCACCCTCAATTCTCGATGCCAATAAAAAAAGCGGGCTGCACCCACTTCCTGTCTTTGAGCGATATTTCGCACTCAGCAACGCCTTTGCCCGCGCGCGGGCAGGTTGCGGAATTCCGGAATTTGCGACTTTCTCAAGCCCGCGCCCAGAAGAGCAAAACTCGGTTGCTCTCCCTCCATCTTAACCATTCTCTGGCCCGATTGACAACTTTCTACTAAGGGGCGCGATTTGAGTGTTTAACCACGATCGCGGGTTTGCCTCGCACTGCAAATCGCAATTTCCGCGTTTGCTCGAGCAATTGTTCGACATCTTCTTGGGAAAGTCGTTGGACGTAATTCACTTTCACTTCCTCAATGAGGGCCGTCAGCAGGTATTCCAAACGATTGAGAGTGGGTTGCGTTTTCACTTCCGTTTGTAAAACTGAAATCAGGCTTTGATTAAATTGTTTCCAGAGGCGATCGAGTTGGGGATCGCTCTGTGTCAAACCTTTGAGTCCCTCCCGCAGCCCATCGTACAAACTCGACAGAAGTTGTTGGGAAATCTTTTTTTCGAGTTGTTCAAATCCCGGTAGCAGTTTGAAGTTCTGATAGACGGGACTTTGCGCGATCGCGCGATCGACGCTATGCTGCAACAACGCTTCAATATCGGGTTGCACCGCTGGCATTACTCGCTCGACAATCACATTCAAAAACAGCCCAATAATTTCTTTAATTTCATCGATATTATTAAGATCGATATATTGCTCTTGCGTCGTGCGAGCAAATAACTTCTCGATCTCTCCGGCGCTAATCGATTCTTGCAGTTGCGTCAGCACGTTCACCACCACCACTTCAGTAATATCTTCAGCAATTTCAGCCACAATTCCCTGACTGGTTTGCCGTTTGATTTTGTCGAGATTAATTAGCTTGGCTTGATGGAGGCGCGTCACCACGGGAATAATCCGCAACCCGCGCAGAAACGGCAGCAGCAGCAGGATATCGTACCAGCGCCACGTCATCGCCTCAAACCAGCTAATCGAAGTGTAGCGACGACTGAGGAACCATGTCCGTCCGAGAAATTCGAGGGCAAAGATTAAGAAAAATGGGAAGTCAAGCAGTCCAAAGTTATTAATTGGTTCGCCATTCTCTCCGGTGGGACGGTAATAGTTCGTTGCGATGAGGGGACGGATTTGGCGGTTAAAAAAGGCGATTTCCGACGGGTAGCGATCGGGCGTGAGGTTTTCCGCTGCCCAAAAGCGCTGAAATGCTTCTTTTGCAGATGCTTCTGCCGTACCGAAAACGTGCTGGCGCATTCGATTTTTAATCTTCTCCAGCGTGCCGGTTTTACTCGCAAGGGCAAAAGGATTGGTTGTTACCATTTCGTCACTTTGCGTTCTCAGTTGGGCAAGCAAGTCGGCAACTTCTGGAGTTTGTAATGAAGGCGATTGAAGGACTCTTTTTTCTAGATCTGCAACGAGATCGAGGTAACGTTCTGTATCTCTGTGAGGTTCGATCCCTTTTACCCAGTCGTACCAGACCGGAATGGGTAACATGGGAACTATTATCGGTTCTGGGGGAATTTTTGCTTGGACTGGACCTGCATTAATCGAAGCTTGAATGCGACCTTGCAACCAAAAATCGCGCAGGGGAATGTAAGTCAAATCGAACAGTACCAGGAGATAATTTAGGGCTGCTAATGTTGCCATTAGTCGCTCGAATCCTAAATTGTTGTTGCGCTTGACTCGATAAAGAAGAGAGGGCAGTTTGTTGAAAACCATATTAAAAACGGTTATGCCTAATGCGAATTAGACTTCACACACAAAGACGCGGGGAAGATGGAAAGAATACTCATACTATCTTAAAACCCTTAGACTTAGAATAGACCTTCCGGCGCTGATGAAAAAATGGAGCGGCTTACTTCACAAATCTTAATTACGCCCTCGATCTTAACATTTTAACTGTCGCGCTCTAGGAGCTAAGTCCTACTCTTGCTTTGTCTCCCTCGCGATCGCTAAAATTTGATACAGTTCGTACCCTGATACTTATGGAAAATACGGCTGAATATTATTGTGCATTTTGCGGCGAAACGAATTCGACTTTTGTCGATCTGAGTGCAGGACTCGAACAATCCTATATTGAAGATTGTCAAGTTTGCTGCCGACCCAATATTTTATACGTGCGGATCGATGAAGAGACGCTCGAAATAGAAATTGATACCGACTACCAAGAATAACTCGTGCTTCACTTTCACTACTCCTCCACCATCAATGCGCCCGTTGCAACTGTTTGGGAATTTCACGAACGTTCCGATATTTTGCAAATTTTGACTCCTCCTTGGCAACCCGTCCGCGTCGTTCGTCGTCAAGGCGGTTTAGGGGTGGGCGCGGTATCGGAATTTTGGTTATGGCTAGGCCCAATCCCGATTCCTTGGATTGCAAGACATACTGCTTGCGAACCCTATCGATTCTTTATTGATATACAGGAAAAAGGACCGATGGTTTCTTGGGTACATCGTCATGATTTTGTTGAAAAAAATGGCAATACGGACTTGACAGATAGCATTAATTATGAGTTACCTGGCGGCTTTTGGGGCGAAGCGTTATTGGGTTGGCTGGTGAATATACAGTTGCAAGCAATGTTCCGCTACCGGCACGAAGTAACGCAACGAGAATGCGATCGCGCCGCCCGCAATCATGAAATTTCAAACCTATGAAGCAATTCTAACTTGAGGCTGGCTGGGACTGAAAAAAAATAGTACGCTCTTTACATATATTGTTTAGAAATAGGTGGCAATATGAACGATTTGGAACTGTTTAGGAAGAAACAAAAATTCTTCGATCGCTGGGCCCCTAACTACGATTTTCTACTCACAACCGTCTTTTATCAAGCCATCCACAAGCGCTTGCTCGATTGCATCGAACTGCCCGAATCTGCCGAAGTTCTCGATTTAGGCTGCGGAACGGGAAAACTTCTCTCTCGTTTGGCAAAAAATTATCCCAGCTTGCAAGGAATTGGTTTGGACTTATCGGCAGAAATGCTCGATCGAGCGCGGCGAAACAATGAAGAAACTCGCATCCGTTATCTTCAAAGCAATGCAGAATCGTTGCCCTTTGAGGACGAACAATTCGATGCAGTTTTCAATACCATCAGTTTGTTGCATTATCCTCATCCAGAACGAGTTTTAGCTGAGGTGCGGCGAGTTTTAAAATCGGGCGGGCGGTATTATTTAGCCGATTTCTCGATGGGTGAACTTTTGCCGCAATTGCTAATTACGCCGGGAAGCGTGCGGTTTTATAGTCGCGAACAGCGCGAACAATTGGGAGAAGATGCGGATTTGCGGTGTTTGGGACATCAACCTTTACTAGGCCCAGTTCTTTTGAGTAGTTTTGAGAGAGAATGAATGTCTATTCTCAATGGTTTTTGTGCTTTTTATTGTCAAATTATGTCGAAAATAATAAAAGTTATCGAGATATAGTTTTACTTGCTTGTGAAAGTATATTTCTAAACACGCAAAAGTTTTGGCTGGTGGGCGCTGCCCACCCTACTAGACCGACTATTGTGCGCTCTACCCTCTATATTAACGATTCGCTCATCGCTGACAATTGTGCCGCATCTTCAACAGAAAGCGCCCAACCTAATGCTCCCGCATTATCGATCGCTTGCCGTGCATTTTTTGCCCCGGGAATTGGAATTGTTTCTTGCGCGACCAACCAGTTGAGGGCAATTTGGGCAGGAGTTTTCTGATATTTCGTTGCCAACTCCTGTAAGACTTGCAATAGGGGGGCGATGTTCTCTAAGCCTTTGGTGCTGAAAGCGCCACTAAACCGCCGCGCGCCATCGGGAGAATTACCGCTTTGGGGACTATATTTTCCCGTCAATAATCCTTGCGCTAAGGGACTGTAAGCGAGAATGGTTACGCCTAATTCTCGTGCTGTAGCGAGTACGCCGTTACGTTCGATTTGACGCGAGAGTAGGGAATATTGAACCTGATTGACGGCTAGGGGAATGCCGCGTTTTGCTAAAAATTGATGGGCTTCGCGCATTTGTTGGGCGGAATAATTACTTACACCGATCGCACCAATTCGCCCTTTTTCAACTTCGTCGGCAAGGGCATTCATCAATGTTTCTTGACTGAGGAAAAAGCTAAAGGGCCAATGGACTTGATAGAGGGTGACACGCGATAATTGTAAGCGTTTGAGGCTCGCTGTTACGGCTTCGTAAACTGAATCGGCAGAAAAGCGCCAAGGAACGGGCCCGAATTTAGTGGCAATATCGACCGAACGGCCATCTTCTTTCATGAATTGCCCGATTAGAGATTCTGATTCGCCCAAACCGTAAACTTCGGCGGTATCGAAAAAGGTAATTCCGGCATTGATTGCAGCTAGATAGGCTTCTCGCACTTGATTTTTATCGTAGCTGTTGCCGTAGTTCCAAAAAAGTTGGTCGCCCCAAGCCCAAGTTCCTATCCCAAGAGCGGTTACGGTGGGGCCGTTTTTTCCTAATGTGGTGGTCTGCATCGTTTTGATAATTCGTAGTTCGTAATTCGTAATTCGTAATTCGTAATTCGTAATTAGCTATTCATTCCTCACCCTTCATCATTCAAAACTCATTATTTCCCATTCATTATTCATTATTTATAACTTCTTCCTCGCCATTGTTTGGGTTTGTTTGCCGCAGATAAGAAGATACGCAGGACAGCAAGGGGATCGGCGAAGGGAGAAAGCCAAAAGAGTAAGGAAGCGGGGGATTTTTTTGGGGGACGGTAATAAGAGGGTGCGATCGCAACGAGCAATGCAAATCGGATGAAAACCAGCCCTAAATTGAGTCCGGTGAGGATTTTTAGCGGTAGCGTGCCGTAACCCATTGCAATTAATCCGCAACCGAGGATCGAGATGGGTATGGGGAGTGCTTGAGTGCAGAGTAACACCCATAAATCGTTCCAAATTTGCCCTTTTGAGGAGGCATCTTTAAGATCGAGCGATCGCCCCCACTCGCGCCAGGTTTCGGCTAATCCTTCGTACATCCTCACTTTTAGCACGCGCCGCCCGTCGAAAAATCCGACTTTGTAGCCTCGGGCGGCGATGTGGCGAGCGAGGGTTACGTCGTCGCAAAAGGAAGATCTAGCGCTTTCGTAACCGCCGACGCTTTCCAAGACGCTGCGACGGCAGAAAAAACACTGCCCGTTTGCCATGACGCGATCGCTAATTTTGGCATCGACTCCGGAAGCGTCAAATCGGTACAGCAACGTCATCAGTAGGGCGGGTTGCAACCACCATTCGCCGGGATATTCGAGGATGAATTGAGGCGAGAGGGAGATCAGATCGTAGCCTTCTGCTTCAGCAATAGCGAGTAAGCTGGCGACTAATCCCGCTTGGGGTTGCGTATCAGCATCAATCCCTAAAATCCAGCGACTTTCGGGGGAACTCTGCAAAAATCCGTAGTGTAGCGCCCAAGGACGGCCGATCCAGTGGGGAGGTAGGGGATCGTCGGTGAGGAGTCGAAAGCGGCGATCGCGTTCTGCTGCCGTTTTGACGATTTCTCGGGTTCCGTCTCGGGAGTTACTATCGACAATGGAGATTTCGCGAACTTCCTCTCCTTGTTTGCTCAAACCGGACAAACAGGGGGCGATGCGATCGGCTTCGTTAAGGGTGGGAACGACGATGCTGACGGCTGCCTGCATTTCTGGGGTGGGTTGTTGGGGCGCAATTGCGCCGCGCCGTTTTGCTCCTTTCAGCAAGCGTGAGAGGAAAATCAGGACGGCGGGAAGGCTGAGGAGTAAGTAGGTAAGAGACAATTGATAATTGAGAATTGACAATTGATAACGTTTTGGGCGGGTTGGCGATTTTAAGGTTTAGGGCGCAAACTTTGCGCCCCAATTATTGAAGATTAAGCGACTGGGATTTTAACTTTTTCGCTGTCGATCGCGTCAACTGTAGCTTCAGGGTGAGTAGAAGGCTGAGGCAGGGCGCGCTCTTGCATTGCTACGACATAGAATGCGATCGCGGGAGCCACTCCAACAACCATTCCTAAGACAACGGGAACCCAAAACCCGAAGGCAAGACTCATCACTGTCGCAAAGGCGAGGTTGCTAAGATAAACAGTTAGAGGAAAGGTTAAATCGCGGAACGCAGGGACGTTAAGTTTGCTCCACAATAGCGATGCGACGCTCATGAAAACAACGCCCGTACCGAACCAACCGGCAAAGTTTTGGTAAGGCATCCCGAAAAACGCGCCCGGTTGTTCCCAAATCCAGAAGGGAACGCTAGTTTGACTCATGGCCGGATCCAGGACAAAATCCCAGGAGGTAAGCAGGAGCGAGCCAAAGGCGATCGCGCCGACAATTTGCCACAAACGGGGGACTGCTAAGGCTTTCAGTCCCGCGCGCGCTAAAACGTAAGCGGAAAAGCCGAGATAAAACCAGGATAGGGGAATGGTAAAGGGAACCAAACCCGCGATTTTGTAGCCTAAGCCCTCGAGGTAGCGATAGTGTCCGAAGGGAAAACCCGTACTCGTTCCGAGCAGTTCGCTACTGAGCGAGAGCAGAATTGCCGGAATCATGAAAGTGAGTAATGGTTTTAAGCCCAAAGTTCGGTAGGCATAAAGGGCGACTGCTGCTGTGCCAAAGAGCATATAAACGACTCCACCCCCCGCCATCGACCATTGAAAAACTTTTTGACCGAATCCGGGCAAATTTCCCACCAAAGTGGCATTGGGTAAAATGAGCAGCAGACCTGCTAAACCGAAGACCATCGATAAAATGTGACTGACGAGCAGCGATCGCTCTGCCATAGCAAGTGATTTCATTAAAATTAAATCCTCTTGAGTTTGCGTGTAATTACTGGAATGCGAAGAAGCATCTCAGTCATTCCGACCTTGCCTGGGGACATTCCGCAATTTTCGCTTCAGAAAATCAGGAGTTTGTAAATCGGCTAAATAATAGTTTACAAATGTTTACGAGGATTGATGCGTCTAAATTGACAAATTTCTGCGTTCGGCTACAAATATCCGCCCTTAGCTGTCGTGGACGCTCTAGAAAATGGTTAAGATATAGGGGCAGCGTGCAATCGGCTGGTTTAGCCTCTCGATCGCTCAGCGTCTGTTCTCCTAACCGCTCGATGGTATCTTTTAGCCCCTAATGACTGAAACCACGCCCCACGTCGAAATTCGCGCTCTCCAATATCGAGACTTAGAACCGATCGAAGCTTTGGCTGTCCAGTCCTGCGAGTTAGATCCGGCCCACGACTGCACGACCTTAAACCAACAGCTTGAAAATGTCCGTCGTTGGTACGGCGTGCTTAAATTTTTAAGTTTGTTCCCCAACTCTCATCGCCACTTCTTCTGTGCTTATGTAGCGGAACAGAATCAGCGCCCTTTAGGAATGGTGCAGGTTTCTCCCTTCAATAATTCCCAAAGCACTTGGCGTATCGATCGCGTCTTGCTCGAAGAAATTGCCGAAAACGCAACCCTTTCGCCGACGGAAATTGGCGATCGCCTGTTGCGTCACTGTTTTGAAACAATTGTGGAAGCGAGAACTTGGATTTTAGAGGTCAATATCGAGCATGAAAGAACCCTCGGGCTTTACCGGCAAAACGGTTTTCAACCTTTAGCTCAACTGACCTATTGGGAGCTTGCCCCGGAGCAATGGCAAACGCTAGCCGAGCGCCAACCCAACCTGCCGAATCTTCTTCCGGTTAACAACGCCGATGCGAAGTTGCTCTATCAACTCGATACGGTATCGATGCCGCCGCTTTTACGCCAAGTTTTCGATCGCCACGTCAACGATTTTAAATGCAGCGTTCTGGGGAAAGTGCGGAATCATCTCGATCGCTGGCTCGGACGCGGGCGCAATCTCCAAGGCTATATCTTTGAACCCCAACGCAAAGCAGCGATCGGCTATTTTGACGTTCGCGTTTGTCGGGATGGAATGCAGCCGCACCAAGTCCAACTCACCGTTCATCCGGCTTATACTTGGTTGTATCCGGAGTTAATATCATATATTGTGAATTCTGTCAAGGATTTGCCCTTGCAAGCCCTACAACTGACCTCGGCAGACTACCAACCGGAACGGGAAGAGTATTTCGAGCAAGTCGGGGCAGAACGAATCGAACACACGCTGCTGATGTCGCGATCGGTGTGGCACAAAATCCGAGAAACTAAACGCTTAGACGCGCGGCAACTGTCGGAAATGCTGCAAGGACTCCAACCGAGAACGCCGATTCCAACGCGGATGTCCTCGCTCAACTCCGTCCTTCGCGCCCAAAAGATTCTCGATAGCGGCAGCCGTCTCAAAAAAGAATCCTCGCCCAAACCCCCCCAAGAACCTCAAACTTGAAATTAAAACTTAACACTTAAAACTTAAACAATTAGCAAGCGGCGAGGAATCAATCGTTCGAGGAGGTCAGCAAAATGAGGCAACCCCACGCATCCCTACGCGGCACTTTGCGCGATCGCACCGAAGCCGGTTGCTTGCTTGCCGAAAAGTTGAGCGACTTTGCCGACCGTTCGGACGTAATCGTGCTGGGATTGCCGCGCGGAGGGGTTCCTGTCGCGGCGGAAATTGCTAAGGCCCTCGGCGCGCCCTTAGATGTCTGTTTGGTTCGCAAACTCGGCGTTCCCGGTAACGAAGAGTTAGCAATGGGCGCGATCGGCTTGGGGGGAACGATGGTTCTCAACGATCGCTTAATCCAATCGCTGAAAGTTTCTGAAACTGCGATCGCGCAAACCATAACGCGAGAAATTCGAGAATTAGCGCGGCGGGATTTAGTTTATCGCGGCGAACGACCTTTCCCCGAAATTCGCGATCGCACCGTTATTCTCGTTGACGATGGAATTGCCACCGGTTCCACCGTTGCCGCTGCCATGAGCAGCTTGCAAGGTCGCGAACCCACTGCTATCATCGTTGCGGCTCCTGTAATTCCGCCCGATGCGATCGCGCAATTACAGGAGCGTGCCAATCGCGTTGTTTCCCTGTTGCAACCCGACCCCTTTCATTTTTTAGGATATTGGTACGGCGACTTTTCTCCCACGAGTGACGAAGAAGTGTGCGCGCTGCTAGCCCAGTCTCCAGCCGTAGGATAATTAACCTTTCCCAGTGGAACTTCCAATTTTTAATTTTTAATTTTTAATTTTTAATGTCGTTCCCCGACCGATTGCACTGTATTAACCCCGACTGTTTTCCCCTCACCGACCAGTCCGCCCGACAAAAATTCTGTTCGCGCTGCGGCACATCCTTGCAATTGTGCGATCGCTACCTTCCCCTCGAACGCCTCGGCGCGGGCGGATTCGCCGCCATCTACACCGTTTGGGACTTGCAAGAACGCCAAGAACGGGTTCTAAAAGTCCTCTCCCACGCTTCCGATAAAGCCCTCAAACTCTTTGAACGCGAAGCGATTATGCTGGGCAATCTTCGGCATCCCGGTATCCCAAGCGTCAACTCCGACAGCTTCTTCGTCGTTCCCCGACCCAGACAAGAACCGCTGTACTGTCTGGTGATGGAAAAAATCGTCGGCCCCACCCTCGAAGAAGTGCTAAGCGATTGTTTCCCGCGCGGTTGTCCGGAAAGCTTAATTATCGACTGGCTTTCTCAAGCTGCCGAAATTTTAGACGTTTTGCACCGCTCTTACGTCATTCACCGCGACATCAAACCCTCAAACCTGATGCTGCGCGGGTTTCGTCCCCCCGATCCCGTAACGGGAACGTTAGCCGAAGGGCAGTTAGTTCTCATTGACTTCGGCGGCGTAAAACAGAGAGATTCCACCGACAGTTCGACGCGCCTCTTTTCCTCCGGTTACAGTCCCCCCGAACAGGTTGCAGGGCAGTTTGTCGAACCTTCTGCCGATATTTATGCCCTAGGGCGCACGATGATTCACCTGCTGACCGGACAGCACCCCCTCGAATTGGAGGACGTGCAAACGGGCGCTTTGCAGTGGCATCACGCCGCGAACGCCAGTCCGGTTTTAATCGCTTTGCTCGAGGAGATGGTGCAATGGGAGATGCAAAAACGCCCGCAAAGCGCGCGCGCCTTGCAACAGCGTTTGAGAAAAATTCCGGGAACGCATTTTCATCGGGGGACGCGCTTTCGGCAAACGATGGGGCAGGTATTCCGCCGCAGCCAACAGCACTGGGTACAGAGTAACGCCAGCGCGCAGCAAAATTTAGCGCGTCTCAGTCGTCTGGTTAAAGTTACGGGGGCGGCACTGTTTGCTATTACTCGTTCGATGTGGGGCGGTGCGATTGGGGCGGTTTGCGGCACGTTGCTGGGCTTTGTCCTCGCGAATTGGACTCCCTTGGGGTGGAAGTTTGCCGACTTGGTGACGGAAAATTTGCCGCAACTGCTGGCAGGGGTTCGCATCGAAGCGCATCCAGAACTGCTTTTATTTGCCTGCGTCGGGTTGGGGACGGGTTGGGGATTGAGTCAAGCGGGGGGCTACGGGCAAACTCGGCGGCGTTTTTCGGCGGCTTCGCTGGGGTTTTTGGGGTACGGGATGGCGTGGTTGCTTTGGACAGGAATGCCTTATAACGCGATCGCGCGCTTTTTAGTCGCTATTGCCGCCGCTAGTGCTATACTGCCCCTCGGTTTGGGATTTCCCAGCCATCTGCTGTTCCATGCTTTTGCTGCCGCGATCGGAACGACCGGATTTTTCGCGCTTTCCCTCTGGCAAGACCATTGGTCGAGTTCTATTATTGAAGAACTTCTTTCGCTTTCTCGCCTCGATCTGAGCGTTGGTTTTTGTGCGTTATTAGGGATGGGAATTGCGATCGGATTGGGACTCAGTTTTTATGTTTTCTTACCGCTAATACGTTGGATAATTGAGAGTTAGCGATCGAGTTGAAGAAATAACCAGATGCTTCCTTAATCCCAATTCCCATAAGTTTTGTACTCAATCAACCTCATCCCCCTTTGCCCTGCTTTATTGATTTAGTGCAGACCCCGTGAGAAATGGTATTAATAGCAAAAACCCGGTTTCTTTGAGCAAACTGGTTAAGGCATCGAGTTTTTTGGAGAAACCGGGTTTTTAGAACGCACTTTAGTGACACATGGGGAAGAAGGCAGCAGGTGAGATATGAAAAAACTCACTAAGTTGTTGGATATGCTTTGCTGTAAGCTGCCTCTGACCGCTCAGCACAGCGGACACAATAGATTCAGTCTTAAAAACAGGAACAAGGTCTTTTTGTCGTAAACCCAATTCCATTATCAAGGCTTTTAATAGCTCTACACCATAAATATCGGGAATCAACTCTTGTGTTTTTTCATATTCATAAACTAATGTTCCTAATACATCAAGGTATTCAAGCTCATCAGAATTCAACTCCTCTTTGTCCAGTAGAGAATCAATTATTTCCTGAGTCGCTAAGAGTTGAGCCTCTGAGGTTATAGGGCGCGGAGGAAAGATATTGATTAATTCAACGTAATTACATGAGTGAATCATTGGGAAATCACTGAGCTTGTTAATCTAATTATGGAGATTATCAAAAGCTCGATAATCTCCAAGGGTTGCTTTTTTTGATTTTTATTAGTCAAACTATAGTTCATGTTTTGTTCCACGGGTCTTTTTTCCATTTATTTCGATCGTACTCATAGTGAGTTAATATAGCAGTTTTCACGCGAGTGAGGTACACCCAACGGGCGCAAGGCTTGCGCCCCTACCAATTTGATTTTGGAATCTGTACCTCACGCATATGAAAAACGCTATATATAGCGTATAAATATCTTTTGGCGTTCATAGTCTATAAATGTAATTAAGCGGTATTTGTTGCCCCCTATATCAAATATTGTTAATTTTCCTACAATATCTGCCGAAGAAAACGTTTGTTTGACTTCGACAAAATTTTTCCAATTGCTTGTCTTCGTTAATTTACACCATGTTCTTAAAGGCTCTTGAGAATCAATTTTTGTCTCCCAAAAACGCTTGAGTTTTGATTCTGAAATGATACGCATAAAAATGGTATTGTATTAGCAATAAAAAAAAGTTGTTTAAGCATAACTTTTCGATGAATCGTTTAATAAATTGTTCTAGTAGACGCTGACAGGAATAGACCTATCGTTGAGTTCGCACGACTGGATAGTGTTTAAGTCGCTTCCTTATAAGTAGGCGAACTCATGCCCTCGTGTACCGATCTATTCTACAAATCTTAGCAAATTGCGAAGTTGTTTGCAAGTCCGAGAGATCGGATGCACTCTGTAACCTTTGTCGTAAGGATACTGAGGTCTTATCCGAACGGTAGGGCGATCGCCTGCTTATAATGTTACCAAACATTCCTAAGCCTCATTCCCTATGTCCAATTACTGGAAACTCGCCCCTTACATTCGCCCTCAAAGCGGAACGATCGCGCTCGCACTGTGCTGTACTCTTGTATTTACAGCTTGTTGGCCCGTGCTGGCGTGGTTGTCGAAGTGGGTAGCGCAGTCGGTGGGAGAGGGGAATGTTAGCGAAATCGCGCGTTTAGCTGCCGTTGCTGCTACAATCTTCCTCATTCAAAAAATAGCCCAGTACGGACAAGATAGTTTAATGGCGAAAGCAGCGCTCGCCATTGCTTATAATCTCAGAACTCGTCTTTACGCTCACCTACAACGCCTCAATATCGATTACTTTGAATCGAGCAAAACCGGGGATTTATCCTATCGCCTCACCGAAGATGTCGATCGCGTCGGCGAAGTCGTCCAAAAAATCTTCCATCAATTTATACCCTGCGTTCTGCAAGTTATCGTTGTTTTAGGCTACGTTATTTATCTCAACTGGCAACTCACCCTTGCTACCTTTATTATCGCGCCTTTAATGGCGGTTTTGATCGGCTGGTTTGGCGAACAAATGCGAAAGTTTTCCCTCCGCAGTCAAAGCCGAATTTCTAATCTTTCCGCCTTACTTGTCGAACGCTTTGCCGGAATGCGCGCGATTAAAGCCTTCGCTGCCGAAGAAAGCGCGATCGCTGTTTTTAACCGCGAAGCAGAAAGCCATCGCCGCATTAAATACGCCACCGAAAAGCTCAAAGCCGTTCAATTTCCTGTCATTGGTTTTTTACAAGCTTTATGCGTTTTGCTCTTATTTCTACTCGGCGGCTGGCAAATTTCTAGAGGCAACTTAAGCGGCAGTTCTTTTGTTAGTTATTGCGTCGGTGTCGCGATGCTCATCGATCCGATCGCGATTACTACCAATAACTACAACGAAGTCAAGCAAGGCGAGGCTTCTGTGGATCGTATCTTTGAGTTATTCGCCACTCAACCCACGATTATCGAAACCGTCGGTGCAAAAGAATTACCCCCCGTTATGGGAAAAGTGGAATATTGCAACGTTAATTTTACTTATCCCGCTGCTACTTACTTTGCGTCAATCGACGACGAAGATACTCCCGCCAATTCTCGCCCTCTTGAAAGCAGTTTTCAGGGCAAAACTCCCACCTTACAAAATATTAACTTCCTCGTCCATCCCGGCGAAACAATTGCCCTTGTCGGTGCATCTGGTGCGGGCAAAAGTACGCTCTTAAATTTACTGCCTCGCTTCTACGATCCCGATGCGGGAGAAATTCTCATCGATGGGATTAAGATTCGCGATGTCACGCTACCGAGTTTAAGGCGAAAAATTGGGATTGTTCCCCAAGAAACAATTTTATTTTCCGGAACAATCGCAGAAAATATTGCTTTCGGACAAGAAAACTTCGATCTCGCGGCGGTAGAAGCGGCTGCAAAAGTGGCGAATGCCCACCAGTTTATCAGTCAATTTTCCCAAGGTTATTATACTTATGTCGGCGAACGCGGCGCGAACTTATCCGGCGGACAGCGCCAGCGAATCGCGATCGCGCGCGCTGTTTTTCTCAATCCGCAAATCCTCATTCTAGACGAAGCCACTTCTGCTTTAGACTCGGAATCCGAAGCTTTAGTCCAAGAAGCCTTAGAACGAATTATGCGCGATCGCACGGTATTTGTCATTGCCCACCGCCTCGCTACCGTTCGCCGCAGCGATCGCTTATTTGTGCTTGAAAAAGGTCAAATTGTCGAAGCTGGAACTCATGCAGAATTATTGGAGAAAAATGGTCGTTACGCACAATTTTATGCCCAACAATTCGATCGCGAATCGTAAATCCTACTCGATTAATCTAAAAACACTCAGTCTTGACAAAATTACACAGGTGGGCATTGCCGACTTGATGCCTTATTTTCGGTTCAATCCCAGAAACGGCAATGCCCACCCTACCATAGAGCGTGTTTTCCCGATGAGAATATATTCTACTTGACCGACTCTCTAGGCCAAATACGATTAATTTCTTCATCCTGTTGCGAAGCTGCAAAATTTTCCCAAACTATGCCATTAACATCTTGCGATTGGGCGAACTCTTTGGCGGAAGAATCTTCCCAGCCTAAATGACGAAGTTTTTGTTGACCGGATTGCGATCGCCGAATTGAGAAATTGACCTCATCCGTTCGCCATAAAGCATATTCATTCGGCACAACAACGCAAGGCTCGCAACTCAAACGTTGCGTATAATCTACAACAGATACTTCGATATCTTCAACAGACAGAGCAATATGAATTTTGCGCATGAGGCTCGATTGTTTAACATTAAGAATTAATATTTGTAAACAAGAGCGATCGGTAAGATAAATGATAAAAGAAGGGCGAACTTTCTTCGCCCTTATTCGCTACACTTCATTTTTTTCTGACAAACGCTCGCGACTTTTCTAAGAGTACAACCCGTTTACACTAGAATAAAAAGTAGGGTGTGTTAGCGAAGCGTAACGCACCGTTATCCTGAGAATTTAGGAAAGTTTATTCTAGGCAACGCAATCTTAAATTGGTATTAGCTTGATAAAACTTTCGCGCTTTACTCGTGACAGTGACAGCCCGAATTGCAGCAAGCTTCCCCATTAGGATGACCGTTTGCACAAGCTTCAGAGCAATAGAATTGACCATCTTTAACAACAGCTTTGTCTTCTGAAACTTCGCACTGGCACTTAGGGCAAGCACATTTCGTTTTAGTTGCAGTAGCCATCAGAATTTTTCCTTTGTAGTGTAAAAATCTGTCTTTATTCTAACGAAAAGTTCGCCGAATGAATAATATAAATCTTACCGCCCATCAACTTTATTGCAAAATAGATACAAAATTTAAAGTAAGCACTCTTAAAAGTCACCATCCTATTGTCAATTATTGATTTAGCGTTTATTTATGAGAAACTGAGAGAAAATGCCGATTTGGGTTATGGGGACAGAAGAACGCGGGCGCGATACAATAACGACTCTAAACTCCTCTAGTCGTCCGGGAGATTGGTTTTGGGGATTTTGGCCGTTGGTTCCCATCTATCCCTACGCACGGCGACAGACACTGCGCCAAGAAATCATACCCGATACACTCTGGACGTTCGAGCAAGTCCAAGGCATTTTTTATGTTGTCGTTCCGGTGCGAATGACGGTGGTGAAGTTGGAAGCAGGCGGATTGTTGGTGTATTCTCCCGTCGCCCCAACGCCAGAATGCAAGCGCCTATTGCGGGAGTTGGAAGCGCAGCACGGCGAGGTGAAGTATATTATTTTACCGACGATTTCCGGTTTGGAGCATAAGGTATTTGTAGGGCCTTTTGCACGCTGTTTCCCCAACGCGCAAGTGTATGTCGCGCCCCAGCAATGGAGTTTCCCGATTGATTTGCCGTTGAGTTGGTTGGGTTTTCCGCCGGAGAGGACGGAGGTTTTGCCGCCAGATAGCAGTAAAACGCCGTTCGCCGATGAGTTCGATTATGAGATATTGGGGCCAATCGATTTAGGGCTGCGTCCGTTTTCTGAGGTGGCTTTTTTCCACAAGCGATCGCGTTCGTTGCTCGTGACCGATACCATTGTTTCTATCCCCGAAGAACCGCCCGAAGTCGTACAACTCGATCCCTATCCTCTATTGTTTCACGCTCGGGACGAAGCGCGCGATCGCATCGAAGATAGTCCCCAACTCCGCCGCAAAGGATGGCAGCGAATCTGTCTGTTTGCCCTTTATTTTCGCGCCAGCGTTCTCGATACTATTCCCTTACTCAAAGCCTTTCTTCTGGCTTCTAATGCCCCGGAGCGATCGAAAAAAGCTTATTTTGGGATTTATCCGTTTAAATGGAAGGAAAATTGGCAACAATCGTTTGCCGCACTCCGAAAAAGCAACTTACTCGTCGCCCCCATCCTACAAACCCTCATTCTCAATCGCAACTCCAAAGAGACATTAAACTGGGCTAAGCGCATTGGACGTTGGGACTTCAAGCGCATCGTTCCCTGCCACTTCAGCGCGCCTATAACTGCCGACTGGCAGCAATTCCGCGAAGCCTTTACCTTTTTGGAAGGGAAAAATTCGTTACCGCGAGCCGATTTTGAAGTAATGGAACAAATCGATGAAATATTAGTTCGGACTCGTATTGTTCCCCCTGCCCGTTGACCCAATAATTTGTAATTCGTAATTACAGACAAAATTAATCTTCGTTTAATATTGAAACTATCTGGTTTCACTTTCCTAAAATTCAATGGCAGCCGTCAGTCCCTTCCTTCTCGATTTGACTTCGGTTTTAAGTGCCTCCGCGATCGGAGGATTCGTGGCGAATCGCCTCAAGCAACCCGTGCTTTTAGGTTACTTGGCAATAGGAATTTTAGTCGGCCCTTCGGGTTTCGGACTTTTAGATACGCCCGAACGCATTCAACCCTTCGCAGAAATCGGCGTTGCTTTTCTTCTTTTCGCCCTCGGCGTTGAATTTTCTCTCACAGAATTGAAGCGCGTTAAGGATATTGCCATCCAAGGCAGCGTCTTACAGATGGGTTCGACCATTTTATTGGTTGCTTTGGGATCCTTCGTTTTAAGTGTTGTCAGATCTCCCCTCGAAGGCTTATTTTTAGGAGCAGTTTTATCGCTTTCCTCAACCGCTGTTGTTTTAAAAACGCTTACCGAGCGCGGCGAAACGAATACGGTTCACGGTCAAGCAATGCTGGCAATTTTAATCGTTCAAGATTTAGCATTGGGGTTAATGTTAGCCTTGTTGCCCGCGCTCAAAAATCCGGAAGATTTTGGAACGGCTTTAGGGGTCGCCCTGTTGAAAGTTTTGCTCTTTTTTACTCTAGCTTTAGCAGCGGGATATTGGCTCGTACCGCCGATTATTAAACGGATTGCCCAAACGGAGAATAGCGAATTATTTTTGTTAGTGACGATTGCTTTGTGTTTGGGCGTTGCTTTACTGACGGCAAGTTTGGGGTTATCGATTGAAATGGGAGCGTTTGTGGCAGGTTTGATGCTCTCAGAAATCGATTATTCCGACCAAGCCCTGGCTAAAGTTCTACCGCTTAGAGATACTTTCGCGAGTTTATTCTTTGTTTCAATCGGGATGCTGATCGATCCAGGGGTTTTATGGAATAACGCCGTTATTATCCTGGAATTAGTTGTCTTGATTATGGTCGGAAAAGCGCTGATTGTGCTGCCGATTATTCTGAGGTTTGGATATTCCTTTAAAACAGCAATATTAGTGAGTTTAGGACTCAATCAAATTGGAGAGTTTTCCTTTGTTTTAGCCTTAAAAGGCTTTGAAATGGGGTTAATCGAACGGGAAAAGTATTTATTGTTGGTGGGAACGACAGCGATTACTTTAGTGATTACTCCGATCGCGATGAAATTTTCGCCCCGCCTTGCGGATAAACTCGCTAATTTTCCCCCACTCGAACGATACTTGCGCCAGTGGCAGCGCGATAAGCCCCTATTTGTCCCCGAAACGCTTTGCAATCATATCGTTGTAGCGGGATACGGGCGCGTCGGGCGCGTCGTGACCAATATTTTACGCGATCGCGGTTATCCTCTCATCGTCATCGACAATAGCGAAGCCGCAATCCAAAAGTTACGATCCGAAGGAATGCCCTATATTTTCGGCGATAGCGACTCGAAGCTGGTTTTGGAAAAAGCGCATTTAGAAAAAGCAAAAGCCCTCGCCATTGCGCTTCCCGATCCCGGCAGTACCCGCCTGCTGCTCAAACACGCCCTCGAAATCGCCCCAAATTTGGACATTGTGGCGAGATCGCACGAAAATAGCGAAATTGACCTTTTGACCCAAATGGGAGCCACAGAGGTCGTCCAACCGGAGTTTGAGGCAGCTTTAGAGATTGGTTCCCACCTCCTTTCTACCCTCGGCGAAAGCAAACCCGCGATCGACGACACCATTTCGACGCTACGCACCAATCGCTACCTCAATATTCGCCCGGAACGCGCCGCGATCGCCTTCCAAAACGATATCAGCGAGGCGGCAACTAGCCTGCACAACGAATGGATTGACGTTCCTACTCCTTCTCCCCTCGATGGTGCAACCCTAGCCTCTGCTAACGTGCGCAACTTAACCGGCGTGACGGTCATGGCGATTCAAAGCGGCGGCGAGACGAGTTATTATCCTAAAGCACAAACGGCGTTGAGATCGGGCGATCGCCTTTTAGTCGTCGGCAAGCGTTCCGAAGTTGCCGCCCTGAGAGCCTTGCTAGCGGACGATTCATCGAGTTCTGGGGCGATTTGAACGATTAGCGTTAGGAGTCCGAGTAGCGATCGATAGGGCTTCAATCTCTAAAATTCGCCTTCCAATCCATTCTAACGTCAGTTCGGGATAAGGGGAATGCGATCGCGTAGCGGAGGTGCGGGCTAGCCAAAAAAGGGAGAGACCCTGTAAGCTGCAAACGATCAAACCTGCAACGGGTCTCTCCCTATGTCTAGTTTAGAAGAACTGTTCTGTAACATTGACGATTTTTGCCAACAATTTGAACCCCAGTGGCAAAAAAGATTACTCAGCGAAGGGGTAAAAAACCGCCAACGCCAACGTGGACTGGCTCTGAGCGAAATCATGACGATTCTGGTTGCTTTCCACCTACATCACTACCGCAACTTCAAGCACTTTTACTTAACCTGAGTTCTGGATAAGGCTATATCAGACTGCGATCGACTTTTACAAACTTAAAACTTTTTCTTTTTTTTTGATTTCGATTTTGGCAATGAATAGACAGAATCATCGGCGCTTCTACCATGAAGCAAGACATCTCTATCAGATATTCGTTCGGGAAAACTTTCTTTTCGAGTAGAGTTTCGGTCAATCTTAACCTGTATTTTATCATGAATTGAAAGGCTATTGAAGTCATGCAAGCTAGGCAGACCTTTGTAATGATGAAGTTTATAGGTAACTAAGAAAGCGACCGGATAAAACTTTATGAGATTAAAAAATCCAACCTTATCAAATTTCCCAGGCACTGCCAACCTACAATAATCCCTAAGAATTATGGTTTTTTCATAAGGATTAACCCAGTAAAAAACATGAATGTCTTCGTGAATCGGTGTGGATGGATTTATTATAGATGGTCGAATTATTTCGTCCAATACAATATTATCGGTTTCGGTTTTTGCTGCGAGAATATGGCCTAAAACAGAACGCATAACTGCATTGGGATGAAATTCAACTTCAAAAGAATCGGGCAAAATCAAGTGACTTTCAACAAAACTCTCAATGGTTTTTGAAAAATCCCCTAAAGCTTTATCATATTTCGATCCCAATAAGTTATTACAGTTAGCGCAAATTGTTTTATATGTTATACCATTTTGGTCTTGGCGTGGACGAAAAGAAGTATCACCGATAAATTGATATAACAATTTAGAAGTAACTCTACTTTTAGCAGGTGGGCAACATTGAGGAGGCACGTGATCTATTGATAATAGACTTTCCTTTTGGCAGATATTACAAATGTTATCTTTCTTATAAAACTTCTCAACGACTGGATTCTTGGATTTTCGAGTAGCTCCCATAAGGTTAATTGAGATGTAGTGTTGATACACTATATGATAAAACAGAAAGCAGTACGTGCGATCTATCCAGCTTGTACTCAAATAATTTTGTCAAGAGTGATTAGCGGGATTTTGCCCGGAATCTTGGCTCGAAAAAGCTGAGAGTCTTATAGATGTGAGTTCGGCAGAGCGGACTAGGAAAATCGCGCTTGAAACGCTTTGAGAGTTGCTTTATCGGCGGTGCGATCGTAGATTGCAAAGACGACGCGATCGAATGCCCCGAAAAATCGTTCGGAAGAGAGCCATTTTCCAAACGCATCGGCAACTAAAGGCGGTTGGTTTTGGAATACGCCGCAGCCCCAAGCGCCTAAAAGTAGGTTGCGATGTCCTTGGGCAGCAGCGATCGCCAGCACTATCCCAGCACGGCGGCGTAACGCTGTCTCTATCTCCTTGGCGCAACCCGGATTGCGTTGAAGGGCGACTCCAGCATTCGGTGCGGGGGCGGTAATCACTGAGGCTAAAAATAGGGTGTTGGGGGCATCGTGGCTGCGAGTGCGAAACCACGGCACGCGGGGCGAGTAGATGATACGATCGCTGTAAAGTACCGATTCATTGGCTCGATTGGCTTCGTAGTAAGCCGGTTGCGTTAGCAAACAAGGATATAGCCCCGAACAGCGCGCCAAATCTTCTTCCTGCGCCTTAGCTCCGTTGAGGAATCCGCCGCCGGGATTGCGGGCTGAGGCAAAGTTTAATAGGACGAGATCGGGGACGGATTCGGTTACAACGAGGCGGTAAGCTGCAATCTGGGTGGTTTCATCGGTGACTTCAAGGGTTGCAAGGTTGCCCGGTGAGGAAGGGGCGGCGTTTAGTAACTGTGCGCCTTCTTCGGGGGTGTAAAGGCGAGTTTGTGCGATCGCGTTTTCTAAGGCGGGTTGCAAGGAAATTTGCTCGCCGTTAGGAGCGATAAAGAAACCGCGATCGAGCATTTCTAGCGTTTCTCGAGCAATATTTTTAAGGGACATTTATACAGCTTTCAAAGCAATGCTTCCTTCATCAAAAACCTGCCCGTCGGTGCCAAGTCCTTTAATAACCATGCGATCGCGGTATACTTCATAGGTCACAAAACTAAACCGCGATTCGGCATAAGCCGAAAACTCTTGCCTTGCTTCCAGCGGACGCAAATACGCTCCGCCGCCACCGCAGATAATATACGTCGTTCCGGCGATCGCATTCGAGCGTTCGTAATGATGTTCGTGACCGTTAATATAAACTTGCACGCCATATTTCTCAAACAGGGGCGAAAACTTGGCCACAAAAGCTTGATTCACACCGTAATGACCGGAAGAATAAATCTGATGGTGTCCGAGTACCACCTTCCACGGTGCAGTGCTGCGTTCTAACTCCAACTCCAACCACGCGAGTTGTGCGTCGCCTGCGGGATTATTCGACGCATCGGGGACGTAGAACTGATTGGTATCGAGGACAAAAAATTGCACGTCCTCTTTGCGGAAGGTATAGTAACGCCCTCCCATATTAAACCCGGGATATTCAATTTGGAGGTCGCCGTTTTCAGTGCGAATGTCGTGATTGCCTAGGGTCGCATAAAACTTCACGCCGTTCGCGAGTAAGGATTCGTAGGGACGCTCGAATACAGCTTCGATCTTCTCGATTTCGCCGTTGGTGTAGATATTGTCGCCCGCGAGCAGGACGAAGGGGAAAGGATTTTGCTCGCGATATTGCGCGATCGCGCGCCCGACGGCATACTGATCTTCTGCTCCCGAGCCCGTATCTCCCACCGAAACAAAGCGCAGCAGGGGTAAGTTGGAAGCGGGGGATAAGGAAACCGGTTCGCGCGCGTCGGCGGTTTCGTGAGGCGAGGGCGCTTTGGCGAGGAAATGACTGCCCAGCGCTAACGACAATCCACCTAAAGCACTCAGTCCGAGAAATTGACGGCGTTTTAAACTCATCGGTCGAAGGGGATGTGTAGAGAGCCAAATTGAGTATATCCCTCTTCTGAGGCAGAAATCAAAGCTGATAATTGTACACTGTTCGTTTAGATGTGTATTTCAGTCGGAGGGAATGATGTCGGAAGGAGCGCCAGAACGACCGGACACTTTATCGAAGGCGGACGCGCTAAAGTCTCTGCGGGAGACGATTCAACAACTCGATCGCGTCGCTCGCCGTCTCGAATCGGCTACAATCGATGCGTTACCGCCTACGACGGCTTTCACTCGCCTCGCAGAAGATTTAGAAGCGTTAGAGACCGATCTCGCGCCTATTGCGCCCGCTCTACGCGCCGCAGATGTAGCGAAAACCGCAGTTGCACCCCCACCCAAACGCGGTTTTTTTGCCAAGCTGCGCTCTTTCCTCCCAGCTTCCCTGAATGAAAAACTCTCTAATGGCGCGCTTGCTGGAATCTTAGCCGGACTCGTCGCCGCTGTTATTGCTTTCATCGCCGTTTTAATCCCTGATTCGCCACCAAAAACCGTTGCTGTCGCGCCTGCGCCTAATAAGGTTGAAGCCCCCGTCACCGTTACTCCTTCACCCAACGTTATTGAAGTTCCGGTGACTGTTGCTCCTTCGCCGTCGTTGGAAACACCCGTTACTGTTAATCCTTCTCCCTCGGTGGTAGAAGTTCCCGTTACGGTCGTCCCGTCGCCATCGGTGGTAGAAGTTCCCGTTACGGTCGTCCCGTTGCCATCGGTTAGCGAACCGGCGAAGGATTCTCCTGCATCGGAAGTTCCTACCGCCGCAGAAGAACCTGTCGCGCCGATAGATACCCCTTCAGAAGTTGCAACTCCGATTCCTGCTGAAATCGCAGCGCAGCCTGAAGAACCCATCGTGGTGGAAGCGCCACCGGAACCGGTTCTTACCCCAGAACAGCGTTTAATTGCAGCGATTAAAACGCAGGTTGCTCAAATTACTAGCCAGTATGCGGATGGTTTGATTCAGTCGATTCAAGCGGATTTTATTGGCAGTCGCTTGGCGGTGAGTTTAAAAGATGAGTGGTACGATCTGAGTGCATCTCGACAGGATCGAGTGGCGCAGGAGATGTGGACGCGATCGCAGGAACTCGATTTTAGTAAGCTAGAACTGACCGATAGCGAAGGTCATTTAGTCGCTCGCAGTCCTGTTGTGGGACAGGAGATGGCAATCTTTTTGCGCCAGCGACTCGGGATCGATCGATAGTTCCCAGTCTATCCAGGAAACCCCACTTATCGACTCTCGATCTTTTAATTACTGGCTACTCTTCGTAGACTGCACTTAATAATTTCGAGAGCATTTCGGCTCGTATCGCTTGTTTGACCGCGTGGTAGGTAATTAAGTCGCCGACTTCAAGAATAAGACTATTATTGCGATCGCGAATTTCTTGCACGACGGGACGACCGAGAGCATTTTGGATTTGCTCGTTTCGGCTTAAATCTTCGCTTTCGTCTTCGCGTTTGCGCATCAGCGGAACCGAACTTTCCCAAAGTTCTTTAGCGACCGAATTGCCTCGGCTTGCTGCCGCTTCAATCCAAGCGGCTAGGTTGCAAGTCTTTAGCTCGCTACAAGTTTTGCACCATCCTTTGAGGTTTGCTTCATCAATCGAATAACCCACAGCATCGAGGAGAGCTTTTTCTTGGTGGTGTTCGATGGCGCGAGCGATTTCGCGCTCGGTTACGATTTGACCCGGAGCGGCAATAATGGAGCCGTCTGGATTTTCGACCATTTTGCGAACGCGCCGTCCCCAAGCACGCGCGAGCGGATTGGGCATTTTACAAGTTAGCGCTTCACCAGGAATCATCCCCAAATCATCACCCCCAACCGCAGCATATAACTGTTCGAGAATGCCTAAATTCTGAGCGACCGCAGCGTGAGCGGAAGTAATGAGTTGACCGGATACGAGGAGTGGTATGCCGTTGGGCGTACAAACTTGTTCGCGAGCCACCCGACCCACAACAAAGGCTTTTTGGAGCATTTCTAGGGAAATCGCAGGCGGAATAGGAGTTTTGCACTCGTGGAACTTTCTTTCTTGCATCCGTTCGATCGTTTCCGGTGCAACCCTAATCTCGCGATCGCTAATTTCAATAATGCGGTTAGCCGGAACGAAGCTTTTTCCGGTTTCAGGGTCGGCATATTTGCCGCCAAAAGCTTCGTAGCCTTCGATCTTGCCAGTTTCTGGGTCGAAGTAAATATCGCTCGCCCGCCCTAGATTTTGTCCGTCTAGAGTTAGGATTTGGCGATTAATTGCTAAGTCTCTGCTGCTTCGATAGCGTTGAAACTTACTTCTATGACTGAGTGCGAGCCACCCGTCTGCATCGACAACAATTGCGTCCTTTCCGATTGCAGAAACTGCTCCTAGTGGCAGAATGCTGGTCTCGTCTCCAGGTTCCGATTCTCCGACCCAAAATCCGATGATGCGATCGCAATTTCGACGGGAGCCGTTACCGTTAGCAGAGACAACCAGCGAATCTTGAATGCTTTTTCCTAAAGGTTCTCGCGTTGCTTGTCGGACAATCGGTTTACCGATCACAAAGTTCCCTTTCAACATTATCTTTGCCTTCCTCTTTCCCTCTCCATCTCATTAGCTCCTTCGTTTTTGCAAGTTTTCTACTTCAATTTATAAAGAGAATTACTAACTTGCTGAAATTGACCGTGAATCCCATTAATTTGATTTACTTATCGGTTTTATTTCTGTGCGTTATGCTTTACAAAATTTAATTTTAATAATGAATTAAGAGATTGAGAGGCATTTTTAATTTAAAATTTAGGATCCTTTAGAAATCGACGAGACTCTGGAAAGAAATTCACGATAGAATGCCCATTCAGAGTCGAGCCTATTGCTCGGCGAGCAATTTTCTTACCCAAAAAAATTACCAGTGTTAACACTAGCTCTATTCCATTAATGCTTAAAAAACTCCAGGTTGAATCTTCCTGGAGGCAGAAAAGCCCTGTGGAGGCTTCCCTACGAAGAAGAACCCGAAGCAAAAATTTCTTTTGGAGAAGTTTAATTGTTAGGTTGCGGAAATTGGCAGAGCGAGCGAGGATGCGGTATTTTAGCCGACTAAGCCCGAACGTAGGGCGCGAACGGCGGCTTGGGTGCGATCGTCAGCACAGAGTTTGCTGAGAATGTTACGGACGTGGGTTTTAACGGTTCCGACGGTAATATGTAATTTTTCTGCGATCGCTGCATTGCTGCACCCTGCAACAATCAATTCGAGTACGTCTAACTCCCGTTCCGTCAGCGGGTAAGCTTCTATTAACTGTTGATACTCCGGTTCGATCGCGTCAATCGTTCTCGTTGCCGTTTCCGGAAGCACTTCCTCGCGTTCAAGGCGATCGCGATCTTCACCTTTACGCGCCTGCGTTAACACGATCCGCGCGATCGCCGGATCGATCCAAGCATTCCCCTCATGGGTTAATTGAATCGCGTGGACTAAATTCTCCAAACTTACATCTTTGAGGCTATAAGAATCTGCACCCGCTGCAAACGCGGCTAGAACCGAGTCCTCGCTGCTATGGGAGGTGAGTATCAACACGCGCGTTTGTACCGAACTGTTAACGAGCGACTGCTTCAAACGCTGCGTCAACTCGATCCCATCCCAATCGGGCAAGCCAATATCCACCACGGCAACATCCGGCTGCATCGTTTCAATTGTCTTTAAACCTTGACGTGCATTCGCTGCATCGCCGACAACTTCAACCTTTTCGCTCTGCTTGAGAGCGGCGCAAAGACCGATGCGAGTTAGGTCATGATCTTCTATAAGAACAACGCGAATCTTGCTCATAAAGTATCGGGTTAAGAAGGGACAGAAATTGAGACGACCCAAAAATCCGGCTAAGGATTATCGCGAGTCGTACTCCCTTCTAGCTATTTAACACCATTATTTACCCCATTATCAAAGCATGATTGAGCGCTCGCATCTATCTAAAGAAATAATACAATCCCTCTCTTTAGAGATTTCGAGAGAACCGATAAGCTCCCTTCCTCCTCAAAAAGACTTCGCGAAAAACCTACCGATCGGAAGATAATTCCGAAGCAACATTATTTTAAACTGTGATATAGCCCCCGCAATCTTTTCTGCCGGGGGCTATCTTCACCCTTATTTCTTAAGCTTTTCTTTATAATGCAATTATTCATTTATACTTAAGTTGTAGCCAACAGAGCTTACTGTAGAAGCTTGTCCCTAATGACTTGTGGATAAGAGAACAACCTAACTGCCCTGAAAAAAATCTCAAGAAAGAAATATAATCTGCCGGGGCTGTTTCTCAGACTCCCTTAAGTCTCTTTCCCGCTTCCATCCGCAGCTACATTTACAGATTCTATAGATAGATATTTACAGATATTTATAGATATTTATGCACTACTCGATTGAGTCTAATGTTTTGAAAAGTTTTCAAGACCATGTTGAGGTTCGCAAATTCTGAAAATTTTTGGGCAATTAACCCCTTTATGGCTACTACCAGTGGGGCGAGCGCTCTTATGCCGCCAGAGTTAATTGGGCTGCATTGGCTCAGCGATATTCTGATTGCCATCTCGTACTTTTCGATACCGCTAACGCTCGTTCATATTGCCCGTAGACGACCCGATATTCCCTTCAACGGCTTGCTAATTTTATTTGCAGCTTTTCTAGTGGTCTGTGGCAGTAGTTACTTAACCGATATTTGGACGCTGTGGCATTCCGATTATTGGCTATCGGGCAGTGTCAGAGCCGTAACAGCCGCCCTATCGTTAGGAACAACTTATGCGGTGGCTTATTACGGACCGCAGATCTTGACATTTCCCTCCCCCGTTCAAATGGAGGAAGCCAACAAAATGCTACTGGCTGAAGTCGCAGAGCGCAAGCGAGTGGAAGCCCAACTCAAACAAGAGCAACAATTTCTGCAAGCCTTACTCGAAAATCTTTCTGACGGGATTGTCGCCTGTAACGAACGAGCGGAACTAACGCTGTTCAATAAAGCCACTCAAGAGTTTCACGGGATTACCAGGGAGGATATTTCTCCCGAAGAATGGGCGCAACATTACAGTCTCTACCAAGCCGACGGCAAAACGCTGCTGCGTAAGGAGGAAATTCCTTTATTTAGAGCGCTGCAAGGAGAAAATGTACGCAATGCCGAACTCGCGATCGCAACCCAAGATAGACCGCTTCGCTCCCTCTTAGCCAGCGGCGCACCCATTATCTCTCCAGAAGGGAAAAAACTGGGAGCAGTAGTGGCGATGAAGGATATCAGCGAGCGCAAAGCAGCAGAAATTGCGTTGCGAGAGAAAGAAGAATTTCTCAGCAGCATTTATAACGGAGTCGATTTAGGGATTTTTGTCATTGACATAGCAGAAGATGGTCAATTTCGTTATGCCGGTTTGAACCCTACCCACGAGCGCTTGACGGGGCTACTCGACCGAGAAATTAAGGGTAAAACCCCAGAAGAGTTTTTCCCGGCGGAAGTCGCCGCAAAACTCAGTCAGAACTACGCGAACTGTATAGCCGCAGGCGAGACAATAACCTACGAAGAATATGTCCCGTTGAGCGAGAACGCAACTTGGTGGCTGACCAGTTTAAACCCGGTACAGGATGCAGAAGGACGCATCTATCGCATCATCGGCACGAGTTTAAATCTTACCGAACGAAAACAGGTAGAAGCAGCCCTCCAAGAGAGCGAAAAGCGCTTTTACGAAGCGTTTGAATACGCTGCAATTGGGATGGCGCTGGTTGCGCCGGATGGGCGCTGGTTAAAGGTCAATCAAGCCTTGTGCGAACTGGTCGGTTACAATGCCGAAGAATTGCTCGCGATCGATTTCCAAACGATTACCCATCCCGAAGATCTCGATACCGATTTAGATTATCTCCAACAACTCCTCAAGGGCGAAATTCAACGCTATCAAATGGAGAAGCGCTACATTCACAAACAGGGGCATCACGTCTGGATTTCGTTGAACGTTTCGCTAGTACGCGATGAGAACGGCGAACCGCTGTATGTAATCGCTCAAATCAAAAACATAAGCGCTCGCAAACATACCGAATTTCAGTTGCGAGAGAGCGAACGTCGTTTTCGGGCGCTGTTTAACTCGACGTTCCAATTTATGGGGCTATTGCAACCCGACGGCATCCTGCTAGAGGCTAATGAAAGCGCCCTCGAATTTGGCGGCTTGCGGGCAGAAGAGGTTCTCGGTCTTCCGTTCTATAAAACAGCCTGGTGGCAGTCGATCGCTCCTATTGAGGGAGAACTCTCACCGCAGCAGGAACAGTTAAAAGATGCGATCGCGCGCGCCGCAGTAGGAGAATTCATCCGCTACGAAGTTGAAGTTCGGGGGGCGGGCGATACCGTCGCCATCATTGATTTTTCCCTCAAACCCGTCTTTAACGACGAAGGAGAGGTAATCTTAGAGATCGCTGAAGGTCGAGATATTACCGAAAGCAAGCGAGCGGAAGCCGCCCTCAGACAAAGCGAAGAACGCTGGCAGTTAGCCCTCACCGGTACGGGCGACGGAATTTTTGACTGGAATATTCCGACGGGCGAAGCCTTCATGTCGCCGCTGTTTAAAAAGATGCTCGGTTACAGCGACAGCGAAATCGAAAATCACTATCTTGCCTGGGCGGAACTTCTGCACCCAGACGATATTAATCGCGTCCAAGAAATCGTGCAAGTCCATCTCAACGGCACGACACCTCACTATACTGCCGAATATCGTATGCGCTGCAAAGACGGCAGCTATAAATGGATTTTGGCACGGGGAGAAACGAAATGGGACTCTGAGGGGAAACCCTTGCGCATGGTGGGTTCATTGCAAAATACTACGGCGCGCAAACAGGCCGAAGTTGAGTTGCAGGAGGCAAAAGAGCGCTTGCAATTCGCTCTAGAAGCCTCGGGGAACGCCTTGTGGGACTGGGATATTACGACGGGAACCCTGTACCTCAGCCCGCAATGGTATCAGATGCTGGGTTACGAGCCGAATGAATTCCCCATGAGCGTTGAAGATTGGAGAGCGCGAGTTCATCCCGAGGATCTGCCTTGGGTTCGGGAACTATGGCAGGCTCACCTAGAAGATAGTTCCTTGCCTTATGACTACGATTATCGCTTAAAGACGCGATCGGGCGAGTGGAAATGGCTCGGAAATTACGGCCGAGTCGTAGCGCGCGATGAGGCTGGAAATCCAACGCGGGTGACGGGAACCCACAAAGATATTAGCGATCGCAAAGCAGCAGAAACCCAGTTGGTCGAAGGGATTAAGCGCTATCAAATGCTAGCGGAGAACTCCTCGGATTTCATTGCCACGCAAACCTTAGAGGGCGTTTATCTTTACGTTTCGCCCGCCTGTCGCCGCTTGTTGGGGTACGAACCGGACGAACTGATCGGGCGTTCATTTTATGAGTTTCTGCACCCAGAAGATGCAGTCGCATTACAAAGTGTTAAAGAGGCGCTCTCGCCTTCAAGACAGGAATATACCCAAAGCTTCCGGATGCGCCAGCGCGATGGCGGGTATCTCTGGTTGGAAACCACCAATCGCATCAGTCCCGCTGCCGATTATAATGGGCTGTCCGTCATTGTTTCGATCGCGCGGGATATTAGCGATCGCAAAGAAGCCGAAGCCACCTTAGTCGCGCTCAACGAGCAACTCGAGCGCGAACTAATCGATCGCCGCAGCAAACTGCGTGCCATCGGTCGCCTCTACAGTTCGGTGATCAACAGCGTTCAAGAAGTGATTTTCTTAACCGATTGCACCGGACGCTGGATCTTTCTGAGTCCTGCTTGGACGGAGATTCTCGGCTTCACCGTAGAAGAGAGTTTGAATACGCCCCTGCTCGACTATATTTATGCGGTTAAAGACCGGCAGTTAGTCGCGACACTCTTTGCCGACGCGATCGCGCAGCGCCGTACCTCCTTCCGCTGCGAATTCCGCTGCCCGACGAAAGAAGAGGGATTTCGTTGGTTGGAGATGTACGCCCGCGTCGAAGAAAGCGAAGATGGTAGCATCTCCGGGCTTTACGGCACCTTAAATGATATTACCGAGCGCAAGCAAGCCGAAGCGATCCTCAAGTCCCGCGCCGACGAACTCGCCAAACAGCGCCAGCAAATTCACCTACAAAACCTGCAACTGCAACAAGCTTTTCGACTAAAATCGGAATTCTTGGCCACCATGTCCCACGAATTGCGCACGCCCTTAAATGCGATCGGCGGTTTCTCGCAGATGCTGCAATTGCAACAGTACGGTTCTCTGCTTCCCAAACAGAAAGATATGGTCGATCGCATCTTCAATAACAGCAAACATTTATTGGAGATGTTAAACGAAGTCTTAGATTTCTCTAAAATTGAAGCGGGTCGTTGGGAACTACAACCCGAATCTTTTGACCTTAACGGTCTGACGCGGTTGACCGTCGAAGAACTCCGCTCCCTCGCCCAGAAAAAAGACCTCGCGATCGAAGTTAATTGTCAGATGGCAAATCCCACTGTTGTTAACGACTCGAGTGCGGTGCGCCGCATCCTTACCAATCTCATCTCCAATGCAATTAAATTTACCGAATCCGGTAGGATTGCGGTGAAAGTGAGAGAGGTTGGGTCAGAACGCATCGAGCTTTGCGTTAGCGATACAGGGATTGGCATCAGCCCGGAAGATATCGAAAAAATCTTTGAAGCATTCCGGCAAGTCGATCAAACCTTGACCCGCCAACATTCCGGTACGGGCTTGGGTTTGGCAATTACTCAATCTTTAGTTGAGATGATGCAGGGCGCGATTGACGTAAAAAGCGAAGTTAATGTGGGTACGACCTTCAGCATTAATTTACCTCGCTGTACGTCAATATGAGTGTGTCAATAAGGCTCTCTCTTATTTGGTTGTTCCTTCTCCATCGGTACGCTCTTTAGCGCCGATACTCTATCCTAAAAGCTGCATGAGTAACTACATTCTCGCTGTTGATGACTATCCCGATAACCTCCTTTTAGTGCAACTCGCCCTCGAGCAAGAAGGCCACGAAGTCAAGCTGGTCGAAAGCGGCGCGCAAGCGCTAGCTCAAATCGAAAAAGCTCACCCAGATTTAATCCTGCTCGATGTAATGATGCCAGGAATGGACGGCTATGAAGTCGCCCGCCGCCTCCGCAGCAATCCCCGCTTGCCCTTCATCCCGATCTTAATGATTACCGCCCACGACCAATCCAGCGTTGTAACCGGGTTGGATGCAGGAGCGGATGAATTTATTCGCAAACCCTTCAAGGTGGATGAATTGCAAGCTCGGGTGCGTTCTCTGTTGCGCCTCAAGCAGAGTATCGACCAGCGCGAGAACTTCGTTCATTGTCTTACTCACGATCTGCGCACGCCTTTAATTGCGGCGGATCGAATGTTGGGTTTAATGCGCCAGGGTACGTTTGGAGAAGTCTCGCCAGAAATGAGACAGGCACTCGGCAGTGCGATTAGCAGCAATCAAAACCTTTTGTCGATGTTGAATACGTTGCTAGAAGTTTATTGCTACGATGTCGGCAAAAAAGTTTTCAGTTTTATCGATTTCAACTTGCCCGAGTTGATTGAAGAGGTGGCGCGCGAACTCTCGCCGTTAGCGATGGAAAAGGGACTCGATTTGCGCGTTGAGATTGAGGAGGAGATCGATACAGTACGGGGCGATCGCATGGAATTGCGCCGCGTGCTAACCAATTTAATCGGCAACGCGATTAAATTTACCGATGAGGGAGCGATCGACTTGCGCCTCTCTCGCCGAGGGGAAGAACTGATTTTGGAAGTTGAGGATACCGGAATCGGGATTTCAGAGAACGAAAAAGCTAAACTGTTCGAGCGTTTTCGTCAGGGCAATCATTTGCGATCGGGGAGCGGGTTGGGATTATACCTGTGCAACCAAATTATGCAATCACACCACGGAAGGATTGACGTTAAATCTGAACTTGGAAAGGGGACTTTATTTAGCCTCTATTTACCAATTAAAAAGTCTTAATGCTTTTGAAGGTAAGCTTTTCAACCCCTTAAGCCACTTTGCTTTACCGGAGCCGAGCTTAGGTTAGAAATTATAAAGTATCTGGCGGTACAGTAAAAGTTCGGTTATAACCCTTTATCCATAGTAAAACCCCCCTAAAAACGGATTGATGTAGGCTGTAAAATGTAAAAAATATTAAATTTGGGAGATGTGAATTTGTCCAGCACTTTGCTTAAATCATATGTATAGCGAAGCTCGGAAAGGTGGCGGTATGCCCCAATTGGAAGGGTAAAAACTTTCAAGTTATTCTTGCCGCAACCTCAATAGCTACTGCTATAAAGCTTTGGGCTTGAACTTTTAGTTTTAAGGTTAACGGTCGCTTACTGTCCCTCAACCTCCAAACGCTAATATTTGCCCAAAATTTATCCATAGTCGTAAAAAGTGCGCGATCGCAGAAGTTTAAACTGTAGTAACCGCACTTCCTGGCAAAATTCCGTATAATCCCTAACTTTTATCGCCATGATGTGGGAAGAAGAATCATATTCAGGACTTATTCCATCGATTTACCCGACAAGCGGAGAACTCGAAAGAAGTTTAGCTCAAAGCCTTCAAGCTTTATATAATTGTCACCTCGGACATCGACCTCAAAAGCTAATTTGCCATCTTTTTGCAAATAAATTAGCGGTGGTTGGAGAAGAAGCAATTACGCCTGTCGAACAATTACTCTTGAAAAATGGCGGCTCAGATCTTAATCAAGTCGTGCGCACGACAATTGAGAGTGCCATTAAGCCCCATCTTAAAGCTCTGATTGAGGAAATTCTAGGAGTGCAGGTTGTCGAACTGCTCTGCGATACAACCTTAGAAACAGGCTATACGGGAATTTTAGCCATTTTGACCCAGACTCCTCGAGTGCGCAATCCTAATGCTATCCCGAAAGTCAAGTTAGAACGGGGACAGTGCGATCGCTAAATTATTACGCGAGAACAATCCGGTAAGCCACTCATTATCGATGTTAATTGGAACCTGAAGTCGTCATCTCTCACTGCCAATTATGCCAGACTCTATTTCACTCTCTCGCCTTCGACTCCGCTTCGATTCCAAGGAAAATCAAGTATCTGACGAGCTTTCTGCTGTAGCGCTAACTCCTGAAGGAAACCTATGGCTGGGTTCTGATGAAGGTTTAGGTATCGAGCGCCTTTCGCCGACCGAAGCTGATACTTTCGGTCATTGGCGGCACTTCCCCCTCAGTCCATTTTTCCCATTCTTAGACCCTAAAACCGAAATCGATGTCGAAGGGTTAGATTACGCAGACGGTTATCTTTGGGTCGTTGGTTCGCACAGTACCAAGCGAAAGAAAGCGAAAGGAAACAATGAAACTGAAGATATCGCGCGACTGACTGAAATTAAAGCCGAACCCAATCGTTATTTACTCGCTCGCATTCCCGTCGCGAACGGCGAATTAGTGGAATCTTATCAAAACGCTGAGACAAGTTTAACCGCAGCCGCCCTACAAAGGACTGAAACGAGTAACATTCTCATTGATGCTTTGGCAACCGATCCTCATTTAGGGACAATTGTTAGGAGCGGGTTGCCCTCAAAAGAAAATGGGCTTGATATCGAGGGATTAGCAGTGCGGGGAAATCGCATCTTTTTGGGCTTGCGCGGCCCGGTTCTGCGAGGTTGGGCAGTTATTTTGGAAATCGAAGCGACAACCAGCGCGACAGGGGTTTTTACGCTCGCTCCCCTCGGCACCAACGGAGAACTCTACAATAAGCATTTTCTCGAGCTTGACGGACTGGGCGTGCGAGATTTGTGTTGGCGAGGAGAGGATTTGCTCGTGCTGGCTGGGCCGACAATGGAGGCTGATGGAGCCTTAAAGGTGTTTCAGCTTCGGGATATCGGACGGGGTTTGGGCAGTACGTTAAGCTCGCAAGATTCGCAACGTTTAAAGTTACTTTTTAATCTTCCGGTTGTGGCGGGTGCAGACCGCGCGGAAGGACTAACGTTGTATCCGGGAGCGGAGGGGACAGAAGCTTTAATGGTGGTTTACGATTCGCCCCATACAACGCGAAAGCCAAATTCTGGGGAGGTTTTTGCAGATGTATTTCAACTAACTTAAAACAGATTAACGCTCGCTGGGTTAACTGAAGGCTGTGGTTGCGCTTCGAGGAGGGGGCAAAAGCCGTACCTCCGAAGCGCTAACTCTATAGCAACAGACACATCGATGAGGACAATCCGAGCGGTAGAAAACCGGGCGAATGGCATTCGCCCCTACCCAAATTTGTCCTAGCTGTCTTGGCGATGGCTATATATATTCTTTGAACTACACCCGAGTTGCTAACCAATCGTCACTTGGGAGGTATCTACTGAGGTGGCACCCTCTACGCCGCGAGCGGTGCTTACCATTTGGTCTAGGATATCTTGAGAGGGGACGCTCCCTTTAAGAACGACAGTGCCGCTGGTTTGAGCAACCCAGAGGGTCTCAATATCAGTCAGGTTGGAGTTATTGTCAAAGGCGAGCGCAACTCGTTTGGCCAAACCGCTTTGGTCGTATTCGCCATTCAACCCAACTCGTTCGGGGGGAATGTTGTCACCGCTTGCTGTGGGAGTCGATACTTGAGGAGCAGCTTGAGGGGCTTGAGCGGCTTCCTCTGCCTCTTTTTTACCAATTCCAAAAATTCGTTGTAACCAACCCATAAAGATAAACTCCTTAATTTTTAATTTTGCTGTTCTTTGGTGAACCGCGATCGCAATTTTAGGGGTTAATGTCAGCTTCTGTCGTCTATCCATTGAAAGAATTAAGACTTGCTGACGGCGCTACACTTCAGAACAAGATGGCAAGCAGCAAAGCGCCAAAAGACGGCTCATTCGCCAGATAGATGCGTTGCAGCAACCTAAAGTCCTAAAATTATCATAAAGTTCATTGATGTTGGTACTGTTAAATGCAAGGGTGCGGTAAGTGTTAAAGCCAAAAATTCTGAAGCGATTCGCAATACCCGTTAATGCGGTTAGTTTTGATTAGAGAGAGTTAGATATCGAACTGAAACTATGACTCGTTCTGCTTGTTTGATTTTTAACCCCGTTGCCGGTCAAGGAAACCCCGAACAGGATTTGGCAACTATCAAAAGCCTTTTAGAGCCGGAGTTCGAGCTAGAGGTTCGGGTAACGACGGCAGATTGCGATCCCGGAGAGTTAGCGCGGGATGCGATCGCGCGCGGAGCGGATGCAATTATCGCTTCGGGCGGCGACGGAACTCTTTCTGCGGTAACGGGAGCGACACTCGGAACCAACATTCCCGTTGGTATTATTTCTCGCGGTACAGCCAATGCTTTTGCGACAGCCCTAAGTTTTCCCACGACAATCGAAGAAGCTTGTCAAGTCATTGTAGAAGGAAAGACGCGCATTGTAGACGCGGCTTTGTGCAACGGCAAACCAATGGTTCTCCTTGCTGGCATCGGTTTTGAGGCTGAAACCATTGAAGGAGCCAGTCGGGAGGTCAAAAATCGCTTTGGTATGTTGGCCTACATTTTGTCCGGCATCCAACAACTGCGGAATTTCGAGCAGTTTGAGGTCAAAATTGAAACCGACGATAAAATTATTACGACGGTGGCGGCGGCGGTCACGGTAGCGAATGTAGCACCGCCTACTTCAGTTCTCGCCCAAGGCGCGGCGGGAATTATTGAGGATGATGGTTTGTTAGATATAACAATAGTCGCACCGAGCGATCGCGCCAGTGCGGTCGCAGCAAGCTATCACCTTTTACAAACTGGGATGCGCGGCGAAGCAGTCGAACGGGACGATATCGGCTATTTGCGGGCGCAGCGGGTAAAAATTTCTACCGAACCGCCCCAAAAAGTCGCACTGGACGGCGAACCCATAGGCAAGACCCCGATAGAAGTCGAGTGTATCCCCCAAGGCTTAACGCTATTCGTCCCGGCGATACTTATCCCCGATGGAGAACCGATTGAAAAACTAGAGGATTTGCCTAACGTCAAGATTGAGTTGAAAGAAGAGGCAGAGCCGCAGTAAAGGCGCGAGTTCCGAAATGGGCTACAATTCGGTGGCAGCTTTGTAGCTCGATTTCCTGCTGATGCAGATCGCGATGAATCAACTGTATAACGGATTTACGCTCTTTTTGAGCTTGCTGGTCGAGGCAATGCCTTTCCTGTTATTAGGCGTATTGCTCTCGAGCGCTTTACTTTTATTTGTGGATGAAGGCAAACTCATCGCCAAGTTACCGCGTAACCCGCTTTTGGGTGCCTTTGCTGGTAGCTGTGCGGGTTTTCTATTTCCGGTGTGCGAGTGCGGTAACGTCCCCGTAGCGCGACGCTTACTCGTTCAAGGCGCGCCAACATCGGTTGCGATTGGTTTTTTACTCGCTGCCCCTACCATCAATCCTGTTGTCATTTGGGCAACTTGGGTGGCGTTCCAAGACGTACAAGTTGTAGTCTTACGCATTGTTTTTTCTTTAGCTATTGCCACCATTATCGGCTGTTTGTTTAGCGTTCAAAAAGATCCGCGCCCGATGTTGCAGCCGGATTTGGCTCAACGCCTTATTCGCCGCCAAGTTTCCAGTCAGCAACGCCCTTCCCCAGCGATAGAGGAAAAAGCAATGCCAGCGCTATTGCAGTCGGGAACGTTTATTTTAGGTCAGCAAGGACAACCGAAGCGCTTTGATGCAACTTTTGAGCCGATCGCGCGTCCGGAACGCCGTCTTTTTAATCTGCCCGTCGATAAACTGCGCTTTTTTCTCAACAATATGGTGCAGGAATTGCGAGAGTTAGGCGGCGTATTGGTTTTAGGAAGCGCGATCGCGGCAGCCATTCAAGTGCTAGCGCCGCGCGAGTTGGTTTTAAGCTTAGGACAAGGCACGATTACCTCCATTCTGGCAATGATGTTGCTGGCGGCGCTTGTTTCGATTTGCTCGACGGTGGATGCGTTTTTTGTTTTAGCTTTTGCTTCGACTTTTACCACCGGATCGCTACTCGCTTTTATGGTTTTCGGGCCGATGATCGATATTAAAGGAATTGGCTTGATGCTGTCGATTTTTCGACCCAGGACGATTATTTATTTATTCGCGATCGCGGCGCAACTTACCCTCATCTTGACCCTAGGTTACAGTTATTTCTTTTAACTTTTGCGTAATTCGTAATTCGTAATTCGTAATTCCCCATTCATCACTCACAATTCGTAATTCATCATTCATAATTTATGACAGCAAAAGCAACGCGAAACCGATTTTCTCAAACGATTGTTCCTTGGCTCGATTTCCTCGCCTTAGCTGCTTGGGGCGCTCTACTGATCGAACTCTGGTTAACCGGCGAACTGCGCTTGCTTATTCACCCCAATTATTCATCCCTCGTTCTCGGTACGGGGATTGTCCTGCTGTTGATGGGGGGCTTTAAACTTTTGGAACGTTTCAAACCGCGTCGTACAAGCGATAGTCAAACCGTCCAACATCTTACGATCTTCCCTCCCGGAGTCAGTACCTTTTTACTCTTAGTCGCTGCGATCGCGGGTTTGCTGATTCCCCCAAAAATCTTAGCGAGCGAAACAGCCCTCCAACGCGGCGTAAGCGCTGCCCTCCCGCTGACGCAAACCCAAACGCGCACCTTCCGCGCCGCCGTCAAACCGGAAGATCGAACGATTGTCGATTGGGTGCGCACGCTGAATACCTATCCAGAACCCGACGCTTATAAAGACCAACCCGTTAAGATTAGCGGTTTTGTCGTTCAACCGGCGGACTTGCCCGAAAATTACATTTACCTCTGTCGGTTTATTATTACCTGTTGCGCGGTCGATGCTTCTCCGGTTGGTTTGCCGATTAAATTACCGCAAGCGCGGGATAAGTATCCTCCCGATCGCTGGTTGGAACTCAAGGGTAAAATTATCCCGGAAGTGCTGGCGGGGAAGCGTCAAGTCGTCGTCGCGGTCGATTCTGCCGATGCGATCGCGGAAATCCCCACGCCCAAAGATCCTTACGAATTCAACAATTAACTCTCATCCCCCAATCGAGCGCGAGAATGCGATCGCAACAATCCCTTCCGCTGTGGATTTAGCGATCGAAGCGAGCATTGTCGGGAAGCGATCCAAGGGGCAAATGCAATAGTACATTAATAAATGGAATAAAAACGCTCGCTATAGCATAAACCTAGTGAAAGCTACTCTCACTCCCTCCAGACATCCACTCTCAGAATACATTCATCGCCTCGAATCCGGACAAGCACTGCTCGCAGATTCTCCCGAAAACGTTCTCGAGGTCGTCGGCATTCTTAAAAGTTACGGCATTGTTTTAGATGCCTATTCCCGCAATCTCATTTATGTTGCCGAACATCAATTTTTGAACTTATTCCCCTTTTTCAAATATTTTAATGGCGAAGTGACTCCGGCTCGATTGCTGCGGCATTGGTGGCACGATCGCATCAATTTCGAGTATGCCGAATACTGCATGAAAGCCATGTTTTGGCACGGCGGCGGTCAGTTAGATGAGTATGTCGATTCGCCCCAGTTTCAAGCTGCTGCCGACAAAGCCATTCGCGCCCGTTGGAAGGGAAATCCGGCAATCTTATTGCTCAATAAACTTTTTCCACAGTTTTTACCGGAACAAGTGCGCGTCATGTCCTACTACAGTGCATTAGGGCAGTTTTGGCGCGTGATGAGCGATATGTTTATCTCATTAAGCGATCGCTACGACAAAGGCGAAATTCAATCAATTCCTCAAGTCGTACAGCACATCCTTGATGGTTTAGTTACCAATGCTAGCAAACCGATTACCTACAGCGTCACCCTCGGCGGTCAAGTTTACGACATCTTGCCTCAATCGGCAGGCTTAGCGTTCCTGATGGAGACAGCAGTCCCTTACGTCGAAGCCGTTTTCTTCCGAGGAACGCCCTTTCCCGGTACGGTTTCCTACAACGCTCAAGCGTATCAAATTCCCTTTTTCCAAGGCGATTTTACTTACGGCGCGCTCTACGCCGATCCCCTTCCTGTAGGCAGTTCCGGTATTCCCCCCACATTGCTGATGCAGGATATGCGCCACTATTTACCCGATTATTTGCACGCTTTTTATCGAGACAGTCAGCGCGGCGACGATGACTTGCGCGTCAAGATTTGCGAAACGTTCCAGAAATCGATGTATTGTGTTACCACGGCTGCAATTCTGGGATTAGCGCCTTATCCGATGAAGACGAGCGATCTTTCCGAGCAGCAGGCAAACCGCAAGTATTTGGAAAATTGGATGAATCGCTTTATGTCCTCTCGTATTGTGGATATCAACAGCTAAACTCCGTTTGAGAGACTCTAATGTATGAGTTGGCTGCGAAAAAAGTGTGTAGTCGTTCCAATTGATTTTTCGACTGAATCTTTCCAAGCTTTAAAGCTTGCGTTGGAAATTACTGGAGGAGATGCGTCTTGCGTTTATGTTATATGCGTCCTCACGCGCTTTCCGGCCGCAGAACCGGGCATTATTTGGAATAATGTTGACGACCGCACGCGCAAATACCATGCAGCGTTAGCTTTACGCGGGCAACTCAGCGAACCCGAGCATCGAGGAATCCACATTTATGTGGAAATTGGCGATCCGAGTTCGGAAATTTTGGATTATGCAAAAGCTGTGGAAGCAGAATTAATCGCGCTTCACGCTCGCAGTCGCTCGCAAAGCGATCGCTTTTTATTGGGTTCAGTGGCGGAACGCATCGTGCGATTCGCCCATTGTCCGGTTTTGGTGCTGCGTTAACTTTGGGGGCAGTTTTGGCAACTCAAGTGCTTTATAGGGAATAGGCGTTAGGATAGGGCGGCCAAAAGGGAACTTCGCTTTCTGAAACTGGAAAGACTTTGTAGGCTAAGTGCATGGGATAGCCGTACTTAGAGTAAAGAGCATCGACGCAACGCAAGGCCGTTTCTCGATTTTTGTACATCACTAAAGGTTTAGCTTGGCCCTTGGAGTTCGTCACTCTGACTTCCCACAACATAAATATTCTCCCGATAAGCTTAAATTTTTGATTTTCACCAAACGCCTTAGATTTCCCCGAAAGGGTTCATGAAATTTTCATGAAGTGGGAACACTCCAATCGTAAAAACTAGGAGCTAAATTGTCTTCGGTATAAATCGCCAATTCTCAACCGGGGATTTTGGAAGAAATTTAAGGCTTATTTGCGGATAACAACAGTGAGGGGTTTGTCCCCCCCCAGCAAAATTCCGGGAAGGAAGCCCAAAAAATTTGCGATCGCGGTACTAAGGGATAAAAATCTCCGAGTAACGCGATCGCGATTGTTGCCAACACTCAAAAACTTAGCTTAATAAACGCTTCCTGCCGGAAGCGAGGGCCGATTACATCGGATGGAAGAGCAAATCGGGATAAAAACGATTGAATTCAATCAAAATCCCGGCTGTAACCGTCATTAAAAGCATGAACAATACCGGCGCGGTCGAAAGAAACTTCGTCAAACCTTCCATGAATCTATTCTCCAAATCCTAAATAACTGAATTTCGTCGCTCGATCTTGACTGCTGGGATTAGCGAGGCGAAATCGGCACATCATTGTCAGCAATGACCAATTTACCCGAAGCAAACTCTGCTAACGCAGCAGCAGGCCAAGCAAAACCGGTAAGCATCTTGCTGATAGCGAGAGGGACATCAATGACCACCTCTTTCATTTCAGTATCCTTACCTTCTTTAATCGCAATCAGGTAAGAACGACCGACCCAACCAATCCAACCTGCGATGTACAGGAAGAGAATGCTAGGGATGATGAAATCGCCTGCGTGGGAAAGACGACCGTCTACAATCAGGTGAGGTAAACCTTCAGGACCGCAGAGTGCTTGGGAATAACGTTCTGCGCGTTTTTGACCGGATTGAGGATCGTTGGTGGTGTTGCGGAAGTTCTTAGCGCGCTGCTGAAAAGCAGTCGATTCAGCGCAAGGTGTTAACCCAGACGTTCCATCCGCAGCTTGGGCGGGGGGAGCAAAGTTAAACCAGAGGGTTACGACTAAGATAAAAGCGAATAGCTTTTTCATAGCAAAAGTGTTTTCCTTCTGTTACAAAAGTATAAGTTATCGGGACAAAAGATGAGGAACTCTTTTGCACGCTAGACGCAATATTACTCTGACGGGTCGATCCCGTAAAGGTTTGAGACTTAAAATTATTAAGGATAGGGAAAAGAATGTCTATCGTTCTTGCTATTGAAACCAGTTGTGATGAAACGGCGGTTGCAATTGTTAAAAATCGTGAAGTTTTAAGTAGTATTGTTTCTTCTCAAATTGCGATTCATCGGCCTTATGGCGGTGTCGTTCCCGAGGTGGCTTCTCGGCATCATGTAGAGATGTTAAATGATTGCATCGATCGCGCTTTAACAGAATTTGGCGGGGGTTGGGACGCAATTGACGGCGTAGCGGCAACTTGCGCGCCGGGATTGGTGGGGGCGCTGCTGGTGGGCGTAACGGCAGCAAAAACGCTGGCAATGGTACGCGAGAAACCCTTCCTAGGGGTGCATCACCTCGAAGGGCATATTTATGCCTCCTACCTCAGCGAACCGGAACTACAACCGCCGTTTCTGTGCCTGTTGGTATCGGGAGGACATACCAGCTTAATTCGCGTTCTCGGCTGCGGGGAGTACGAAACCTTGGGGAGTACCCGCGACGATGCGGCGGGGGAAGCCTTCGATAAGGTGGCGCGATTGTTAAATTTAAGCTATCCCGGCGGCCCGGTGATTGACAAATTAGCCAAAATCGGCAATTCTCGCACGTTTCCGCTGCCGGAAGGGAGGGTATCGCTGCCGGAGGGCGGATATCATCGCTACGATTCGAGTTTCAGCGGCTTAAAGACGGCGGTACTGCGGTTGGTGCAGAAGTTGGAAGGGGAAGAGGAAGAATTGCCCGTTGCGGATATTGCGGCGAGTTTTCAGGATACTGTAGCGCGATCGCTAACTCGTAGGGCGATAAATTGCGCGTTGGATTATGGATTGAGTAAAATCGCGATCGGCGGCGGCGTAGCGGCAAATAGCGGCTTGAGAGAACATTTACAAGCGGCAGCGAAACAGCACGATTTACAAGTTTATTTTCCCCCGTTGAAATGGTGTACCGATAATGCAGCAATGATTGCTTGTGCGGCATCCGAACATCTAAATCGCGGTCATATTTCGCCGCTAACGTTGGAGGTGCGATCGCGCTTAAATTTAACGGAAGTTATGGGGTTATATCGTTAGCTAAGCTGAAAGTTTTTGAACTGTACCTTCAGTCTATTTATTGGCTCGCGTACTGTATATAAATGAGCCTTGTAGGGTGGGCAAAGGAGGTGAATATAAGTTTTTTATTACAATATCTGCCTTTGCCCACCACAGTCAGAACTCCTACAATCCAAGTTCCGCACGAACTTCTGCGGCAGAAAGAGTGGATTGTTCTTTAGCCCGTTCGTCTAAGAATGCCATCAACTCTAGATTTTGGCGCGTCAGTTCGAGTTCTCGGTCAAAGTTATCGACTTCGGCGAGAATAAATTCCGAGCCATCGGCAGTTCTTAACAGGAGATTGTCTTCTTTAGCTTCGGCTAATAAAGTCATTAAATCGCTAGAATCTAGGGAAATATTGATAATTTTCATAACTCGAACTCCTGACCTCGAATATAGCGGTTTTCACATGAATGAGGTACACCCAGCGGGCGAATACCATTCGCCCCTACGGGGCGGCGTTTAATTTCGAGGCGACCTCGAAATCCGCGCCCCTACCGATTTCATTTTTGGATCCGTACCTCACACAAAAGAAAAACGCTATATAAAGTGGATTATGCTTTTTATAACCCACTGCTTCGATTTTTACAATTTGAATGACTTCAGGGTTGAAATTATCAAAAACATCATAAAATACTCGAAACTTATCAATTTTTAAGTAGGTTGACGAAAATAACCTTAACTTGAAGAGGGCGGGTTTTGACTGCTAAATTTACCTCATAGCAAGGGTTTTATCTAAACCCGCCCCTACGAATCCGATCGCACTTTTTTTACACCCTCCTACTTAGCTGTTTCTAGCTTCGGTTCGTTAACGAATTGTCGATCGATTTCATCTAGAATCAATCTTTGCTCGTTTTTACGAAACACCTTCAAATCTGCTAATGCCGATCTCGTGTACTCAATCGAATACATTTTCTCTAAACCTATTTTACTTCTTAAGGAGTGGAGTGACAATGAATAAGTAACCTTGTAGGGTGGGCAAAGGAAGTGAATATGAGTTTTTTATTACAATATCTGCCTTTGCCCACCACAGCGCGTTAAATGGTGGCGCGATCGCTTTATTGTCTTAACTGTCTGCCAGAAAGCGTAACTTTTTGGCTGTCGATCGCGCCTACCATCGATAATACCGATAGGGATCGTCGCCTAACTCAAAATCCGTGCGATAGTCGGAATGATAAAAAGGTTGGGTGGATGGCGTACCGGCGATCGCATCAAAGATTTTTGCATCGGTATTAAAGGTTGCGCCGAGATTGGCGAGAATTTGCGCGATCGCGCGACTGTGCCGCCAGCGAGTATAACGAAGGTAGGTTTGTGCGTCGGCGTTCAATCCGTCGGGGTTCAGTTGCGAGAAAATCGCGACTCCTTTTCCGTTTTGAATTCGACTCAATAACCCATCGGCACCGACTTCGCCACCGGAAGCAATTAAAGTTGTTTTATAGGAACTGCGGGCGCGTAAATCCGAGGCACTGATTCCGGCTAATTCTTGCCATTGGGGAACGTTTAGAGAACCGTTGAATTGCTCGACTTCCTTAAAACTAATTCCCGCGATCGCCGTTTTTCTCGGCAAGAAATAAGCCTTACCGCCGCGTTCTAAATAAGCTTGCAAATCGGCATCGCTAACCGTTGCCTCTGCCCCAATAATCGCTAGATTGGCATCCTTTAGCGTTGTTGCTGATTGATAAACAACGCCAAAATTGTTGAGGAACTTTGCATCATTTTCGCTGCCAATCAAAACAACATTTTGAGCGCGAGAAAATTCGGGTGCAGTCGCCGCATAATCGAGCAATTGACCGACAAATTGACGCGCTGCCCCATCTTGCAAACGATCTTCCACATCTAACATACAGAAAATCAAGCGCCCCTTGCCGTAATTCAACTCCATTAAAGGACTGTAAGCGAGGTCGAATTCTGCTTCCAAAATCGATCGCCAGCCGCTATAGTGGGGTTTTTCGATCGCAGCACTGCTAACTGCCCCGCGATTGCCCCAATGCCACCCATACCAAGGCAATCCTTGCGGGCTAGCTTTCACCGGATTTTTAGTCGTATCGGGATAGGCTTCAATGAGGGTACTTTCGCCCCGCCAGTCGCGCCAATCTTCCGCATCCAAGCCTTGAATCGCGGGATGATCGGCGTTAACGGGGAAAGCGCGGCGGCTGAGGGGGTGGGCAACGCGCAAACCGAGTTTATCTTGCAACCATTCGCGCTTTTGCAAGAAAATAACGGCTTTTGCACCGCTTGCAACTTGAGATTTTAGGTTTTGCAAGGTGGCGGCGGCGGAGGCTTGCGAGAGTGCTTCGCGTCCGATAATAATGGGAGCATCGGCAGTCCCCCCGTTCCACGCTTTAACCGTATAACCCAACTGTTGCAGCATTTTGCTGGTTTTGCCGACGGGATCGAAAACGGTGAGGGTTCGATCGGCGGCGGGAGGATTGGCGAAAACGCGGAAAGGAAAGCGATCGCTCCGTTCGGGAAAATTGCCAATCTTTGCCGTTAAAATAATCTCGCCGTTACTTTTAGCGCTAACCTTTGGTAAGGTGGCGTTAATGGGGAAAAAGAGGGTTTTTGCAGCCTCAATGTTGCCCGCTTCTTTGCCCGTGGCGATGCTTCTTCCGCCGATATTGACTTGCCAATTCAAAGAAAAACTTTGCGTTTGGCGCGTATCGTTAAGCAGGACGGCTTGCTTTTCCAACGGATCGCCGCTGTTGTAATTGTGGTCTTTTTCAACAAAAGCTTTAGTGCTACCGGCAATCCAAGCGAGAATCGATCCGTCGTTGGCGATGATGGCTTCGCCGCCGGGATGAATCTTTTGGGCGGGCGGTTGCAGCGGATTGAGGAGATAGCGATCGACTTTACGGAGGTGAGGGCCTCGGGATTCTAGGGGTGTCGGAGGAGGGGCGATTTTTTCCCGTCCGGTGGAGGTAATTTCCCAACCGTGGCCTTCATTCCAGGGAATCATACCGCCGGTGATGCCCCAAGTGCGCCAACTGCGCCAAGTATTGGTACTAAAAAGATTTTGGATTTTTTGGAAGGCGGGGGCAAAGTCGAGTTCGCCTTGGTTATGCCAGTTTTTGTATTCTTGGTCTTTGACGAAGAAATCGCGGATTTTTTGGCGATAGGCTGGCGTTTCGAGGTTATAGGCTTCTTTTCCGAGGTAAATGGCGCTAAATTCCGTCATCAGGGGTTCGCTGACGATCGCGCCTCCAAAACCGTTGCGTCCGCGCATGGCGGAGGTATGTAAGGGCGTACCGAGTTCGACGATCGTATAAGGCATTTGACCCTTTTGCTGCCAATTAGACAGCCACTCTTCGCGTTCTTGGAGGGGGGTGAAGTTGAGGTAGGAGTTGAGGGCGTAAACGTCGCCAATGAAAGCGCCTTGGTGCAGGAAGGCGGGGCGCGTGGGGTCGTATTTTTTGATGGTTGCGATCGCGTCCTCGCCGACGGGTTTAATTTGGGCGACGCGGCTGTTTTCGTTTTCACTCAAGCCGCCTGCAAAGTCTTTAATCCCGATGCGGCGCGGGTTTTGGTCGTCGCTATGGCCGAAGTAGTTGGGACTGTTCGCCCACATCAGAATGGCGGGATGGTTGCGATCGCGTCGCAGTTCGGCGGCCATTTCCGGTTCCCAACTCGCCTGTTTATTTTTCCAATCATCGGCGTAGGGGATCGCATCGAGGGCGGGGGCGATAACCGGGAAGCCTTTTGCGTCGGCGCGATCGAGGAAAATCTCGCGAAAATGCCAGCGTCCGCGTTCTCGATAATTCCAGGGCCAGAGTTCGGCGATATTGTAGCCGGTTTTAACATAACCCGCGATCGCTGCCTCCGCCACTTGCGGCAGTCCCACCGCCCAGCCCCGCCATATATCCTCGTGTAAAGTCGGACGCAGGCGAATTTCCGTCCCGTTCAAAAAAAACTTTTTCCCTTCAATCCAAAATTCCCGAAAACCGAAGGATTGGTCGTACTCGTCCGCAATTCCTTCGCCTTTGGCTTGCAATCGCACCGTATAAAGGTTGGGCTGTCCGACATCCCACAAGCGCGGATTCTCCCAATTCCAGGATAAATTGACCGTTTGCACCTCTTCCGCTTTAACGGGGGCAGAACTGCTAAATTCTTTCTCGATTTGCCCTTGTTCGTTAAAGATTTGGGCGGTAAAATTTACCGTTCCCGCCCGCGCGATTTTTTCCAGTTCTACCGCAATTTTTAACTGTTTTTGGCGAACCGAAGGCTGCACAAAAACGTCATTAATGCGCCCATTGTTCGGAAAACTTAATAATTCAACTTCGCCGATCAGTCCGCGCGAATCCATCGATTTATCCGCTTTTTCCGTGCGAATTTCGTTGGGACTCATGACGACGAGTTTATCCTTTTCATCCGCGATCGCAGCGACAAAAAGATCGAGGGTATTTTCTTTGCCCGGTTCTGCGAGGGAACTAATATCGATCGCGCCGTCCGGCCAACTAATATCGCCGCAGCTTTTCCCATTCACATACACCTTAGCATCGGTGCTGAGGCGCTTAACATTCAACGCGATCGCGCGCCCTTGCCAATTGGCGGGAATGCTGAGTTTCTGACGATACCACGCTTTCTCCAAACTGCGGCCGGCAAAATTCGCCCAAGCTTCTCCCTTACCGCGATCGATAACGCCCGGAACGCTATCGTTTCCTTCCTGCTGCCAATCCCCCGGAACGCGAATCGTTCCCCAGTCTTGGGCTGGTGCTTGTTCCGTCCGTTTGCCCGTCACCGGGATAAATTGCCAAATCCCGTTGAGGTTGAGGCGTTCTCGTTGGGGATTGGGCGCAATAGTTGTTAAGGGAGGACTGCTGCTAATTGCAACTGAGGGACACAACGCAACAGCCTCCGTATGGTCAATTCGACCAATACAACCAATCATAAGGGCTGTTAGTGCAAATAATCCCAGGAAAAGTTTTAACTTTCGTTGCATGGGAGGGGTGGGGAGAGGGGGTGAGGGGGGACTGGGGGACTGGGGGACTGGGGAGACGGGGGGACTGGGGGACGGGGGGACGGGGGGACGGGGAGACTGGGGGACGGGGGGACGGGGAGAGGTTTTTTAAGATTCCTTACGGATATAGCGTTTTTCCTATGCGTGAGGTACAGATTCCAAAATCAAATCGGTAGGGGCGCAAGGCTTGCGCCCATTGGTTGTACAAAGAGGAGAGATTTTCCCTGAATCTTTTGTAAATCAAATCGTTAGGGGCGCAAGGCTTGCGCCCATTGGTTGTACCTCACTCACGTAAAAACTGCTATAGAAGCCGGAGTCCGATTCATTTTAACAATAGAGTCGGGATAGGTGGCTCGAAAGTTCGTCGCAGGATTTGGGGAATCCAAAATCCCTAGCCTCCTCATTTCGCCTACTTTTGAGAGATTCTCTAAAAAGACAATATCTTGAATCTTGTAACCCAGCCACTAAGATGCCCTTCATTTAAAGGATATAACCGATTTAGATAGATATTTTGGATATTGGCTTATTGAGACAAATAACAGATTGCCACGAAAAAGCGCCCTTTGTACCGCACAGAGTGGCATTGCGCCGTCGCCGTGGGGTGCGCGCCCAAAACGCACCAACCGCCGCGAAACAACTGGGGAGTCAACGTTACAGCCCGCCGCGCCTTTTTCCTCGCGATCGATTTTGTATCATCAGTTTGCGAGGGAGTCGGAAAATCGCTGAAACCCGCATTCTTTCGTTGACCCCCTCGATATTCCTCCCAGTAAAGCTTTCAGCCGTTTTACGCGAGTCTTTTTTGAGGTTTCAGGGTATGATAGAAGCACCCCCTCGAAAACCGCATCTGGAACTTGCTCTGGGTGAGGCTTTGAAAGGGTAGCCTTCTCCACTCGCTGGAGAAACCAATTGAATGGAAACACAACAAGGGCAACATTGTTGGCAAACGGAACAACGAGGTTCTCCACTCGCTGGAGAAACCAATTGAATGGAAACCTGTCGATAGTCTTTTGCTAGCAAGTAGGCTTGTACTTTCTCCACTCGCTGGAGAAACCAATTGAATGGAAACTGCAATCTCAGCATCCTGTGGCGCGCCCGCTATTTTTCTCCACTCGCTGGAGAAACCAATTGAATGGAAACGGAACTGGAGTAATTGGAATCAAATACATTTTGTGTCTTCTCCACTCGCTGGAGAAACCAATTGAATGGAATCAAATAAAAACGTAGGGGCATAGCACTGCTATGCCCTCTTAATTTTTCGACTTAAAAATATCTTCTAACGAAAGTCAATCTCGATTGAATAGCGATCGCGATTGAGAATTGGGATCGAATACACCTTCAAAAACACAACGGTTAGAGGCGCGGCGGCTTGCGCCTATCTGGTATACTTCATCCCCTCAAAAACAGCGATATAGCATTTTGTGTCGGCGTGAAGTATACGGCGCGGGCGAATGCGATCGTTGGTGTCAACTCCCACCTTTTCAGTAAGCATTAACACAGACAAATTAGGTCGCATTTGCTAGAGTGGCGAAACACAGATTTACCGATTCGCCCCTCACTCTTCACGAATGTTGCCCTTATCCCATCGCACCAAAGTCGTCGCTACCATCGGCCCAGCTAGCAATAGTCCAGAAGTGATACGCCAACTGATTGAAGCGGGAATGGCAGTGGCGCGGCTGAACTTTTCCCACGGCAGCTACGAAGACCACGCCAAAACCGTTAAACTGCTTAGAGAGATTTCAGAAGAATTAGATGCGCCAGTGACGCTGCTGCAAGATTTGCAGGGGCCGAAAGTGCGGGTGGGGCAGTTTCCGAACGGCGCGATCGCGTTGGAAGAAGGTTCGGAAATTGCCCTCGTTCCCCTCGAACAGTTTGACGGCGATCCCGGAGTTATCCCCATCGATTATCCCTTCGTCGCGGAAGAAGCCTATGCGGGAATGCCGATTCTCCTTGATGACGGACAATTGGAGTTGCAAGCGATCGCGGTTGAACCCCCCAACGTCGTCTGTAAAGTGGTTCGCGGCGGTTTGCTGAAAAGTCGTAAGGGAGTCAATTTCCCCAGCTTAAACCTGCGTCTGCCTTCAATGACCGAAAAAGATTGCCGAGATTTAGAATTCGGTCTCGAACAAGGAATCGACTGGGTGGCGTTAAGCTTCGTGCGTAGTGCCGACGATATCCGCATTCTCAAAGACTTTTTGCAGGAAAGAGGCGCATTCGATACGCCCGTCATTGCCAAGATCGAAAAACCCCAAGCCATTAATCATCTCGAGGAACTGGTGAAGGTGTGCGATGGCATTATGGTTGCCCGAGGCGATTTAGGCGTAGAACTCAAACCCGAAAGCGTCCCCCTCCTGCAAAAGAAAATTATTCGCGCTTGCAATCAAGCCGGAATTCCCGTCATTACTGCCACGCAAATGCTCGAAAGCATGATAGAAAATGCCCGTCCGACGCGCGCGGAAGCCAGCGATGTCGCCAATGCGATCTTGGATGGGACGGATGCGGTGATGCTGTCGGGAGAATCTGCCGTGGGGAAATTCCCGGTTGAAGCGGTAAAAATGATGGGACGCATCGCCGCAACCATCGAACCGGAACTTCAGTTCGACAATCTGCCACCGGACGAAATCACCGATCCCCACGCCTTAAGCGAAGCGATTACAACCCTTGACAAAATCCTCGATTTGCGCTATATCTGCGCTTACACGACCACGGGATACAGCGCCAAACTCGCCGCCGCCGAGCGCCCGAAAGTTCCCGTCGTGGCTTTCACTCCCGATTCCCGCGTCTATCATCGCCTCAATTTAGTATGGGGCGCGATCCCGATTCTGTTGGAGCAAGATATCGCCTCGGTGGAATCTCTCGTCATCGCGATCGAGGAGTGCTTGCAACAGCGCGGAATGGTGCAAGCGAACGATAAGATATTAATCTTGGGCGGCAGTCCAGTCCAGCAGGTCAGGGGAACAAACTTCCTCAAAATTCACACGATCTAATTCGTAATTCGTAATTCGTAATTCGTAATTCGTAATTTGTAACCCAGTCTCCCGGTGCGCTGAGCGAAGTCGAAGCGCCGTCTCCCAGTCCCCCCGTCTCCTCGTCTCCCCCTATTCATTATTCATCATTCATTATTCACCCCGTCACCCCCTCACCCCCTCACCCCCTATTCATTATTCATTATTCATCATTCATTATTCACCCCGTCTCCTCGTTTCCCCCTATTCATTATTCATCATTCATTATTCACCCCGTCTCCTCGTCTCCCCCTATTCATTATTCATCATTCATTATTCATTATTCACCCCCTCCCCCAATCTCCCCCTCGCTCCCAGAGTCCTTTTGGCTTAAACTGTGTATTGGTCTGTTTTTTTAGTGAAAGAAGAATGGAAATCGGGCAAAGAGTGAAAGTGTACCGCTTTAGGGACCGCGTTCCGACAGAAGTGGCAGCAAAACTGGGCAAAGTCGGCACGATCAAAGAATACAAAATGACCGACGGGAGCGGGGTTGGCGCGATCGTTAAATTTGACGACAAGAGCGAAAACTGGTTTTTTGAGGACGAACTCAAACCCGCTTAAGAATAATCAACGATAAACTTGAAGGGCAGGTCGGAGCGAGTGCAGAAAACCTGCCCTCTCCTTTGTTAAAAGAAAATCATGTCTCAAATTATTACCTTTCTCGGTAAAGGCGGCACGGGACGCACGACAATCGCGATCGCGGCTGCCAAGCAATTAGCCCAACAAGGAACGCGCGTTCTCTTTGCGAGTAGCGATCGCACTCCCGCCACGAGTTTACTCCTCGGCGTACCGCTAACGGCAGAACCGCAAGCGATCGGCGCAAACCTAACCGCCGTGCAACTACAAGCCACAACGCTAATCGATAAAAGCTGGGAAGAGGTCAAACAACTCGAGGCGAAATACCTCCGTTCTCCCACGCTGCGCAACGTCTACGGGCAAGAACTCGCCCTACTGCCGGGAATGGACGCAGCCCTCGATTTTTATGCCCTGCGCGAGTACGATGCGGCTAAAATCTACGATGTCATTATCTACGACGGGACTGGCGACCTCGCTATGTTGCGCGCTGTCGGCGTACCGGAAAACGCCAGTTGGTATCTGCGTCGCTTCCGCCAAGTCTTCCTCGATTCGGATTTAGGACGCAGCATTTCCCCCTTCGTCGCCCCCGTTACCGCCGCTATTCTCAATACTTCCTGGTCTTTCGACGACCTCACAGACCAACCGACGCGAGAAGCGAATAATCTCCTGCAAGCGGGGAAAGATGCACTCGCCGATCCCAATCGTATCGTTGCTTACCTCGTCACTACCCCCGATCCCCTCGCTTTGGCGACGGCTAAATTCCTCTGGGGTAGCGCTCAACAAGTCGATTTAACCGTTGCTGGCGTTCTGGGGAATCGCGGCGCGATCGATAGCACCCCCTTCTCTCCCCTTCCCCTAACCGTCCTGCCCGAGTATCGCGACAACGACTGGCAGCCCTTAATCGATGCCCTCCCCAACTTGCGCGCCGTCGGCGATGCTCCGAGACCTATCAGTGTAGATGTGGCAGCACGTCAAGTCAAAGTTTTTCTTCCCGGCTTCGACAAAAAGCAAGTTAAACTGACCCAAAACGGCCCTGATGTCACCATCGAAGTTGGCGACCAACGGCGCAATATCGACCTTCCGCCCCAACTGCGCGGACAAACCGTTAAAGGCGCAAAATTCCAAGAGGGATATTTGATTATTTCGTTCTAGATTAATAGGGGGCATTAGTGTCAACTTAACGTGAAACCCACTCAGAAAGCGGAATCGCCCTCACCCCCAGCCCCTCTCCCAACCGGTGGGAGAGGGGAGCAACAGAGAATTCTTCTCCCCCCTCGCCCAAAATTGGGAGAGGGGGGTCGGGGGGGTGAGGGCTGGGATGACGCTATAACAAACACTCGTGCTTAAGTTGACACCAATGAACAGTGCTATGCTTCTACAAAATTCAATGTTGGCGTGCCAAATTTAACAGCACAGCACCCGTTATAATCCAAAGTTTAAAATTAAAAATCATCAATGACTCAAGAACTCGAACCCACATCAAACAGTTCCAAAACCCGACAACTCTTAGGGATGAAAGGGGCTGCGAGCGGAGAAAGCAATATTTGGAAAATCCGGCTGCAATTGATGAAGCCGATTACTTGGATTCCCTTAATTTGGGGCGTAGTGTGCGGTGCGGCTTCTTCTGGCGGTTACAGTTGGACGCTCGAAGATATCCTCAAAGCGGCAACTTGTATGCTTCTTTCCGGGCCGTTAATGACGGGATATACTCAAACTTTAAATGACTTCTACGATCGCGAAATCGACGCAATTAACGAACCTTATCGTCCCATTCCCTCCGGTGCAATTTCCGTCCCCCAAGTTGTCTCTCAAATCCTCGTTCTTCTATTTGCGGGTTTGGGAATTTCCTATCTTTTAGATGTTTGGGCGGGTCACGATTTTCCGATGATGTTAGCGCTGACGTTGGGCGGAACGTTCATCGCTTATATTTATTCCGCGCCACCGCTGAAGTTGAAACAAAACGGTTGGTTGGGTAATTATGCGCTTGGTGCTAGTTATATCGCGTTGCCGTGGTGGGCGGGCCATGCGCTGTTCGGGCAGTTAAACTGGACGATTGTGGTGCTGACGCTCTTTTATAGCTTTGCTGGTTTGGGAATTGCGATCGTCAATGACTTTAAGAGCGTGGAAGGCGATCGCCAATTGGGATTAAAATCGTTGCCGGTGATGTTTGGGATTACGACAGCGGCTTGGATTTGCGTTCTCGCGATCGATTTATTTCAAGCTGGCGTTGCCGGTTATTTAATTAGCATCAAACAAAATCTCTACGCCACTATTTTGTTATTGCTGATTATCCCGCAAATCACCTTCCAAGATATGTATTTCCTACGCGATCCGCTTAAAAATGACGTGAAATATCAAGCCAGCGCTCAACCTTTCCTCGTATTAGGAATGTTAGTCGCCGGTTTAGCCCTCGGTCATTCTTCCCTCGTTCGATAAAAGTTTGCAGAGTAGGGCGGGCATTGCCCGCCATTTTGATTCTCGATCGGATGAAATCTGGCAAATAAATCTTACATAAAAAACTTTGTGTCCCTTGTGTATAGCATTACTTGCCCGATAAGGAGCGGTGCTAAAAGCTGAAAGTCTTAACTGGTGGGCGATGCCCACCCTACCAAACTCATAATTCATAATTTAATCGTGTTTTTTAGTATTGTCATTCCTACCTATAACCGCAAGCCAATTTTAGAAAAGTGCCTCGATGCGCTCGAAACTCAACGGCTCGCCCAAAATAGCGCTTTAGAGGGCTATGAAATCATCGTTGTTGATGATGGTTCGACCGATGGAACCTTAGATTGGTTAAAGGCAAATCCCGAACGATTTCCTCACCTAAAACTGTTCGAGCAGGAACATTGCGGCCCTGCGGCAGCGAGAAATTTAGGGGTCGAACGAGCAACGGGAGATACCATTATTTTTATTGATAGCGACCTCGTTGTTACTGAAAATTTCCTGCAAGCTCATACCGATGCTTTGGTTAAAGGAGAACGCGAACAAGGCAATAATCGCATCTTTACTTACGGTGCGGTTATTAATACTTGTAACTTCGAGAATCCGACTTCGGAACCCTACAAAATTACCGATTTTTCAGCCGCGTATTTTGCTACGGGAAATGTTGCGATCGCGCGCCACTGGCTATTAGAAGCGGGACTATTCGATACGCGCTTTCAACTCTACGGTTGGGAAGACTTAGAACTCGGCGTTCGCCTCAAACAATTGGGATTAAAACTGATTAAATGTCCCGAAGCTGTCGGCTATCATTGGCATCCTCCCTTCCGCCTCGATCAACTTCCTTCCCTCGTTAAAAAAGAGGAAGAACGGGGACGAATGGGTATTTTATTTTATCAAAAACACCCAACTTGGGACGTGCGAATGATGATTCAAATGACTTGGATTCATCGGGTTTTGTGGGGCGTTCTTTCCCTCGGGGGAACGTTGAACGAACGGACGCTTGCGCCCTTTTTACAATGGTTAATCGATCGCGGAAAACCCCAACTTGCCCTCGAAGTCGCGCGCATCTTTCTGAACTGGTACAATGTACGAGCGGTTTATGCGGCGCGATCGGAAATGGCGCGATCGTAGTTTGTAGAGGATAGCCCTACTCGAAACGCGAACATCCGTTTCTAAATGCCCCGAAGTCCTGGCTGGTGGGCGCTGCCCACCCTACCCGATCTCTTTGAATAAGTCATTACTTGACTTTTGTTTTCTTTTGCTTCTGCTTCTCCTTTTGTTTAGCAGCTTTCTCCGCTTGCTTCGCCGCTTTCTTCGCCGCTTCAATCCGCTGCCGTTCTTTCTCCTTTTCTTCCTCCAGCTTGCTTAAATAGTAGTGATAATCACCGCGATAGAGAATGAGTTCTCCATTGCGAACCTCAACAATTTTATTCGCAACTTTAGAGATAAAGTAGCGATCGTGGGAGACAAGCAAAAGGGTTCCTTCGTAACGATTTAAAGCTTCTTCCAACATTTCTTTTGCGGGAATATCGAGGTGATTAGTCGGTTCGTCTAGCAGTAAAACGTTGGTGGGATGTAGCAAGAAATGAGCGAGAGCAAGCCGTGCTTTTTCGCCGCCGCTGAGCGCTTCGACTTTCTTAAAAACTGTATCGCCGCTAAAGAGAAAGCGCCCTAAAAGATTGCGAATTTCTTCATTTGTCCATTCGGGTACGTCGCCTTGAATGGTTTCAAAAACGGTTTTATCGAGGTCGAGAGCTTCGGCTTGGTTTTGCTCGAAATAACCAGGTAAGATGTTATGGTCGCCGAATTTTGCAATCCCTTCATCAGGTTTTTCAGTACCGAGAATAAGGCGCAATAAGGTTGATTTACCGCAACCGTTGGGGCCGAGAAATGCCACGCGATCGCCGCGTTCGATGAAAAGATTCGCACCTAAAAACAAAATCTCTTCGTTATAAGTATGAACTAAATCTTCGATGATAACAACTTCTCGACCGCCGCGCGGACAGGGAGGAAATTCAAAACGCAGACCTCTTAAATCGCTAATCGGTGCTTCAATGCGTTCGATTTTTTCGAGTTGTTTTTCGCGGCTTTTAGCTTGGGTGCTGCGGGTAGCGCTGGCGCGGAACCGCTCGACAAAAGCTTGCTGTTTTTCGAGTTCTTTTTGTTGCCGTTCGTAGGCGGCGAGTTGCGCGTCTTTACCTTCAGCTTTTTGTTCGAGGTAGGCAGAATAGTTGCCGAGATAGGTCGTAGAAATGCCGCGTTCGGTTTCGACGATTTGAGTGCAGAGGCGGTCGAGAAACTCGCGATCGTGCGAGATAATGACCATCGGCGTTTTCAAGTTTTTAAGGTAATTTTCGAGCCATTCAATCGTTTCGAGATCGAGATGGTTCGTCGGTTCGTCGAGCAGGAGAATATCGGGTTCTTTAAGCAGAATTTTGCCCAAACTCATTCGCATTTGCCAGCCGCCACTAAAGGAACTGACGAGGCGATCGCCGTCTTCCGGTTTAAAGCCAACTTCGGGGAGGATTTTCTCGATTTGCGATTCGAGGGTATAGCCGTCTAGGGCTTCAAATTTGCGTTGTAGGCGATCCAGTTTTTCAATTAAGCGATCGAGCTTTTCCCCTTCAACTGTTCCCATCTCGTGGGAGATTTTTAGGATGTTTTGATGGACGGCGTTCGCTTCTTCAAATGCCGTCCAAAATTCTTCACGAACGATGCGAGTAGGTTCGACATCAAATTCTTGCGTGAGGTAGCCAATATGAAGGTTAGAAGGGCGAACAATTTCACCGCTGGTCGGTTCTTCTTCCCCCATAATCATTTTCAGTTGGGTTGTTTTTCCAGCACCATTCGCACCGACTAAGCCGATGCGATCGCCGGTTTTTACTTCCCAAGTAACATCTTTGAGAACTTCGCCAGTGGGATAAATTTTACTGATATGTTCGAGGCGTAATACCATGTTTAGTGAATCGTGAATCGTGAATAGTTATCGAAGCAATAAGGTTGCGCCCAAATGCTTTAATTTTCTAAAATTCCTTGTCGGAAAGCTGAAGCTGCTTCGAGGGTATCACTCATTAACAAGCAGCGAGTCAAAAGATTAATATTTAGTTCGGGTAAAACTTCGGAACGCGCAATTCGTTGATAACCGAATTCGCGGAGATGATAGAAGCTAAATAACCCATCTTCCCAAAACCAGACTTCAGGAACTTCTAGCGCTTGATAGCGAGAAAGCTTCTTTTCATTACCACTACTAAAAACAACTTCGATGGAGAGATTTGGGGGCGAGTCTGCCGTTCGATTTCTGCCAATAAAGTAGGATTCATCCGCTTGGACGGACGCGACACCTTCTTTTTCTTGGCTGAAACTACCGGTTGGTGCGAAGGGAATTCTTTTTTCGAGACAATAAATAAAAAGCAATGCCGACAGTAGCCGACTGAAAAATTCATGGTCTTGTGAAACCGACAAAATTTCGACTTCTCCTTCGTAATAAAACAAATGGATTCCTGGGGAAGCCGAAAACCCTTTCTGGATGAATTTAAATTGTTCCCAGTTAAGACCAACATGAATCAGTCGTTGATCTTTAGGCTTATCTAAGGTTTGGGTCATTTCAGCGATGGACAATTGGAACATGGGGGACTTGAATCCACTTCTCGCCTCGCACTTCATTCGGGCTGACATCCTGCATTGAGTGTAGCGCATTGATGACCGCGATCGCGTTACAGACGATATCTTCGCGGCAGTCAAGCAAATTTATCGGCTCCCGCTCTCGGAATCTAACAAAATCAACGCATCGCTCCCCCACCCGCATCAATAGTATCGATGTATTCCTATTTTCCGGTGCATCGCGCTTGTTATGCGTTTTCTCTTGCCATCTTTATTTTCGGCAATCCTAAGTATTTATTGATGTACCTCGCTGTTGCAAAAAGCCGTGCTAGAAGCACGGGGTTTTAAACCCAATTTTTCGATAAGGTTCATGGCTATACTGTTCAAAAAACTGCCACTGTAAGATTTTAGCTCTTTTATACTTCTCTTGCGGTAAAAATTCGCTACCCTCCGCTTGAATATTACGTTTCACAGCATCGACTCCCCTCAATTTTAGGTTAAAATAATGGTGCGTTACGCTTCGCTAACGCACCCTACTTTTGATTCTATACAATTTCACATTAATGATGTTTAGCTAGTAAATCTTCTAGCAATCGTGCAACTCATACAACTTTGACGGAGAAGCGTCACTTACAGCGATCGCCTCTAAATTCTCTATGCGTTGTTGAAGTTCCTTTAAGGTTTCGGATGGGAATAGAATGTTATCTGGGCGATCGCGCAACTTTCTCAAAACAACAATTGTGCTAGTTGCTGCACCGAATACAATGGTTGCGGGTAAAAAGAGCATCTTCCGCTCTTGTACCTGACCGAGGAATGCGAAATCGATAAAGAACATTACGGTTGCATAAGCCCAAATTCTAGAAATGATTTTGACGCGAATATCTTTTTGAGTTGAAATTGTCATAAGTTTCTCCTAATATCGAGCAATAGTAGTTGACTTTGTAAGCCCCTCACGCGATACAGCGCGAACCAAGTTGTAAGAAACATCCCCCCGAAATTGTTGTTGTGTCAGGCTACCGAGCTTGCAAGTTCTAAATCAGACATTTCCTGTATAAATAACATGGCTTTGTTCACCAACTCAGAACCCGCTTTTTCCGGCGAACCGGCATCGAAGGGAGGGGCGGGATTGTATTCTAGTAATAATTGAATAATCTTGGCGGTGTCCTCACCGTAAAGGATACTCGCGATCGTTAAACCGAAGTCAATCCCGGCGGTTACACCTCCCCCCGTAATGCGATTGCGATCGACAACAACGCGCTCGGTTCCAACTTCAACGCCTAAATGTGACATCAATTGTTGACGCATTGCCCAGTGCGTTGCCGCTCGATATCCCTCCAGCAAACCCGCTTTCGCCAAAAATTCCGACCCGCCACAGACCGAGGTGATAAACTTTGCAGTCTTGCCTTGTTTTTGGAAAAATTCAAGCACCTCTGGATCGTCTACAATTGCCTGCTGTTTTAAGCCGCCGCCGATACAAACTACATCTAAAGAGGGGCAATTTTCAAAGGTGGTATCCGGCAAAACTATCATGCCATCATCAGTTTTAATAGGGTCTAGTGTTTTCCAGATCCGATGAATTTGGACACCGGGCAGCGCACTAAAAACTTGTTGCGGCCCCACGATATCCAGTGAAGTCATGCCGGGATAAAAAACTAAACCAATGATGTGTTTTTGTGAGTGAGTCATCAATTAATTTCCTTGCGAGCATCGCGAATGAACTATCCTTGATATTAGGGATAGCAGCCTAGCCCGCATAGTCCTCGATCGGGTACTCTTTTCATCACCATGACCATTTCCTTAAAGCTTTTATTTGAAGAAATCCATCAGGCGAAGGATGAAAATGATTTGCGATCGCACCTTGCGCCAAAAATTGGGGAATACTTCGCGGCTAAGCGATCGGGAGTCTTTTTCTTCGATCGGCTACTCGGCGATCGCAAGTTTCAGCCCATTCTCAACCTTGCCCTATCTCTAGAACATAATCCCGTGGCGCGTTACATTGCCGAACGTCATACTCCCGTCCACGAAGAATTGGTAACGACACACAAAAGTTGGAAATTAATCTGTCCGCGTCCGGATCATTGGCACGTTATGGCAGGGCCCATCGTCGATCGCGGTCAAATCGTCGGTTCTGTGGGATGTACCCGCGAAAAATCGATGCCTGCCTTTAATAGCCAAGATTTAGCCGATCTAAGTGCGATTTGCTTGCATTTATCCGCTTGGACGGCACGCAGCGCCACTTTAAAACCTTTGCAGCCACCGTTGAGTCGCGATCGCTTAACGCCGCGCGAATTACAAATTGCCGACTTGGTTGCTTCGGGGAGAACCAACGCAGAGATTGGAAACGAACTTTGGATTACCGAGAATTCTGTCAAGCAGGCCTTAAAGCGAATGTTTCGTAAACTTAAAGTTTCGTCGCGTACAGAAATGGTTGCACAACTGTTTGCGACCGAATTGAACTTTAAGAGTGCAAAGCAATCTTCATAAGCTTCAATTGCTGGTGTGAAGGGAAAGGTAGATTTTCGCAATAAAAAAGCTATTAAAAACAATTGTCTAGTTGTTAGGAAGGAATAGATGAGGAAACGCAGAAACGACTTCCAGCAAGCTTTTTAAAGTTTCACCGGCTGCGATTTCGTGACGTACCATTGCAGCTATCCGATCGCCTTACTTGTCCGTCATGGCAGCAAAACGGGTGTCCCATTGTTGCTAGTCTTGCAGTTCGGCTAAAAACAGAACAGCGATCGCATTTTGCCAATCGGGTGGTCGTCTGTTTGATTTGGGCTATTCAAGCGGATTTACGAATTAGTGTAGCTGTCTCGCGGTCTAAACTAGCAAGCGCTCCTTGTATGAGATCGACCTCGCGTGCCTCAAACATCACTTCGCCACATTGGTCGCACACCCATGCCGGAATATTATCCCAAGAAATATGGTAGCCATTTCGGTCAATTGTAAAGGGGGCTGTTCCGCGCCGCATCTTAGCTCTACAGCATAAGCATTCCATTCTTAAAGTCTCCCTATGCACTCAAGATGCAAGCTAAATTTCTCTCCCATCCCCCCGAATGTAACAAAATGCAACGTATAATAAATAGCCGAGTGCCAAATTCAACAAAAATTAATTATTGACGAAATGCGAGTTGCGATCGCTGGAGCGGGCCTAGCTGGGTTAGCCTGCGCGAAATACTTAACTGATGCGGGACACCAACCCATTGTCCTGGAAAGCCGAGACGTTCTAGGCGGGCTGGTTGCCGCTTGGAAGGACGAAGATGGAGACTGGTACGAAACCGGGCTGCATATCTTTTTTGGCGCGTATCCGAATATGCTCCAGTTATTTAAGGAATTGGGAATTGAAGACCGCTTGCAGTGGAAAGAGCATACGATGATCTTCAACCAGCCCAATAACCCCGGAACCTACTCTCGTTTCGATTTTCCCGATCTTCCTGCCCCGGTTAACGGTGTTGTCGCGATTCTGCGCAATAACGATATGCTGACCTGGGAAGAAAAAATTCGCTTTGGTTTGGGCTTAATCCCGGCGATGGTGAAGGGACAATCCTACGTCGAAGCGATGGACGAGTATTCTTGGTCGGAGTGGATGAAACGCCAGAATATTCCGCCGCGCGTAGAGAAGGAAGTGTTTATCGCCATGTCGAAGGCGCTGAATTTTATCAACCCGGATGAAATTTCGGCGACGATTCTGCTGACGGCGTTGAATCGCTTTTTGCAGGAAAAAAATGGCTCGAAGATGGCGTTTTTGGATGGTTCGCCGACGGAACGCTTATGCGAACCGTTAGTCGAATATATTACCGATCGCGGCGGCGAGGTGCATTTAAACGCGCCGCTTAAAGAAATTTTGTTGAATGAAGACGGTTCGGTGCGCGCTTTTGCGATGCGCGGGCTGAATGGGGCAGAAGATTATTTACTCGAAGCGGATGCTTACGTTTCGGCGGTTTCAGTCGATGCCTTGAAGTTCTTGCTACCGGATGCTTGGCAGCCGTTACCCTACTTCCAGCAATTGAATGGGCTGGAAGGGGTTCCCGTGGTGAATTTACACTTGTGGTTCGATCGCAAACTCACCGATATCGACCATTTGCTGTTCTCGCGATCGCCCCTTCTCAGCGTTTATGCGGATATGAGCAATACCTGTAAAGAGTATGCCAATCCCGATCGCTCGATGTTGGAACTCGTCCTCGCACCAGCCAAAGACTGGATTGGAAAATCCGACGAAGAGATCATCGATATGACGATGGCGGAATTAGAAAAACTCTTCCCGCAACACTTCACCGGCGATAATCCCGCAAAATTATTGAAATCCAAAGTGGTTAAAACGCCGCGATCGGTATATAAAGCCACGCCGGGACGCGAAGCCGTCCGCCCGACCCAAAAAACGCCGATCGCAAACTTCTACCTCAGCGGTTGCTATACCAGCCAACGTTACCTCGGTAGTATGGAAGGCGCGGTACTATCGGGTAAACTCACCGCCAGTGCCATCGCCAGCGATGCTGCCGACGGGAAGTTAACGGAACGCGATCGCGATCCCAAAACCTCCGTTGCTGCACCAGCGTAGCGCGCGCCCAACTCAAACTCCTGCTTCAAAATCGCTGTAATGCTCTCCCAAACAGCATTTTAAATTTTGAAAGCGTGAATTTTGAATGCCGCGTAGCGGTACGATGTAAACCGCCGTTAGCAAAAGCCAAAGTAATTATTCCCAAAAATTGGAATCAAATGAGACAATTCTATTTGGTTAACGGCTACATCTAGAGGTACGGTCGTAAACCGTGCGACTCCAGTAGACCCACTTACGAGCCTGTGGATGAATGCTGCAACTGCCTAAAACTCAACGTATGAGCATACTAGCCTCCAAAGACGAGGCTTACGAATACTGCCGTCAGATCACGGCGAAATACTCCAAAACGTTCTACCTAGGCACACTCTTGATGCCGCTGGAAAAACGTCGGGCGATCTGGGCCATTTATAACTGGTGTCGGCGCACCGACGAGTTAGTCGATGGCCCCGAAGCAGCTTCAACGACTCCAGAAACGCTAGACCGTTGGGAAGAACACCTCGAATCGGTCTTTTCCGGGAAACCCCTAGAAGCTGCCGATGTCGCGCTAATCGATAGCATCGAGCGCTACCCCATCGAGATTCAGCCCTTTCGGGACATGATCGACGGACAGCGCATGGATCTCTATCGCAGCCGTTACGAAACCTTCGAGGAACTCGAGTTGTACTGCTATCGGGTAGCCGGAACGGTAGGGCTAATGACCAGCCCCGTATTGGGCTACGATCGCGGCAACGGAACTGCCCCTTGGTATCGTCCCGCAGCCTCCAGTGCCGTTCCCGAAAAAGAAGCGATCGCGCTCGGTATCGCCAACCAACTCACCAACATCCTGCGCGATGTTGGCGAAGACGCGCAACGAGGGCGAATTTATCTTCCCCTCGAAGATCTCGCCCGCTTCAACTACACCGAAGACGACCTCTTTAAAGGCATCGTAGACGATCGCTGGCGCAACTTCATGCGGTTCCAAATCCAACGCGCCCGCCAGTTTTACGTCGATGCAGAGCGCGGTATTCGCGCCCTCTCTCCCGACGCGCGCTGGCCGGTTTGGGCGGCGTTAATGTTGTATCAAGGCATCCTCGATGTCATCGAACGCAACGATTACAACGTCTTTACCAAACGCGCTTTCGTCCCCAAAAGCGAAAAAATGTTGTATCTTCCCGTAGCTTGGTTGAGAGCGCAAGTGCTTTGAACTCGTCGGGTTTCCCAAAGTTCGAGCCGATTGCAAAAATGATCGAATAATTATTAATTCGTAATTCGCGGTCATTGAGCCTCTGGTCATTGAGCTTGCCGAAATTCTGAAATGTAATTCATAATTTTAGGTCACAAACCCACGACTTCAATCGTGGGGGAATAATTACGAATTACGAATTACGAATTACGAATTACGAATTACGAATTATGTTGACTTCAATCGTGGGGGAATAATTACGAATTACGAATTACGAATTACGAATTATGTTGACCGCCGTTAGCGCTGCGGTTCTATTTTTATGCAGCAGCTTGCGCCATCTCCTGTTTCAATCCAGTGCCTTCGATTTATCAATCTTCGACCAAGGCATTTATTTACTGAGCGTTAACCGAGTCCCGATTGTTACTCTTATCGGACATCATCTCCTCGGCGATCATGCTGCCTTTATCCTGTATCCGATTGCGCTCCTCTACAAGATTTATCCCAGCGTTTATTGGTTATTTTTGCTGCAAGCGATCGCCCTCGCTTCGGGCGGTTGGCTGACGGAAAAAGTCGCGCTGCAAGCGGGGTTAACTCGCTCTCAATCGCTCGCGATCGCAGGGGTTTATTGGCTCTATCCGGTCGTTTTTAACGTCAACTTGTTCGATTTTCACCCAGAAGTGTTGGCGATTCCGGCGATTTTTGGGGCAGTATGGGCGGCGAGGGCAGGAAAAATAGTTTTGTATTGCGCTTGCGTTCTTTTAATCTTAAGTACCAAGGCGGTGCTATCGCTAACGGTAGCGGCGATGGGAATTTGGCTGTTATTGTTTGAGAAGAAGCGAAGTTACGGGGGAATTGCGATCGCGATCGGAATTGTCTGGTTTATTGTTTCAACTCAACTGATTATTCCTGCCTTCAGCGGTCGCGAAGCTGCCGCCGTCAATCGTTATAGTGTTTTGGGCAACTCGGTTTCAGAGATTATCCTCAATCTCTTGCTCGAACCGGGATTAGTTCTACAGCAAATCTTTACCCTTCCCAATCTATTTTATCTTATTCTTTTATTTATCCCCATAATTTGGGGACTTTCTTGGCAAAATTTAACACCATTATGGGGGATTATCCCCACTGTAGGCTTAAATTTATTGAGTGCCAGTCCCGCCCAAAAAGACTTAGTGCATCAATATTCGCTACCCGCTTTGCCCTTTTTATTATTCGCAGTTATAGCCTCACTTTCATCGGAAAAAAGTTGGCTAAAACGTCCGCACTGGATCGTTGTTTGGGCGGCAATCTGTTTTCTTGCTTTAGCAAAATTCGGTCTGTTTTGGACGCAATACCTCGAAAGTATCGACACTTGGCAAGCCACGCGGGGCGCGATCGCACAAATTAATACTCAAGGCGGCGTACTCACCGCCTCGCAAATCGCCCCCCATCTCGCCCATCGTCCCCTGCTTAAACTCGCACTCGATGAGAATCGCAATATTCCGCTCGAACCCTTCGATTACGTGCTGCTAAACATCAGACATCCCGGTTGGAACAGTTCGCTGGGAACAGTGGAAGGATTGCGCGATCGCATTGAAAAAACGTCACACTTTCAACTGAAATATCAACAAGATGATGTGATGTTATGGGCGAGAGAAAAAGATAAAGTTTGACTTTAAATATAACTGAATCCCACAATGGCTGAATCGACACCTTTTTTTCCCACCTTCGACCAAATGCTACTGCCTATTGTTCGAGTCTTGCTCGACTTGGGCGGTTCTGGAACCCGAGAAGAAATTTACGAAGGAGTCGTACAGCTTCTTAATCTGTCAGAAGAAGTGTTAGAAATTATGCAGGGAAATACCTCTCAGAGTGCGATTAAATGCCGCTTGAGTTGGAGTCTGAGCTACCTTAAATATTACGGGCTGTTAGAGAACTCCAAACGGGGGATTTGGTCTTTACTCGATCCTGAAATAAAAGTTAACACGCTCGATCCTAAAGAAATTGTCAAGGTCGTGCGCGATCGACAAAAAAATAAACAGAAAGATTCAGAAGTTGCCGAAGAAATTAGCGAGGTTAGTGAATCTTTAAGCGAGATAACTTGGGAGCAAGAATTACACCAAGCGCTCCTTAAGTTAGAACCCTCTGCGTTCGAGCGCTTGGTACAGAAATTATTACGAGAATCCGGTTTTATTCAAGTCCGAGTGACGGGAAAGTCCGGCGATGGCGGGATTGATGGCATTGGGATTGCTCGCATCAATGGTTTTTTGAGCTTTCAAGTTCTTTTTCAATGCAAGCGCTATTCTGGGGCGGTGAGTGCTTCTCAAGTTAGGGATTTTCGCGGTGCAATGCAAGGACGTACCGATAAAGGATTGCTGATTACAACAGGAACTTTTACGCAGAGCGCTATTGCAGAAGCTCAAAGAGATGGCGCACCTCCCATCGATTTAATTGATGGCGAACAGTTAGTGCGCCGATTGAAAGAATTGGGCTTAGGCATAAAAATAACTTTAGTTGAATCGGTAAAAGTCGATCGCGATTGGTTCGTCAATCTTTAGCCCTAAACGCATTTTTTATAGAATAGAGTGAGATAAATCAGGTAAAATAATTATAGAAACTCGCTTGAATAAAAGCCTAATTCTCATATTAAATTATGCTTTGCAACAAAAAACAGTATGCCAACAGTTTTACAAGCTGGGCCTTACGCCTTCATCTTTTTTAGTTCCGATCGCGGCGAACCGCCTCATATTCATGTGAAGCGCGATCGGCAACTTGCAAAATATTGGCTCGTTCCGATCGCCTTAGAAAAAAACCGAGGCTTTAAAGAACATGAATTGAATCTGATTGTTAAACTGGTAGAGGAACATCAAACATTGTTACTGAATGCTTGGCATGACTACTTTGATACTTGAAACAGAACCGATCGCCACTCAAGTCAGCATTACGGATGAAAAATTGATTGTAGACCTCATTGACGGTCGCAGTCTCAGTATTCCTTTAACTTGGTATCCCCGTTTACTCCACGCTGCGATCGCGGAACGACAAAGATGGCAATTGCTAGGCGATGGTTGCGCGATTGAATGGCCCGATCTTGACGAACATATTGGTATTGAAGGACTGTTAGCCGGTAGGCGCAGCGGAGAAAGTCAGAAATCTTTTGAACGTTGGTTATCAGCGCGCGTCAAAAAAATGTCAATTTAAGACAGTCTTTTTTCAATAAAAGCCAGGGCGCGATCCAGTACGTGCTTCTCTTTGAATTGAGTTGGTATACTAAACTCAATTCAAGGAAAAAAAGGGTATGGTCAATGCTAAAATCGGAAATCCAGAATCTCCCCAGCAGCGCCGAACTCCCCTGTTCGGACGATACCCCCGTGGATAACGAAGAACAAAACTTTATCCCTAACTTCCTGTTATTCTTGCTCGAATATCTTTGGGGAAACCGCCAAAACTGGTTCTTCGGTGTGGATATGGCAGTCTATCACACCACTGGAGATAACCCTCGCATTCCGATTATTCCCGATGGATTTTTAGCCCTCAATGTCGAACGGCGTAAAGGCGGACAATCGCGCAGCAGCTATGTAACGTGGGAAGAAAACAATGTCGTGCCGATTTTAGCGCTCGAAGTGGTGTCTCAAGCTCCGGGGGGCGAATATAGCAGCAAGGAAGAAATCTATGCTCGGTTGGGCGTGTTGTACTACGTTATTTACAATCCCCAACAATTCGGACGAGGCAGCCATCAAGAATTAGAAGTGTATAAATTAGTTAAAGGACGGTATAGCTGGCAAACAAAAGAACCGGTGTGGATGCCAGAAATTGGTTTAGGAATCGGTCGGGGAATTCGCAATTACGGGGGAGTGGAACGAGAGGTTTTATACTGGTTTGATGAGGAAGGAAATCGCTATATCGGTACTGAAGAAGCCGAACAGCAGGCTCGGATGCAATTAGTGGAGATGCGTCAGGAATTGGATATTGCTAAACAGCGAGCAGAAGCAGAACGACAACGAGCAGAAACAGAGCGACAATTGCGCGAACAATTGCAACAAACACTCGAACGCTATCGCCGACAATTTGGCGACTTACCTGAGTAATTATATATAGTAGAAGGAGCTTTTTTGATTTTGCCGATCGGCGTATATAAATCGTGCATAATTGACCTTATTTCATCTGATCCACGTCGCTCTAAACTCAAAGTAAACGTTCCCCGCTCGCTCCAAGCTTATTTTAGGTTCGCCCCGAACCGCAATTGCTCGAATTGGAGACTTCAAGACCGCTCCGAGGGGATAAGTGCGATCGCGCTTTCGTTATACTCAGAGTATCAATGCCCCCGATACGCGCAAAGCGCGATCGCGCTCGAGGAATCCCCGCCGAGCGAGCGATGAGCGAACTCCAGCAGCCGTTCGATTATTCCTCCCCGCGTATGACTTTAGTTTCGCGATCGCTCAATCTAAAATACTAAAATCCCAGAACCCAAATCGAAACAATGTTTGATGCTCTCGCCGAAAAATTAGAAGATGCGTGGAAAAAGCTACGCGGTCAAGATAAAATCTCCCAATCCAACATTCAGGATGCCCTCAAAGTCGTTCGCGATGCACTTTTAAAGGCGGATGTCAACCTGCAAGTCGTCCGAGAATTCATCAAAGACGTTGAAACCAAAGCCATTGGCGCGGAAGTCATTTCCGGCGTGCGTCCCGACCAGCAGTTTATTAAAATTGTCCGCGACGAACTGATCGCCGTGATGGGCGAAACCAACGCGCCCCTCGCCCAAGCCGATAAACCGCCAACAGTGATTTTAATGGCGGGATTGCAAGGAACCGGGAAAACGACGGCTACCGCCAAATTAGCGCTCTATCTCCGCAAGCAAAAGCGCAATTGCTTAATGGTTGCAACCGACGTATACCGCCCCGCCGCGATCGATCAATTGAAAACTTTGGGCGAACAAATCAAGGTTCCCGTATTTGAACTGGGAACGGGCGAAAACCCCGTAGAAATTGCCCGTCAAGGTGTGGAACGCGCCAAAGCCGAAAACATTGATACCGTCATCATCGACACCGCCGGACGCTTGCAGATCGACCCGGAAATGATGGCAGAGTTAGCGCGCATTAAGGAAGCGACGCAACCCGACGATACCCTGCTGGTGGTGGACTCGATGACGGGACAAGAAGCGGCTAACCTTACCCGCACCTTCCACGACGAAATCGGCATTACCGGCGCAATCCTCACCAAAATGGACGGCGACAGTCGCGGCGGGGCAGCGCTTTCAGTGCGAAAAATTTCCGGCCAACCGATTAAATTCGTGGGGGTTGGGGAAAAAGTCGAAGCCCTCGAGCCATTTTATCCCGATCGCATCGCCTCTCGGATTTTGGGGATGGGCGACGTAGTGACGCTAGTCGAAAAAGCCCAAGAAGAAATCGATCTCGCCGATGCCGTCAAAATGCAGGAGAAAATCCTAGAGGCGCGGTTCGATTTCAATGACTTTATCAAGCAAATGCGCTTGCTTAAAAATATGGGATCTTTGGGCGGCGTACTGAAGCTGATTCCGGGGATGGGTAAGATTAGCGGTGCGGATCTCGAGAAAGGTGAGGCAGAACTGAAGCGCACCGAAGCAATGATTAGTTCGATGACGAAAGCAGAACGCCAAGATCCCGATCTGCTAGCCCAGTCGCCCAGTCGTCGCCGCCGGGTTGCGAAGGGTTCCGGACACAGCGAACGGGATGTATCCGATTTAGTGACGAAGTTTACGCGGATGCGGGCGATGATGCGGAAGATGGGACGCGGCGAAATGGGTGGAATGGGATTTCCGGAAATGGGGGGAATGTTCGGCGGCGGTGGCGGCGCGCCCCAAGCAGGATTTCGCGGCTATCCCGGCGGCGGCAGTCCTAAAAAGAATAAGAAACCCGGAAAGAAGAAGAAGGGTTTCGGGCAGTTGTAAGTTGAAAGGGAGATGGGGAGTCTTTAAAGATAGATGGCTCCCCAATCCCCTTCAATTCTGAGTTCTTCAACTTTATCATTATAAAAGTCTACAAAATTCATATCGGATTGTGGATAGTATTGCGGTTAGGAAGGTAGGGGCGAATTGCATTCGCCCTTCTTGGGGACTTCATTCAACATGACTTGGCTCGGTGCGTTACGCTTTGCTAACGCACCCTACTGCTGAATGGTGGCAACACCGGACTACGAAATATCTACATTGAAAAGCCCAATAAACTCAGAACTGCCAAAATAATCAAAACGCCTAATAACCAGTCTCCAAAGCGCACGTAAAGCGTTCGAGTTTTTCGCCGATAAATCGTGTCGGCGTGGACTTCATAAGTCTTAATTCCCGATCGCCAAATCGTGCTGCCGTGCGGATTGACAATACCAGAATAGCCGGTATTGGTGGCGCGGGCGGCCCAGCGATCGTTTTCAATCGCGCGCATCACATCTTGGGCGTGGTGCTGAGCGGGCATGGATTTGGCATAATGGGCGTTATTAGAAGCGGTTAAAATGAATTCGCCGCCGCGCGCGGTTTGACGGCGAAAGTGTTCTGCAAACGCCGATTCGTAGCAAATTCCAACGCTCGCTTTCCCTAGGGGAGTCTCGAAAACTTGGGAAGTTTTGCCGGGAATCATGTGCGCTTCCAACGGAGAAAGGCGATCGATAAATTTTCCTACAATTGGCTCGAAGGGAATATATTCTCCTAAAGGAACGAGTTTAATTTTATCGAAGCGACTGACAGCGTTTCCCTGTCCAGTTACGGTAAAAAGACTATTGGTATAACTCAAAGCCGTAGGGTTGTCGGGTTCTCTCCCGTAAGCGCCCAACCAAGCGAGGGTTTTATGTTTTAAAATGGCTGCGTAAATCGGCGTATCCTGCAATCGATCGATAAAAACCGGCAATGCGCCTTCTGGGGTTAAGACTGCATCTACGCCGCGATCGGCTAAAGCTTCATACCCGCTAGTATAGCGCTGCATTGCTCGCTGAAAACCATCAGTAAAAAGTTTAATATTATTAGGAATATTGCCCTGAACAATCCCAATTTTAATCGGATTTTCCTGAGTTATTGGGCGCGCGTATATCGCCCATCCGATCGCGTGACTGCTGAGTAGTAAGCTTAGGGCAGCAGCAAGTATAGAATTTGCCGCCCTTTCCTTCAATTCCTCTCTCCCACTTAAAGGAGAGGTATCTCTCAAATGTTTGACCTTTTGATAAATAAATTCAGCAATTAAACCATTGACTGCAACAATCGCTGCGGTTACAGTCGTCGGCCCAGAAAAGCGAGCGAGTTGTAAAATGAGGAGATTGTGAGGACTTTGGGTATAAGAAAGGGAAGTCCACCATAATACCCCAGAACTCCAAATTGCTTCGAGCAAGCACCACCAAGCAACGCCAATTAAGACGCGCTGAAAGGGAGCGAAAAAGCCTTTTTGAAGAAGAAACTTTTTAGAGCGTGCCTTGAGTTTTAGTTTCCGCAAGGAGAACATCCCTAGCGCCCAAGCAATAACTAAAGCTGCACCCCATAAGCTAATAAAGAGCCAACAAAAAGCCGCGATCGCGAGACTCGCCAACCAAGGAACACCCAGCCAAGTCATGGGATGAATTCCCGTTATCCAGAACAGCGCTAAACCGTGGTAAGCTAAGCCCCAAATTAAGGCAAAAATAACCGATTGTTTCAGCGTACAATCTGCTAGGAGAAGCCACAAGGGAACCAGTGCAATCCAGGCGAGGGGAAACGCTTCGACAGGTGCGGGAGTTAGCCCCATCAACATACCGCCGCCGAGCGCCAAGGCAAGTTTTGGGTAAAGATTTTTGGAAGCCAGAAAGGTTTTAATGATTGCTATCACGTTCTACTTATTTTTAAATTTTTAATCTTTAATTTTTAATTTAAATTTACCCTTTCACTCCACTCCCAGCATCCGTCGGAATAATATAGCGTTGGACGAACAAAAATAGGACTAAAACGGGCAGAATAGAAATTACCGAACCGGCAGCAATCAATCGCCAATCGAGGGAAAAGGTTCCGGCTAAAGTAGCAACGCCGATTGGGAGCGTATAGGATTCCGGACGGTCGAGAACGAGCAACGGCCAAAGAAAATCACTCCAGGAACCAATGAATACAAAAATGGCAAGCGTTACCAAAGCAGGACGCACGGCGGGAATCATAATATGCCACCATAAACCGGTTTCCGTACAGCCATCTAAACGACCGGCTTCCTCTAATTCTTTGGGGACATCTTGGAAGGCTTGGCGCAATAAAAATATGCCAAAAGCTGAAGCTAATGCTGGTAAAATCAAACCGAGATAGCTATTTTTTAAGCCTAACTGAACGGTAAGAACGTAGAGGGGAATCATCACAATTTGAAAGGGAATCATAATCGTAGAGACGATTAGGGCGAAGATGAAATCGCGTCCTGGAAAGGTCATTCTCGCGAGGGGATAGGCAGCGAGAGCGCAGAAGAGAACGTTTAAGACGACGGTAACAATGGCAACAAAGGTGCTATTGAAAAGATAGCGAGCAAAGGGGGCAGTTTTCCACGCGATCGCGAAATTAGCAAGCGTCGGTTGTCGCGGTAGGAGTTGCGGCGGAAATCCAAAAACGTTCTCGCTCGGAGATTTTAAAGCGGTACTCAATAGCCACAGCAAGGGAAATAGCATGGCGAGGGCGAGAATGCTAAGAACTATATATAGTCCGAGTTGTTGCAATTTTTTCTTTCGGATTTGTGCTGTTAAACGAGTCATCTTTAAGTTAAAAATTTAAAGTTGGTGCTTCAGCGATCGCTAGACACTCTACTCTATTGCAAAAAGTACGCCTGTTTTAAACCAAGAACAAATCTTTCGGTTTCAAACATTCCCCTCAAAGCGCAATTTTTAATATCTGTTCCTCCGTACAAACGCCGTTCAGGGCAATATCCCACGGTTCGACAGGCAAAGATTCGAGCAAGGCAAACTCAAAGACAATACCAAGAGTTGGGATAGACGACCATTGGGGCAAACTGAGGAGGCGATCGTAAAATCCGCCACCGTACCCTAAACGATAACCGGCGCGATCGCAAGCCACAGCCGGCACTAAAATTAAATCGATGCTTTCTGCCTGCAAACGAGGAGAATCGGCGTGAGGTTCAAAAATGCCATAACTGCCTCTTTCCAGTGCTTCTCCGGGCTTCCAGTGATGCCAGCACAAAGATTTATCGACGCATCTCGGTAGCCCCCAAACCTTATCGCTGCGGCTTAATAACGGGCTGAGATCGGGTTCTTGATGACAACTCCAATAAGCTAAAATGGTAGTCGATCGCGCAAAAATCGGGAATTCTTGCAGGCGATCGCACAATTGTTTGCTCCGAGTCTGCCACACCCGAGCGGAAAGCGAACGGCGTTGCTTTAACAACTGGCGGCGCAATTCTGCCTTAAAATTCGGTTCCATCACTCTTCATCTGCAAAACTTCATCTCCTTTAAGCTGCTCCTCAAAAAAACTAAGTAATGTTGCGGTGTAGTGGGGAATTATCCTAAATTCACTGCATAGCTCGTAATTAATGAGTTGTATCGCTGTTTTTTATGCGATCGGGGCATCATAACAAGGGGAAGTCACCTTTGCGCAAGACAATCAACAGAGGAAGATAGAGCGACCGATCGCTTAATGAAGAAATGTTCAAACTATTACGCTACTTTTCCGCAGCCAGTTTGCTTGCATTTGTGGGAGCAACTGTGCTTTTAAGCGGCTACTACCATAGCCAAGCAAATCGAGACCTCATCCACATTGAGGAATATCAAAATGTAACGCTGAGTCATTTTTTTGTCAACGTCTTGTGGGAAAAATTCGAGCCATTGCTGACGATAGCCCCCGAATCAACTAATACGGAGTTAATGACAAATCAGCAAATTTACGAATTACGACGCTCCCTTCTCGAACAAATTGAGGGTTTATCGATTGTTCGAGTTAAAATTTTTGACTTGAACGGACGGGCTATTTTTTCAACCGATCTCAGCCAAATTGGTAAAGAGAGTAACAGTGAAAATTACCTTCGAGCGCGCGCGGGAAACACGGTAACGCGACTCGACCATCGCCATCTTACACTCGATACGGGGAAGGATGGCGACCACTTACTATCGAGCTATATTCCCTTATACGACAAAGGAAACCCGAAAAAAGTGGTGGCGGTTTTTGAAATTTATAACAACGTTACGCCCTTCTTGCGCCAACTCGATCGAACGCAAAAACAGATTATTATTGCGATCGTCTTAATTTTAGGTTCTCTCTATTCTCTGCTGTTTGCAATTGTCCGCCATGCCGAGCGTATTCTCATTCGACAGCACTCAGAACTTCGCAAGTCTGAAGCTTTAGCAAAAAGGCAAGCACTCGAACTCGAGCAAACTCTCCACCAGCTTCAAGAAACTCAAACTCAACTAATTCACAGCGAAAAAATGGCGGGTCTCGGTCAAATGGTAGCAGGCGTAGCCCACGAAATTAATAATCCCATTAGTTTTATTTATGGCAACTTAGTGCCAGCAGAGCAATACGCGGCTGATGCCCTCGAACTGATAGACCTTTATCAACAGCATTACCCCGATTCTCCTGCCGCTATTCAAGATTCCCTAGAATCTTTCGATTTAGAATTCGTTAAGCAAGATTGGTTCAAGCTCTTAAAATCGATGCGATCGGGAAGCAATCGCATTCGCCAAATTGTTACTTCACTGCGGACTTTTGCCCACCTCGATGAGTCGGGAGCGAAGGAAATCAACCTTCAGAACGGCATTGATAATACATTGTTTATGCTACAGAATCGTTTGGAAGCTACGCAGAGACGACCGAAGATTGACGTTCAAAAAAATTATGACGAGCGAGTGCCTTTAGTGCATTGTTCTCCCGCTCAAATCAATCAGGTTTTTCTGCATCTTTTTAATAACGCGATCGATGCTTTAGAGAATATACAAGACAGACCAACGATCGCGATTCAAACTGAAATTCTTGCATCTCCTTCTCCTTTTGTGGTCATCAGAATTGTTGATAATGGAGAGGGAATACCAGATGCAGTGTCCCAAAAAATATTCGATCCTTTTTTTACGACTAAACCTGTTGGTAAAGGGACTGGGCTGGGTTTAACAGTCTGCCATCAAATTGTAGTCAGAGAACATGGCGGTCGATTGCTCTACGGTTCGAGAAGAGAAGGCGGCACGGAATTTATCGTCCAGTTGCCTCTTGATGCGGCTTCTCGTCCTAAGAACGGTAATAAAACTGAATCTCGCCAGATGTCAGAGTTTCTCAAAGAGAAGGATCCATCGAATTTAAGTACAACCGCTTAAAACTGGGCGCAGGACACGAGTTGGAAGGGCGATTACCCGATTTAGCAGCAACCGCCCTGGAATCGGGAAAATTGGGCGATAAAACTGAGGTTAATCTTTACATATTTTTTCCTTTGCTCGAAAAAAATCAAAAATTGCTAACTTAGAGTAGATATTGGGAAAATTTCCTTACAACTCGATAATCCTCTTCATCGAGGACTGGTATAGTTGAGGTGGATCTATCTAAATTCCCTCTATCGATACGATCGCCGTTGTGCGATTGTGGCATTGCAGACAATCTAGGTATCTTCTATCGCTCGGTCGATCGCTCAACGATTAGACCTGGTTGTTGGGAACTCTAAGGGCATACAGGTCAGTTTCCCCGATCCGAACACAATCTATGGTTTCTCAATTTCCCCTAACCCAATCGATTATTGCCCTCAAACCTTCTCCACCGCCCCCAGCCCCCGCTGCAAAAGGTGATTCTTTATTTGGTTCGATCGGGCTGTATAGCACGCTGTTAATGACTTTAATTGCGGCGGGAATTGCTGCTTATGCCAAATTAATGATTTTGGATAAGAAGAATAAGGAAATTAAGTTCGAGCAGTACAAATCCCAAGATTTACAGAAGCGTTTGAAGCTAGCGCTAAAAACGATCGACAAAATGGAGAAGAACCCCGATCTCATTCATTCGCGAGAGTTCAATCTTGACTATTTGCGCCTGCGAATGGATGAGGAAGTTTTTCACTATGCAATCATCAACCAAATTAAAATTCGGGTTAAACAAATTATTAGCGTAGCGCTACGTCCTAATACCGCTCACCAGCAAGTGGGGGTGGCGGCAACCGGCCGTCAGGTTGATGAAATGTTTGATGTGACCTATGAAACCGATACGGCAGGCAAGCGAACGACGGGAGTATTATTTCGGGTTCAAATTCGATTGATGAAGTTGCCGACGCAATCGACTTCTTCGACAATCGCCCAAATTATTGACTGTATCGAAAAGTTTCTTTCTCCGGCTGAAGATCACGAAAATTGGCAACCGACAATTCAAGGACGAGTGGTTTTAATTAGTTGGGACCAAAAAGCGAAGCCAACACCACTTTTAGTCTTAGAACAGTCGGGCGAAGGGGTGAATGTCAGCTTCCGCACCAATCCCAATAAACGCCAAGTCGCCTCGCACCCCGCACCCCCACCGCCCCCGCCCGCGTCTAAAGCTCCGAAATCGAACGTTAAGTCTCCGAAGTCGAAAACACTCCGCTAAACGGGCGTGGAAATCGTTCTTTTTGGTGTTGAAAGGCTTTCTTGGGATAAGTATCCGTCTTCCATATGCAGGAGGCGATCGGCTACGTCGAGAATGCGGTTATCGTGGGTGACGAGGAGGATGGTACAACCTTGTTCTTTTGCGAGTTGGCGCATGAGTTCGACGACGGCGCGCCCGGATTTACTGTCGAGGGCGGCGGTGGGTTCGTCGGCTAAAACCATTTTAGGATGACTGACCAAGGCACGCGCGATCGCGACTCGTTGTTTTTGACCGCCGGAGAGTTGGTCGGTGTAATACTCAATTCGTTCTCCTAATCCTACCGCTTCTAGGATTTCAATGGCTTTCCGTTTAGCTGTTGCTGCTGAGATTCCGTTTTGCAGTTCGATCGACATTTGGACGTTCTGCCGCGCGGTAAGCGATCGCAACAAGTTATGCGCTTGGAAAATATAACCGATATTGCGGCGAACTTGCACCAGTTTAGATTTGTTCGCGCCGACTAATTCCTGCCCTAAAACTTTCAGACTGCCCGATTGCGGCGATCGCAACGCACCCATCAAAGTTAGTAAGGTTGTTTTCCCAGAACCAGAAGGCCCTTTCATTATCGAAACTTCTCCCGCTTCTAGGGTTAAGTTGATATCAAATAGGATTTGTTTTCGTAAGTTTCCGTGACCGTAAGCAAAGTCTAAATTGGAAATTTCAACCACTTTTTCAGTATTCATAAAACCCCAATAATTTCTAAAAAATATCAGCCGGATCTGCTGCACTCAATTTTCGCACCGCGATCGCACCGGAAGCCGTACACATAATCACAGTCAAAATTATCACCTGAGTTGCTTTTGCCACAGTCATTGCGAGCGGCAAACTCGTCGCTTGTGCTGTGACTGCGTACAGAATATTAGAAATCAAAAATCCAGGGATGTAGCCTAAAAATGCAAGAATAAGAGCTTCTTGAAAGACAACTCCCAATAAGTAAAAATCTGTATAACCCATCGCTTTCAGGGTTGCATACTCCGGCAAGTGGTCGGAAACATCGGTATAAAGAATTTGATAAACAATGACAATCCCAACAATAAACCCCATGCCAACACCCAGGGTAAAAATAAAACCAATTGCTGTACTTGTTTTCCAATAATTAACTTCAAAGTCGATAAACTCTTTGCGAGTAAAAATATTAACATCTTGGGGTAAGATAGTAGTAAGGGATTGTTTAATACTTTCAACATCTACTCCGGGTTCTAAACTAATTACACCGATATCAATTAAACCTTTATTTCGATTCGGAAATAATCTTAAAAAGTTAATATCGCTGGTGAGAATATTCCCATCTGCCCCGAAAGAAGCCCCCAAAGAAAATAAACCACCAACTTTAAGCTGTTTCCCCCCTGCTTCGGTTGTAACCGTCTTTCCTTCGTCAAATAATTCAGCGATAGGGCCGAATTCAGGACGGGAGAGTTTGTCGAATAAAATCGTATCTTCTAATTTGACGCGATCCAAATTTTCGCGCAATCCCGGTACGTCGATAAAATCATCTTCGGGGTTAATCCCTAACAACATAATCCCGCGCGGTTCTGCGGTGACGGGATTTTTCCAAATCACAAAGTCTAGGTAAATTGGATGAACTTCTCGCACGCCTTTAAGCGCCAATGCTTGATACAATCTTCGTTGTGAAAACTGCGACATTGCGATTATCGCGGTGGATTTGGGACTGAGCAAAAAGATGTCACCTTCAATTCTTTTATGTAAGACCACTGAGCTTTCAAAGAGTGCATCTTGAAAGCCAAGTTGCATGAACATGAGAATGTCTGCAAATCCAATTCCCGCTAGAGCGATTATAAGTCTGATTTTTTCGCGAGTTAGTTGTAACCAAGCGAGAGGGATTTTCATATAAATTATGAATGATGAATTATGAATGGGGGAATTATGAATTATGAGTGATGAATGGTGAATTACGAATTACGAGTGATGAATGGTGAATTACGAATTACGAATTACGAATTACGAACTACGAATTACGAATTACGAATTACGAATTACAAATTAAGCTGGATTTCAACTAAGACTTTGGCATTGGTTAAACTAGAAACGCGCTGGCTATCGGCGGGGTCGAGCAAAATTTTGACTTCGACAACGCGAACATCAACATCGGCAGCAGGATTGGTTTCGAGGACGCTGCGTTTGCCGATTTGCAAGCCGATTTCAGAAACAACACCTTTTAAGGATTGCCTAAAGGAACCGTTTTCGCTTTTAACGATCGCGCTTTGGCCTTCTTTAACTTTACCGATATCGCTTTCGTAAACTTCGGCGACTGCAACCATGCGATCGGTTTGCCCGATTTCGATGATTCCCCCCGTTTGTCCGACACTTTCACCGGGACGGGTATTGATTTTAAGGATTTGTCCGCTGACGGGTGCTTTAACGTAAGCTTGGGCTAACTCGGCTTGGGCTTGTTTGACGGCGGCGCGGGCGCGCTCGACTTCTGCGCTGGCTTTAACGAGATCGACGGGACGGACTTCGGCGACACTATTGAGGGTGGAGCGCGCTTCTTTAATTTGTTGTTGTAAGGTATTTTGGGTTTGGTTGCGTTTGGCGATCGCTTCGTTGAGACTTTCGCGGGCGGTGTCGCGTTCTAGGCGGCGGCGATCGACTTCGATGGCTGCGATTGCGCCCCCGGATGCGAGTTGCTGGTAGCGCTGGTACTCGCTTTCAGCGTTACGAACTTCGGCAGCGACGCGATCGATCGTCGCTTGTTGGCTGGTCATTTCGCCTTGCAGTTGCGCTTCTAAGCGGGCGATGTTGGCGCGGGCGGCATTGACATCGCCCGTTTTTGCCCCCGCTTGCACGATTTGCAGGTTGGCGATCGCAACTTCAACGTCGCTGTTAGCCCGATCTAAAGCTGCCGCAAGGCGATCGCGATCGTCTAAGATTGCAATGGTTTGTTGGGCTGCCACGCGATCGCCCTGTTTCACTAACAGTTGGGCGATTTTTGCTGCCCCTAACGTCGGTGGCGGCGCAACCACGATCGTTTCTCCTTGTGGTTCAAGGCGACCGAGGGCGGTAACGGCGGTGACAACGGGCGAAGCAACGGGCGTTGGCGCTGCTGTCGGCTCTTTACGACTCATTTTCAGGCTGTAGAATAGCCCCCCACCGACGGTCGCGAGTCCGAGAACACATAGCGCGATCGCGATTCGACTGCCGGACTTCGACATCGGCAAATTCTTCCACCTAGATTCCGCGCCCTTGATTTTTAGAACCATATTGATTGCTCGATAAGTTTCAAGCTTGACGATCTTTGCCGTTAGACCGTACAGTACAGTTTCGTTAAACTATTTTAACATAATCGGTTTTACCAACATCCATTGATGATGCTCGAGGGAAAATTGTTTAGGATTGGCAACAATGGCAACTAGCCCCTTACCCGAAAAAGCCGAGCAAATCCTCCGCGCCGCCGTTCCCGAATTTCTCGCCCACGGTTACGCGCGCACCAGTATGGATCGGGTAGCAAAAGTTGCGGGCGTGTCCAAACAAACGCTTTATAGCCACTTCAGCGACAAAGACGGGCTGTTTACTGCCTTAGTAGAGCGCATCGCGATCGAAGAATTCCAACTCGTTTGGGCAAAACCGCTGCAAGGCGAACCCGAAACCGTGCTGCGAGACTTAGCGCGCCGCATCCTCACCGAACATATCGGCGATACCGACTACCTGCGATTTTGCCGCTTGATTTTTGGGGAATCGGAAGTACGCCCGGACTTAGCACAAATCTTTTTAAAAAATCTCGTTCAGCCCGCCGTTAATGTGGTAAGCGATTATTTCAAAACGCGCCCCGATTTAAACTCGAGCGATCCCGAAGCCACAGCAAGAATTTTTGTTGGCTCGCTCATTCATTGGTTAATGGTGCAAGAAGCGCTGTACGGTAAGGAAGTTATGCCGATGGATCCCGAGCGAATTGTTGAAAGTTTAATTACTTTAATCGTGCCGCGTGCTTAAGGAAAGCTATTCTTCTGACGCGCTGCGGTGAAATCGGGATTGGCGATCGCGAGTTCTCGGTAGCGAGAGTCGATCGCAATCGCACTCTTTAAGGACTCGATCGCCCGCTCGATATTCCCCTGCAAGCAATAACATCGTGCTTGTTCGTACCAAATTTCTGCGGTTTTTGGCTCTAAAGCGAGGGCGCGCGCGCAAGATGCGATCGCTTCTTCGTATCGTTGCAATTGCCGCAAAACCTCGCCGCGTTTCAGCCACAGTTGGGCGAGGTTGGGTTTAAATTTTAGGGCGCGATTGTAGGCGGCTAGGCGTTCTTCAGAACGATTTAAACTCGCTAAAAGATCGCCGCGCCAGATTAAATAGGTATAGGAATTGGGATCGAGTTTTAGGGCGCGATCGCACGCTTCTAAGGCAGCTTTATCTTGTTTTAATTGTGCGAGGGCGTAGCTGCGGGAGTACCAAGTCATCGCGGTTTTATCGCGCGGTAACGATAAAGCTAAAGCGCGATCGAACGATAAGAGCGCGTTTTCCCATTGCTGTAAATCGAGCAGCAGAGAACCGCGATAAAACCATACTTCCGCATTCTCCGGTTGTAATTCTACCGCGCGATCGAAAGACGCGATCGCCTCCTCCTGTCGCTGCAAAGCCTGCAAAATCTCGCCGCGCGCCATCAAAAGGCTGGTATTTTGCGGTTGTAAGGAAATCGCGCGATCGTAAGCCGCGATCGCCTCTTCATAGCGTTGCAATTGCGTCAAAACGTAACCTTTTGCCTGCCAAGCTTCTGCAAAATTTGCATTAATTGCTAGTGCTTTTTCGTAACAATCTAATGCTTTTGCATACCGTTTCATTCCTGCCCAATTATTCCCCTTCCCATACCAGCGCTTCTCCTTGCTCCCAAAAATCCATAAACCTAATATCAAGACTCCGACTAAGAGAAAAGAATACTGCCTAAAAATTTCGCCCCCAACTAAAGCTGTTTCTAAGGGAACACCTAAAGACTCCGTAATTGCCCGCGCTACATTCCACAGTAATTGATTGAAGGGTTGGACAAACCATAACAAAGCAATTAAAACCCAAATCCCATATTGACCGAACTGACGGAATTGTCGCTGCCAAGCCGGAGGCAGCCACGGTTCGATAATGCCGTAGCCGTCGAGGGAAGGAAGCGGTAAAAGATTGAGAATAACGACGTAAGTATTAATGAGAATCAGGAAAGCAAGACTTGCGGAAAGTATCGCACTGTTGAGAACGTTATTGCGATCCAAAGTGACTTGATTCCAGCCCAATTGAAAGGGAATTGAAAAAAATAAAACGACTAAAATATTAGCCAGCGGACCGGCAGCAGAGACGGCACTTTGCCACTTGCGATCGCGCAGTAACTTTTGATTGATATAAACCGCCCCTCCTGGTAGTGCTATTCCCCCCAACAACAGAAAAAATATCGGCAACACCAAACTTAACCCTGGATCGGTATATTTGAGCGGATTGAAGGTTAAATATCCCTTCTCTTTAACGGATGTATCCCCACCCCAATAAGCGATTAAGGCGTGTCCGAACTCATGGAAACACAGAGACAGCACCCACCCCAAACTGACGAAAACAGCAACCAGCCACAGCATGAAGATTGCCCTTGACTAAAAATTTGACACTGCTAACGATGCAAGCAGTGATTACAATTCTTGAAATCGGGAAAACCGATCTATTTCGTACTACCTTTGCTAGGCTAACACAAAAACCAGAAAGCCCTACTAGAAAGACGGAGCTTTAGACCCATTCTTCTGATAAAAAACCAGCTAGAGGAATAGCTGGCTTTACGATGTTGTTTGGTTGTCGTTTCGTTTAGAGAAAATCCCTGTTGCGCGTTCCCCAGGCAACAGTAAATATTTCTTAATAAAATTGTAACATCGAGTACAAACTTTAGCTTTTAATATTTATGTTAAAAATAAAATATAATACATATGTGCAATAATAATAATTTTTAATGTATTTGATTAAAATACATTTGTTCGCAAAAAGACTGCACGAGAACTCGAAACTGAGTTGGAACAGCTTCTATTGCCATGATTTCATTTTCCCCATCGGGAGACTTTGCTCGGACTCTCCCAATTATGCAATTATCAATTACCGAATGGCACTAACTTAAGGCTGGTGGGCGCTGTCCAACCTACGAAATATCAATAACGACGTTGTATACAACGTCTCTACGGCGATTTTTCAACTCTTATTTCAGCGCCATTCATCAATTATCAATTATCCTTGCTCCTTCCGCATCTAAGGCCAGCAGCAGCGCTTCGGCTCGAACGCCTTCTCGTTCCCACGCTGTCTGCATCGCTTCGGCAACGGTTTTCGCCTTCGCGCTGTCAGCCAAGGCGAGTAAAGCGGGCCCAGCACCGCTAATCGCCATCCCGTAAGCCCCCGCTGCAATGGCTGCTGCTTGTACTTCTTCGTAGCCGCGAATTAAGCTTTGGCGGTAAGGTTGATGGAGGGCATCGTCGAGGGCAGCGCGCAACCAGTCGGGATGGTGTTCGCCCAAACCGCGCACCAGCATTCCCATGCGCGAGATGTTGAAGATGGCATCGGCGCGGCTGACGCTGGTGGGGAGTACGGCGCGCGCCGCTTCGGTGGAAAGTTCAAAGTCGGGGATGGCAACGATGGGGACGATCGCCTGATGCCAGGGGACTGCACAAACTTCCCATTTGTCAAGTGTTTTTACAGAAAGTTGACAATTACCCAATAAGGTGGGGACGACATTATCGGGGTGTCCTTCCATCGCGATCGCAATTTCCATAATTTCCGCGACGCTCAAAGCATTGCCCGCTAAGCGATTGGCTCCCACTAACCCGCCGATAATGGCAGTCGCCGAACTGCCCAACCCTCGCGAGAGGGGAACGCCTAACTTAATTTCAATTTCGACAGGGGGCGCGGGCTGTCCGATGCGATCGTACAGCTTGCAAAAGGCGCGATAGACTAAGTTACTTTTATCAGCCTGCAACCCTTTAGCTTCCTCGCCTTGCACGGAAATTTTTAGGGGGACGGCGGTATCGGTGGCGGCGGTAAATCGGAATTGGTTGTACAGAGTGAGGGCAGCGCCGATACAATCGAAACCAGAGCCTAGATTGGCTGTTGTACCCGGAACTATCACCGTTGCGATCGCAGACATTGGAATTTTTGAGTTTTTTGAGGTGGGAGAGTGATTAAAGTCGAGACTCTGCAATGATACCTCTACACATCCCCGATCGTTTGAATGAGCGAATATCGTCCCCTAGAAGTTAAAGATACCAAAGAACGCCTCGATCGCTGGCTGGCGGAACAATTGCCGGATCTATCGCGTTCTC